>JADBLP010000133.1:0-13183 GCA_014894375.1 Actinomycetota bacterium | reverse complement strand
AATCTTAATACCGGGAGAACCCTGTCTTCTTTTATATTCATTAAAATCAACCATATTAATTACTTCTCTTACTGTTTTACCTTCAAATCCTTTTTTTACAATAGAATGGTAATCCAGATCATCCTCTATATATGCTTTAAGTATGGGGTCAAGGATTTTGTATGGGGGTAGCCTGTCTTCATCTTTTTGATTTGGTTTAAGCTCCGCGGAAGGAGCTTTCGTAAGAGTGTTTTTTGGAATTATATCCGAGTATTTTTTGTTAATAAACTTACAGATTATGTAAACCATTGTTTTGTATACATCTTTAATTGGCGAAAATCCTCCTACCATGTCACCATAGAGAGTACAGTACCCAACGCTTATTTCACTTTTATTGCCTGTGGACAGTACCAGCCAGTTGTTTTCATTAGCTGCAGCCATCACAATATTTCCCCTTATCCGTGCCTGAATATTTTCTCTGGTAGTATTAATTTTATAGCTACTGAATATAGATTTTAAATTTTTAAGGTAGCTTTTGTAAATATCTGAAATTGGGATAGTGGTATATCCAATACCAAGATTATCGGACAATTCTTTAGCATCGCTTATACTTTCCCTGGATGAGTAGATGGAGGGCATTATAATTCCACTGACATTTTCTTTTCCGAGAGCGAAAACGGCAATTACTGCAGTTAGAGCCGAATCAATACCGCCACTCAGTGCGATAACCACTTTTTCAAACCTATTTTTCTTAATATAATCCATGGTCCCTAAAATTAGGGCCTGGAGTATTTCATCCTCAATGCAGCAAACATACCGGTTGTATTTGACGGCGATTTTATCCTGTATACTTCCCCCGCCTTTTTTTTGATGGTATTTTAAGTCAATGACAGGCAGGGGACTGTAATCCTTTTTCATTTTAGTTTTTTGATTTTTAAATTTGGTATCTTTTAGTCTTACTGATGTTACTCCCACGGTATCAAGGTCATATATTAACGCATCTTCTTTAAATGGTTTTGCGTGTCTTAAAATGTAACCCTTTTCATTTATAACTAAACTATTGCCATCAAATACAAGTTCATCCTGTCCTCCTACCAAATTTACATAAGCAATATTTACACGGTTTTCTACAGCTCTGGTAAATAAAATTTTTTCCCTTTCTTTAATTTTTTCAGTATGGTAAGGAGATGCAGATATATTTATTATGAGTTCTGCTCCGCCCATAACAGATTGAATTTTTGTTGGTCCGGGAGAGTAATATATGTCTTCACATATATTAATTCCAATAAGTATTCCAGCTATTTTATAAATATAATTTACACTGCCTTTTTTAAAATACCTTTCTTCATCAAAAAATGAGTAGTTTGGAAGAAATTGCTTATTGTATATGGATTTAATCTGATTATTATAAATCACTGCTGCTGAGTTATATATTCCACCATGTTCCTTATTAACAAAACCGACAATGGCAATAATGTTTGTTACTTTTTTTTTAAGCTTATTTAAATAACCGATATTTTCATCAATAAAATCATTTTTAAGCAGCAGATCCTCCGGTGGATATCCGGTAATGGAAAGCTCCGGAAATACCACTATATCCACATCATTTATTTTTGCTTCTTCGATATGAGAAGCAATAATATTGTAGTTTCCTTTAAGATCACCGACAGTGGGATTTATTTGTGCCAGGTATAATCTTATGGTAGATATTTTTCACTCCTTTAAAAGGTTTATTAAATTCAAGTTTGTATTTTTTAATTATAATTTAAATTATAACTCTTTTTATTAATTTAATTTACTTTTTATATAAAGGGGAAATTTTTCTTAAATCCGATATTATTTCAGGGATAACTTCCAGAAAAAAGTCTATCTCTTCTTTTGTGTTTTCAAAACCAAGGGTAATTCTCAGAGATCCATAAGCCTCCTGGTTTGAAAGGCCAATTGCAACCAGCGTGTGTGAAGGTTTTAATGATGAAGAAGAACACGCAGAGCCACTCGATGCTGCAATACCAGCAAGGTCAAGCTTTAATACTATTGATTCTCCTTCTATGTATTTAAATGAAAAGTTACAATTCCCGGGCAGCCTCTCGGTGGGGTGGCCATTAAATTTGACCTCATCAATTTTGTCCAAAAGGCTGTTTATTAAATAATCTCTCATTTTTGTAACCTTCAGTATTTTATCCGGAAGATTCTTTTGTCCGATTTCTGCAGCTTTTGCCAGTCCTGCAATTCCTGGTATATTTTCGGTGCCTGACCTTATTCCTCTTTCATGCCCCCCTCCAAGAATCTGGGGCATTATCCTTGTGCCTTTTCTTATATAAAGGGCTCCGACTCCTTTTGGACCGTATATCTTGTGACCGGAAAGTGAAAGCAGGTCAACATTTAAATTATTAACATCTGTTTTTATATTGGAAAAGGTCTGAACTGCATCCGTATGAAAAATAATATCACGTTCTCTTAGTATTTTGCCTATCTCACTAATAGGCTGAATAGTTCCGACAATATTATTTGCATGCATAATTGTTACCAGTATAGTCTTATCGGTTATGGATTTTTTTACATCCCGGGGATCAACCATTCCAAATTTATCAACGGGGACATAAGTTACATTAAAACCGCGCCTGGCCAATTTTTTTAAAGGCATATGAACAGCAGGATGTTCAATTTCGGATGTAATTATATGGTTACCTTTTTTCTCATATGCTTCAGCCACCCCAATTATTGCAAGATTATCACTTTCTGTTCCACTGCCAGTAAATACTATTTCTTTTGGCTTGGCCCCTAAAGATTTTCCAATTACCTCTCTGGAATGTTCCAGGATTTCCTTAGCTTTTTGTCCTGGTGAATGTGGTTCTGACGCATTACCGTAATAAGTTGTAAGGCAATCATTAATTTCCTTTACCACTTCTGGTAATACTGGAGTAGTGGCACTATGGTCAAAGTAAATATACTTTAAATTTTTATTCATTGTTCCTCCATTATTTTTTAACAGCGCGAAGTAAAAACTACCACTGATTTTGAATACTGTCAATAATTTATATAAATAATAATAATCGGTAAAGAGGCAGAGCCATAGTTTGAGTTAAATGGTATTATATATATTTAATATGATTTAATATTATTGTATTATATACAGATATAGCTGAATTATGTATCAAAGCTATTTAAATTTATTAAAATTATTTTAAAAATTAATTCATTTTATTATAATAGACTCTTGATTTTAAAAGAGTTTATTTTTATTTAACAATAAATATGGAGTTCTTTATTTTTTAAGGGCAAGGAGGCATAAGGATTTTATGAATAAGTTTGCAACAACAATATCATATATTTTTGATGGATCATTTATTTCTGTCCCCATTTTTTTAATTGTATGTCTAACGGTTGTAGATAATAAAATTGAAGCAATTAACTGGGCTTTTCTCTGTTTGCTTTTCGGGACAGTAATTCCATATCTCTATATATGTTTTTTATATAAGAAAAAGGAAATAAATGATATGCATATACCCGAAAAAGAAGACAGGATAAAACCACTGGTTGTAGCCTGTATAGGTTATATAATATGTTTTATTATTCTATATGTTCTTGATGGGCCTTTATTTTTAAAATCCATATTTGCGGTAAGTATAGTTTCCACTGTTATTTTAACTATCATAACCTATTTCTGGAAAATTAGTCTGCATACCAGCTGGATAACTTTTATGGTCATTACCTTTAATATTTTATTCGGCAGGTGGATGCTGCTTATGATTCCTCTTATTCCCGTAATAGGGTGGGCAAGGGTAAGAATTAAAGAACATACTATGAATCAAGTAATTTTAGGTGTTGGAATTTCCGCTGTAACCACCTTTTTCATTTATTATAATTATGGATTTATTAATCTGTTTTAAGTATTACTGGCAAATATTCTTTACAGGAATTCTTTTAATACCTTCTATTATATCTATCGGCTGTAGTCAGGTGAACTTCAGATTTTTTGAATTTTATAGAATGTTTATTATATGTAAAGATTGACATCCTCCCTGGCTAAAGCAAGGTGATCCCAACCAGGCACGTGCCGAAGCCTGTACTCTACTAATGATTGGTTCCTGCTTCATAGCAGTTTTTAACAGGTTATTCCTGCATCTTGCAGTAGATAGGTTAAAAGCTGATGATGAACCTGTGAAACCAGTAGGAAACAAATAGTTCTAATAATGATAAGACGATAGCTATTATTGAAGGTAAAATTAAGTATTTGCTTGCAAGTCTGGATGCACTTTGCGAAAATATTGGAATTAATAGTATCATTACCAGATTTATAAAATAGAAAGTAAAAAAGATTGAGAATGCAACTAAATAATAATAAAAATAACCTAAAAAGTTAAATCTAAGCAAGGTTATTGTAATAAATACTATCAGTATTAAAATATAAATTATGAATTCATACGGTTTTTTAAATATTTTTTCTTTTTTTGATTCCTTATAATATTGAAATGTAAAAATGGGATAAGTTATTGACATAATTGATGATCCGCACAAGAAGCCGGTGATAAATCTTAAATTATTATTCGTATTATACAAACCAAAATTTGAAGCAATCCCATCAATTATTGTAGATAAGAAAAAAATAGTAAAGATTACGAGAATGTAAAGCGGAGGAAGATCACTTTCTTTTTTTCTAAACATTATAAATAAAATAATGGCTGTGATAAAAAAGCCAGTGTAAATACCACTGCACCTGGAACAAATTGGCAGGATAATATTACCAACAGCAAGGCTCCTTGAAGATAATTGATGGCAGACTGAAAAACCTATTGTTTCTATTAAAAAATTAAGCAATATTGGTCCTTATTCCTTTCAATATCTTTCTATGTAATGTTCGAATTTGCTAAAACCTTATCAATTATCATAAGGAGCATTGAGTGGAGTATTTTTTTTCTAATATTATTACTCAAATTGAGAATAAATTTTACATTTCTATCGCCTAGCATATTATAATTATGATATTCTAGCTTCTTATTTGATAAATTTCTAATTAATTATATTTAAAAAAGCAGATATATTAAATCAAAAGTGTATTATGACTTCTTATAAAATTATAGTTTTCTATCTATAATATTGATAGAATTAACCATATTATTTTTAATTGCCTATGAGTGGATTAAGAAAGGAATATTTTTTATGATATATGATTTTCATACCCATACATTTTTATCTGATGGCGAAAACAGCCCTATTGAGCTTATAAGATTTGCGGTCGTTTTTGGGTACAGGTGTATAGCCTTGACCGATCACGGAAGTTATTCAAATCTTGATTTCATAATTTCAAGGGTAAAAAGAGACTGCGAGCTTGCAGAGAAGCACTGGGATATAAATGCAATTCCGGGGATAGAGCTAACTAATATTCCGGCTAAGAGTGTAAATGATATGGCCAGAGAGGCTAAAGAATTAGGAGCAAGGATAGTGATAGTCCATGGAGAGAGTATTGTGGAAAATGTTGAGCCTGGTACTAATTTAGAAGCCGTAAAATCAAAATATGTTGACTTGCTTGCACATCCTGGAATCTTTACATTGGAAGAGGCAAAACTTGCAGCCCAGAATGGTATTTTTGTGGAAATTTCTTCCAGAGCTGGTCATAGTCTTACCAATGGAGTTGTAGCAAATGTGGGCAGGGAAGCGGGGGTTAAGTTCTTAATAAATAGTGATGCTCATAGCAATAACAATTTATTTAAATCAGATATGCAGGAAAGAGTTGGTCTGGGTTCTGGTATGAAAAAAGATGAACTTGATGAAATTTATAACAAAAATTATAAGGAATTTTTTAAAAGGATTGGTTACTAGTTTATATTACATTCCCTTAGTTCATCCATGCTCCCTGACCGGTAGCCTTCAAGATCTAAAGTTATATATTCAAATCCTATTTTTTTTAGTTTTTTTATCATTTTTTCCCTGATATTGCTTTGAAGTATTTTGGGGATTTCTTCTTTTTCTATTTCTATTCTGGCAATAGGGTAGTGGTATCTTACTCTTACTTGTCTGAAGCCCAGTGAGCGGAGAAAGTCTTCAGCATTTTCAATTTTTTTCAATTTAGATTTTGTAATCTCTTCTCCGTATGGAAATCTGGATGATAGACAGGCAAAAGACGGCTTATTCCAGGTTGTCAGGCTTAATAACCTGGAATATTTCCTTATTTCTTCTTTGGTCAGGCCAGCATCGGCAAGAGGACTTCTTATTTCCAGTTCTTTTAAAGCCTTCAGTCCCGGACGGAATGTTTTTAAATCATCATAGTTGGTCCCATCAGCCACAAAGTTAAAATTATATTTATTTTTTATAGAGATTAATTTAAAAAAAAGTTCCTTTTTGCAAAAATAACACCTGTTTTTTGGGTTATTTCTGAATTCTTTTATTTTCATCTCATTAGAATCGATGATTATCTGTCTGCAATTGAAACTCTTTGCGATTTTTTTTGCATCTTCAAATTCTCTTTTTGGATATGTCGGTGATTTTGCGGTAACCGCAATGACATTTTTACCAAGTACATTTTCCGCTACCTTTAAAAGGAAGCTGCTATCTACTCCACCTGAAAATGCTATAATTACGGAACCCATATCTTTAAGGATTTTTTTTAGTTTATTAATTTTTTTTCTGTCCATTATCATTTTGATGTTTTTACCTGGAAACATAAAATATATAAAAACCTATCTTTTTGCAATAGTATTAATAAAATGATATTTTTAAATAATATAACTTTAAAGCTCTGAATTTATTTAAGGAATAAACAGATTAAAAAAATTTAAATATTCCGGAGCTAAATAACATGGAAGAAATTTTATACATTGATTGTTTTTCAGGGATAAGCGGCGATATGATGGTTGGTGCATTGATTGATCTTGGACTGGATTTTTCATTTCTAAAAAGTGAACTAGGGAAACTTAATGTTGATGGATATAACATTACTTGCAGAGAAATAAAGATGGGCCCGATAAGAGCAAAAAAATTTGATGTAAAAGTAAACGGACTGCAACCCCACAGAAATTATAAGGATATTAAAGGAATAATTAGTGAAAGCAAACTTGATGTTGAGGTCAAAAAAATATCTCTGGATGTTTTTCAAATAATTGCAGAAGCAGAAGCCAGGATACATGGCTATGATATAGATGAAATACATTTTCACGAAGTTGGGGCAGTTGATTCCATTATTGATATCGTAAGTACTGCTATAGGTGTAAAAAGTTTAGGAATTGAGTCATACTATAGCAGTAAAATTCCATTGGGTAGTGGGTTTATCGAAAGTTCACATGGGAAATTACCTGTACCGGCACCGGCTACAGTAGAGATATTAAAGGGAATACCTGTTTACACAGGTATTTTTGATTATGAAGTTACCACTCCTACAGGCGCTGCTATAATAAAAACCCTGGCAGTAAAATTTGGTGAGATTCCCTGTATGGAAATTGAAAAAGCCGGCTATGGGGCAGGGAGTAAGGTAAAAAAAGAAATCCCGGATGTTTTAAGGGTTTTAAAAGGAGTCATCAAAGATAAGTATAGGTTAAAAGCAGAAGATCTAATTGTTCTTTCTGCAAATATTGATGATAGCACTCCTGAGATTATAGGATACCTGCAGGAGAAATTGCTTAAAAATAAAGTGCTGGACGTATGGACAGAGCCTATCTATATGAAAAAAAACAGACCTGCTTTTAAACTTTGTGTTCTCTGTAATAGGGAATCAGAACTGGAAATAATTGATATCATATTATTGGAATCCACAACACTTGGGATTAGAAGAGAAGAAGTTAAAAGGTATTCGATTAGCAGGGAGATTAAGATAGTCAAATTACCTTATGGAGAAGTTAAGGTAAAAATTGGTACCCATAAGGGTAAAGAGATAATCATTTCACCTGAATTTGAGTCTTGCGCTAAACTGGCAAAAAAAATAGGAAAGCCTCTAAAAGAAATATATCAGGATGCTATTTTATTTTTTTCCAGAAGATAATATCTTAATATTTCCTGCAAAATAGCTACTGTAGGTACAGCAATTAAAAGTCCCCATATACCAAACAGGGCACCGCCTGCCATCAGGGAAAAGATTATAATGCCGGGATGCACTCCTACCTGGTACTTCATTATATTTGGAGAAATAATATAGTTATCTATTTGTTGAACAGCTATAAACAGAAGAATGACCAGAAGAGCCTTTGGCGGTGAAATAAAAAGAGCTGTCAGTGCAGCAGGTATAGCTCCTATTATGGGACCAAGAAGCGGGATCATATTGAGCAGGCCAGCTATAGAACCAAGCAGTATTGCAAAATCTACTTTTAATACCAGCAGTACAATGGTACATAGTGTTCCAACAATAATAGATACTAATATTTGTCCCCTAACATACCTTCCAGCAACTTTATTAATCCTTTCCAAAATAATAGTTGTTTGATTTTTGAATCTTTTTGGTATTATTTTTATGAATGTTGTTTTTATTTTATCCGTATAATTAAGTATATATATTCCCAGCAGCGGCCCTACTATAAGGTATAGAACTGTATTGAATACTAACATGCCAACAGTAGTAGCTCTCTGGAAGATATCGATTTCTTCTAAATTAATACTGCTGATAAAATACTGGGTAATACTGCTGACATCCTTGGGTATTATTTCCTTACCAATTAGATTTTCAGCGCTTTTAATAAGAACACTATTTTGTAAAAAGTCGTTTATAATCTTGGTTAAATTTTCTATGTATGCGGGAAATTTATCCATGAATGTCCTAAATTGATCAACTATTATGGGTATAATGAAGAAAAATATAGTAAAAATAATTCCTATGAAAATGATATAGGTTATTGTAACAGCAAATACTCTACGCATTTTCTTTTGTAGTAAAATTACAATGGGGGTTAAAAGATAAGCAATGGCTATAGCTAAAATTAATGGTATAATTGCTATCTTTATCAAATATATGATGTAAAAGAAAAGCGCAGCGATTAGAAGAAAGCCAATTACTGACCAGGAAAAAATTCCAATGTCTTTTATTGTTTTAATACCGTTTGAAGGTTTTCTTATTCTCATTAGCAATTATTATAGTATATTTTTTAAAAAAAATATAAATTATTAAACTCGTCAATTTTATTAATTAAAGTGACGGTATAATCGAGATAAAGTTTAAATTTAAAAATAGTAAAAAAAGTTAGCGTTAAGTCTTAGGCAACAGCTCCGGGATTTTACGCTGCTCAAGGCCTTCCTTTTTGACTTATTGAGCGATTTAAAATAAAATATTTATCCTTTAAAAGAACAGGCAGGTTAAGGAGGAAATAACAATGAAGTACGGTTATTTTGAGGATAAGAATAAGGAATATGTTATTACCAACCCCAGGACGCCGGTCAAATGGATTAATTATATCGGAACCCTGGATTTCGGAGGTTTTGTGGACCATACGGGCGGGGCTTTAATTTGCAAAGGCGATCCGTCCCTGAACCGGATTGTGAAATATATTCAGCAAATGCCCTCATCTGAGTTTAAAGGCGAGACTCTCTATCTACGGTTTAGACAGGGAGACGGTTATAAAATATTTTCTCCCTTTTTTGTTCCGACGATGGATCCATATGACCTGTATGAATGCCATGTCGGCCTCGGCTATACCTGTATAATCTCGGAATTTTACGGGATCAGGACAGAGTGCACCATATTTGTTCCCATACAGGACGCACGGGAGATTCGGGAGATAAAGATTACCAATAAAACAGGAAAAAATCTGGAATTAGATGCCATCAGCGTAGTCGAGTACACCCATTTCGACGCCGTAAAGCAGTTTAATAACGCCGATTGGCTTCCTCAAACAATGCAGTCACGTTGTATCCAGGAAAAGGATGGGCTGTTGACTTTGATTCAATATGCTTTTATGCGCAGGGAGACCAATGTGAATTTTTTTACTTCGAACCATCCCGTTTCTTCTTTCGAGTCAGATAGAAAGCGATTCTTGGGCAATAATGAATACGGAACCTGGTCGAATCCATTTTCCCTTCAAAAAAAAGAGCTGGGCAATTATGAAGCACACCGGGGAGATAATATCGGCGCTCTTCTGCACCATCTGGGGAGCTTAAAACCCGGAGAGACAAAAAGTTTTATTACTCAGCTGGGTCAGGAGCAGAGTTTCGAAAAAGCCCGGGACGGTATTGAGAAATATAGAAGCACGGAAGCTGTTAAGAAGGCGTTTACCGAAATAAACGGTTTCTGGGATGAGTTTTTATCCAGAATGCAGGTGGAGACACCAGATCCCAACATGAACAGAATGCTCAATATTCATAATCCCCGGCAGTGCTTTATCACCAAAAACTGGTCCCGTTATCTTTCATATTACCAGCTGGGAATGGGTACCCGAGGTATCGGTTTCCGCGATAGTTCCCAGGATGTGATGGGAGTAATTGACCGCATACCGGAAGAATCGAAAAAACTATTAAAAAAGCTAATGATGGTTCAGAGAATAAAGGGCAGCGCAATGCACAGTTTTAATCCTTTAACCATGGAAGGATCAAAGGGAGAAACGGATGATCGGCCTGATCGGCCCCAGTATTACGGTGATGATCATCTCTGGATTGTTCTGGCTGTAACCACTTACCTAAAGGAAACCGGAGATATGGAGTTTTTAGAGGAAGTGATTCCCTATTATGAAAAGGATAAAGACGGCCAGCCTCAGGAGAGCGGAACGGTTCTGGATCATATGAAGCGGGCTTTGAATTTTACTATGAATGATAAAGGTCAGCATGGTCTTCCGCTTCTCGGTTTCGCGGATTGGAATGATACAGTCAATCTTAGAACTGGTGCGGAATCTCTGTTTAATACCCATCTCTGCAGTAGGGGTCTTCTGGAAATGATTGAACTCTGCAACTATCTGGGGGATAATGCTGTGGCTAAATCCTATCAAGCTGAGTATGATAAGCAGAAAGAGACGTTTAACCGGACAAGCTGGGACGGCGAATGGTACGTCCGTTATTTTGACTCTGACGGCACCCCACTGGGTTCCCATAAAAATGAGTATGGAAAAATATACATCAACGCGCAGTCATGGTCCTTGATATCTGGAATGGCGACTTCCGACAGAGCGGAAAAAGCCCTGGATTCTCTGAATAAGCTTCTTAACACTTCGAAGGGAATTAAGATCAGCTGGCCCGGTTTTAACGGTTACGACCAGACCAAGGGCGGTATTACCACATATCCGCCTGGAGCAAAGGAAAACGGAGGCATTTTCCTGCACACCAATCCCTGGGTGATAATTGCTGAGACCCTACTGGGACGCGGGGAACGCGCTTATGAATACTATAATCAGATAAATCCAGCCGCTAAGAATGATATTGCAGATGAATATGAATGCGAACCATATGTTTACGCTCAGAACATCCTGGGGAATGAGCACCCTCAGTTCGGTCTTGCCCGGAACAGCTGGCTTTCCGGAACAGCTTCGTGGATGTATCAGGCTGGCACTAGATTTATACTGGGCATACGGCCGGATTATAACGGTCTGGTGATTGATCCCTGTATTCCCAAAAAATGGGACGGCTTTAAAGTAACACGTAAGTATAAGAACACCGTTTACAACATCGAGGTAAAAAACCCGAAGCATATCAATAAGGGAATATCTCAACTTAAAGTGGACGGTAAGGAAATAAACGGTAATATAGCCCCTGTTTTTGGGGACGGCAAAACCCATTCCATAGAAGCGGTAATGGGATAACGGTTCCTTTCTAGAGCGCAGTTGTGAAAGATTTAAGCTAAATCTTACTTGACTTTTTGAAAAAAGTATGTTATTTAAAACATACAGGAGGAGTAGATATAAGATGAGAGTGCTGCGCAAGGGTGATAGCCAATTCCTTAAAGATTTTAATCGTAGTCTCGTTATTAATGCTATCCATCGCAAAGGTCCTATATCCCGGAATCAACTTGCCTCAGACCTTGGTTTAGAAAGTTCCACAATAACTCTGATCACTCGTTATCTAATGGAAACACACATTATTGAAGAAGTTGGCATAGGTGACTCTACAGGTGGCAGACGTCCCATTTTTTTGGACCTTAATCCTAATTACGGTGCTTCAATAGGTGTTTATGTGGAATCTGTCTGTGCACATCTTGGATTGGTTGATTTAAAGGGCCGGCTCTTGAGAAGAGAAAGGGTCTCTTTTTCTAGAGGAAGTGGGAGCGAGGATGTCATTTCTGCTATGAGGAAAAGTATAGATAAACTGGCTAAAGGTGTCAACTTATTAGGAATTGGCATTGGTATCTCCGGATTTACTGATTCTCAAAATGAGATGCTGTTCTACTCTCCTATTCTAGGTTGGAGAAATGTAAATCTATCCAGACCTTTAGAAAGAGAATACGGTGTTCCTGTCTTTGTGGAGAATGATATTAATACGTTCGTCCTGGCGGAGCTTTGGTATGGAGCAGGAAACCGTTTCCGAAACTTTATCTGTGTGACTATTGGAGAAGGAATAGGTGCAGGTATTGTAATAGATGGGCGCCTTTACGAGGGTGCGACTGGAGGAGCAGGGGAAGTTGGGCATATGTGTATTGACTTTAACGGTCCCAGGTGCCGCTGCGGTGAAAAGGGTTGTTTGGAAGTCTTCGCCTCCAATTCATTCTTACTAAAGCGTGCTCAGGAGGCTATTCTTAAAGGTCAAGGAACCTTTAAGAAAGTAACCATCGAGGCTTTACAGGACGCAGCCAATAATGGAGACGAAGTAGCGAGAGGGATTTTTACTGAGATGAGCAAAAATCTTGGGATTGGTCTCAAGAATGTTGTCAATCTCTTTAACCCTGAGGCAATTATTCTAAGTGGTGAGTGTGTGAAGGCTTATCCTTTCTTCGGTCCTATCTTAAAGAAAGAAATTCAAAAACATTCCTTTCCTGAAGAGGCTAAAGAGTTACAGGTACTGCCTTCCGAAGTAGGCGAGAATGGATGGCTCTTAGGACCTGCTACACTAGCTTTGAATCCTCTCTTTGAGTTACCTATCTATCGAGGATCACCAAGAGGTTAGGATAAAAAGGTAAAGGAATTTTCTAGAAATTTTTTTCAAAGATTCCCCTTGACTTTTTAAAAAAGTATATTATAATAAAAATACTTACTTGATTTTTCGAAAAAAGTATGTTATAAAAGAGTAAATAATATATATAATGAAATAAAATTGTAGAGGTGAAAAATGAAACAAATATCTGATTATGTTGTTGGAGTGGATTTAGGAG
>JADBLP010000017.1:0-2501 GCA_014894375.1 Actinomycetota bacterium | reverse complement strand
AAACGCAACAATAAAATAAAATAATGATGTGGAGGTAATTTCAATATGAGAGTTGCAATACTTTCACCAATTGCTTGGAGAACACCACCAAGACACTATGGCCCATGGGAGAGAGTAGCATCACTGCTTACAGAAGGACTTGTTAAGGAAAAAATAGATGTTACATTATATGCAACTGGTGATTCATTAACGTCGGCTAAGTTAAGAAGTATATGCAAAGCGCCTTACGAGGAGGATAAAAACATAGATCCTAAAGTTTGGGAATGCCTTCATATATCAGAAATAATGGAGCAGGCAGACGAATTTGATGTTATACATAATAACTATGATTTTTTGCCTTTGACTTATAGTGGATTAATAAAGACTCCAATGGTTACAACAATTCATGGTTTTTCTTCCCCGAAGATTTTGCCTGTTTATAAGAAATATAATGAAACAACCCATTATGTTTCAATAAGTGACGCTAATAGGAGCCCAGACCTTGATTATATAAGGACTGTATATCATGGTATAGATATTAATAATTTTACCTTAAATGAAGATAAAGGGGATTATTTGCTTTATTTTGGTAGAATACACTCTGATAAAGGTACATGGGAAGCTATACAGGTCGCAAAAATGGCAAAAACGAAGTTGGTTATTGCCGGGATTATTCAGGATAAGACGTATTATGAGGAATATGTTAAACCTTACTTGAATGATGATATTACTTATATCGGTTCTGTTGCATCTCAAGAAAGGGATTCTGTTTTAAGAAATGCCTACGCATTGCTACATCCAATTAATTTTAGTGAACCTTTTGGGTTAAGTGTTGTTGAATCAATGGCATGTGGTACGCCTGTACTTGCATTTGGAAAAGGTTCTATGCCTGAGATTATTCAAAATGGTAAGAATGGTTTTATTGTATCAAATATAGAAGAAATGGCTCAAAGGTTAAAAGATATAGAGAATATTTCAAGAAAATTATGTCGTGAGACCGTTGTAAAAAGATTTTCACAAGAGAAAATGGTAAAAGAGTATATAGAAGTGTATAAGGAAATATTAAATAAATAATTAGTGTGAAAACGTTAAAACTACCCATCTGTGACACCAATAAGAATAAAAAAATAATCTGGAGTAAAGATGAATCCCATACATGCAATAGCAATAATAATTGGTGGAATAATATTGCTGACGTTCTATCTAACCATGATAAGACTATACATCAACAGAAACAGGCTAAATAAACAAAAAACCGCCGAGCCATTAAGCCCGTAAGGGTTTGGGTAAGGTAAGCAAACCGCATACCCGCTGTTAAGTGACCCCGTTAGGGGCAAGGTGCGAAGCACCGCAGAGTGCCCAAGCCAACTTTACATTCTTTATCTTGATCTTGAAGTAAATAAGAAAGCAGGGAATTTTATTCTCTCCCTTTTTCTGAAAACCAGCCTTCACTTCTCATCACTTCCATTGAAATCCTGTTACTCGGGCCATCTCCTCTGGCTACGAAAACTCCGACATTCTCACCAACCGCTTCTGATATCTCCGCTATATTTTTATGTGTAAATCCTGGACAGAGAATGATTGACTGAATGCCCTCCTCTTTGACAACCTTTTTACATACTTCAATTGCTTGGTCTTGATCTTTGACCACTACTACAAAGAGCTTATAGTACTTGGGCGTTTCAATAACACATCTATGCTTCTCCGCCTCTGCATCAGGAGCATGGGCGAGGAAAAGTACTTTAAATGCCATACTTATCACCTCCTATTACGATTTTTTATGAAAAGGCTTGGACATTTCACTTAACTGCTAATAGACGCAATACTTCGTTTATCCTACTAAAATGGCATAATATCCGCAAGTATTACAGCTAACAAAGTATAAGCGAAGAAATAATTTTAAAAACAGATTTGGTATATATAAATAATATCCCACACCCATTTTCGTCGCTTCTATGGGCATTCTAGTGCTTCATATTTTAATGTTTTAGCTACCCAGTTAAAAATTGCTGAAAGAAAGAATTTTTCTTGATGTAGGTTTATCTTTTTGCTATATTTACAATTGTCTTTAGAGCAGGAGGCAACTTTCAGAAACTACTGAAATTTACTAACGAAAGAAAGTAAAAAGTAAGTTAAAGTTCTGAAAAATTCCTTAGAAAAGTTCTTAGGCATGGCCCCAAGATACTAAGCAACCTAAGGTGTAAAAGCTATGGTTATAGGTAACTCGGGGCTTCTTAAATTATAGATAATAGTTTTGATTTGATTTTAAGAAATGCTATAATTAGTAAGCCATTATTTTGAGAGGATAATTAAAATGACAAAGATAAAAGAAATTAATTTAACAGAATTGATTAAACCATACGCAAAGGATAATGTTTGGCTTGCTTTAAATACAATGCAAAATAAAGTTTTAGCTACTGGCAAGACTGTAAAAGAAGTTATTGGTAATGCTAAAAAAGTCAGTAAAGAAAAACCCGTAATAATAAAAGCTGTTCAAAATTATTCAACATATATCTTTTAGT
>JADBLP010000123.1:0-2529 GCA_014894375.1 Actinomycetota bacterium | reverse complement strand
ACAAACATTATCTCTACTACCGGTCTCATCCCTCGCAGGGCTGCTCCTACTGCTGAACCGATAATTGCTGCTTCTGAAATAGGAGTATTTCTTACCCTGTCTGGACCAAATTCATCTATTAATCCTCTATTTATACCAAATCCGTATCTGGTAATATCTTCTCCCATAACAAAAACATTTTTATCCTTGCGCATTTCTTCTCTTAAAGCAGATTTTAAAGCTTCAATATACATGATCTTAGCCATTAACTTCCTCCTGATATACAAATTTACCAACTGTGTTGGCAAGCGGTTCTTCACTTTCAACGGCAAATTTTATCGCTTCTTCTATCTCTTTTTGAACCTCTTGTTCTATTTTTTCTGCTTCTTCGAAAGATAATATATTTTCCTTAAAGAGCTTTGTTTTATATTTTTTTACCGGATCGTACATCTTCCTCCATTCTTCCTCTTCTCCTTTTGGTCTATAAGCACCCAAATCCCCCGATGAATGTCCGGATAATCGATAAGCTACACATTCTATCAGAGTAGGACCTTCTCCTCGGTGAATACTTTCTACTGCTTTTTTAACCGCTTCATATACTTTAAGTACATCTGTTCCATCAACAGTTTTCCCGGGTATAGAATAAGCAATTGCCCGATCAGAGATCTTCTCTACCTTTTGATGTTGCTCTCTGTGTGTTGCTTCAGCATATTGATTATTTTCGCAAAGAAAGATAATGGGTAGATTCCATACAGAAGCCATGTTTAGTGCCTCATGAAAAAAGCCTATATTAGTTGCTCCATCTCCAAAAATACTTAAAGTCACTATATTATCTTTTTTTATTTGACTGGCCAAAGCTGAACCAGCAGCCAGACAAATATTACCTCCTACAATTCCACTTGCCACCAACATTCCTCTTTTTGTATCAACCAGGTACATGCTTCCACTTCTCCCTTGATTTGTCCCGGTAACTTTACCGTAACATTCAGCCATAATATTTTTAGGAGAAGTCCCTCGGGCTAAATAATGACCGTGTCCTCGATGATTCGAAAAGATAATATCTTTTTCGGAAAGAGCCTCAATGGCACCAACTGCTATAGCCTCTTCTCCATGACAGGTATGTGAGTGTCCATTTAATTTTCCATCCCGATATATTTGTTCAAGCTTATCTTCGAATTTACGAATTCTAATCATGCTTCTATACATGTTAATTTTCTGTTCTCTACTTATCCCCATACCTTAGTTATCCTTTCTTTCCTTGTTTGAAATTCCTTCTTCAATAATTTCCAAAATCCATTATGCTAAGCATCTTTTTTTAAATAGACGTCCCAAAATCTAAATTATTTTATAGTATTTATTAAATACTCGGCAACCCCTTTATTGGTAACAATTATATTTATATATCCACCACGTAATGCACCTAAAATAGCTTCCTGTTTATCTTCGCCACATGCCACACCTATCACAATGGGTATGTGCTTCAATTCTTTTAATCCTAACCCTATCATTTTATTATGTAAGGAAAATTTAATAATATTTCCCTGGATATCATAGAAGTTAGTACAAATATCTCCAACTACTCCCCTATCAGTTAGTTTAGTAAATTCTTTAATAGAGAAATATCCTCGTTTTACCATGGTAGAACTTTGTTTGGGACTACCTATGCCCACCACTGCTATATCGGCTGATTTGGCTTTATCAATAACTGCCTTAATACTTTTTTCTTTCTCAAATGCTTCTTTTATCTGAAGATTACTGACAAAGACTGGAGCATTTAATACGTAATATTTCCCCTTAAAGGCTTCGCTTGCCCGCCTTGCTATTTCATTGGAATGGATATCTCTGCCGGTAATATCAATCCCTCCCAAAAGAGGAACAATATCTATGTTTAAATGGGATGGAACATTTAATGCTTTGGCTACTTCAGCTAAAGTAGTTCCCCATGAAACGGCAATGGTATCATCTTCCCGAATTCTTCTCTGTAAAAGTATGGCTGCTGCTTTCGCCACCTTTTTTTTCATAGATTCTTCAGATATTATTTCTTCGTCAGAAACTACAACTGCCTCTTTCAATTTAAAAGAGTGTTCGAGTTTATCTTCTAAAGAACTCAAGCGGTCTTCATAATCTTTAATGTGAAAAGTAACTATACCTTCATCTCTTCCTTCTTTTAGTAAACGCGATACGGTTGACTTAGATATTCTTACACTAGATGATATTTCGTTCTGACTTAAATTATCTAGATAATGCATCCTGCATATTTCAGCAATTAAAGAAACATTTCTTTTCATTATCTGATATTTCTCCCTCTACGTGAAATAATTTGCAATTCTTGAAATTATTTTATAATATAAAATGATCTATGTCAAGAAGAAAAATTGCTTTGTTTCTCTAACAATATTTTCGGACATCGGCGGAGGTAACCAGGTGCATTATCAAGGATATATGACGACATGTTCCTAAAAGAACCGATAAATTACTTTCATCAGTATATAGGAAAAATTTTTTTGGTTTGAAATATCTAAATTATTCTAATAGCAAATTCAGGGCATA
>JADBLP010000125.1:0-8130 GCA_014894375.1 Actinomycetota bacterium | reverse complement strand
AGTCAGCTCGCCTTTTTCTTTTTTCAACACTTCTTCAACATATTTTAACCTTATACTTTTAAGGTCTGCTTTACAGATATAGCCCTCTTCTGAGCACTTGGGAAATTTCTCTTTTATAAATTCTAATAATGGGGTATCTGTCAGTTCTAAAGGAATAAGTTCTACTTTTTTCTTACGTTTTTTACATATCTGGCACATTTGTTTCTTTTCTACATTTACCATTTTTTCTCCTTCAAGAAAACTTTTTACAAATAATATTTTAATATTTTGGAAGTTAAATATGGTTAAATTCAACAATAGTTTATTTAATTTTATTTGATTTTACACTGTTATCAAAAGTTATTTAAGTTCTATTTCTTTTTAAATGTTACAAGAAACAACTAAGATTTATACTAATTAGTTTAATGTTTGATATGAACCCCAAAAACTGGATACCGAATTAACTTAAGAAACTTTAGTATACAATGTGTCTAACTGGAGAGGTTCACCCCAATTTGTAGTTTATTGATAAATTAGATTGTAATATAATTACTTCTGTTTGCCTTTAGATTTTTTTTTCTTTTTTAGGAGGAGTTTGTGCTAGGCCTTAATAAAAAACTGAAAAGCCTTGCAAGCAAGGGGAAATCCATAAAAGTTGCCATAGCTGGAGTGGGTCAGATGGGAAGAGGCCTGGTGTCACATATAAGGGAACTGGATGGCATGCAGGTTCTTGCAGTGGCAAACCGGGATATAGGTAGAATTACCGGTATCCTAAAAGAGCTTGACATTGGTTACGATGAGATTGTACTGGTCGAAAGCAAGAATAAGATAAATTTAGAAAATAATAATATAAGCAGGATCACCATAGAAGACGGCAGGTTAGATATCAGTATAAGGGAAAAATTAAACCAGCTGGCAGGAGAGGATAAGCTTATAGTGACAGATGACCTTGCGGTATTGTTTGCTCTTGATAATGTGGATGTAATAATAGATGCAACGGGCAGTCCTGAAGCCGGAGCATATATAGCATCCAATGCCATATCATCGAAAAAACATATAGTGAGCTTGAATGTAGAGGCAGATGTAACTATTGGACCGCTGCTTAAAAAGATGGCGGATGAGGCTGGAGTGGTGTATACAGTTTCAGCAGGAGATGAACCGGCTGCGCTAAAAGAGCTATATGATTTTGCAGATGCGCTTGGACTTGAGGTTATTGCAGCAGGGAAAGGGAAAAATAATCCTCTGGATAGATACGCAAATCCGGCTGCACTTAAGGATTATGCCGAAAGCAAGGGTTCAAGCGCACATATGATGACTTCCTTTGTGGACGGCACAAAATCAATGATAGAGATGGCGTGCCTTTCCAATTCAACCGGCCTGGTTCCGGATTGCAGGGGTATGCATGGACCCAGAGCTGATATAAAAGACTTACTGAATGTATTCAGGTTAAAAAAAGATGGTGGGATACTGTCCAGAAAAGGAGTGGTGGATTTTGTAATTGGAGATCTTTCTCCGGGTGTATTTCTGGTTTATACCACTGAAAATAAAATGATACGGGCTGACCTTGAATATCTAATGCTGGGAAGCGGACCATATTACCTGCTTTACAGACCCTATCATCTTACCAGTATTGAAACTCCTTTATCCATTGCCAGAGCTTATTTTTATGGTGAGCCTACCATAGTTGCTGACTGCGGCTTGATATCTGAGGTTATAACTATAGCAAAAAAGGACCTGAAAGCCGGTGATGTGATAGATGGCATTGGAAGATATACGGTTTACGGTCTTATTGAGGAATACAGTAAGGCAAAACAGGAAGGTTTACTACCGATTGGTCTTTCCCAGGGTTGTGTTTTAAAAAAAGATATGGAAAAAGATCGGCCGATAAAATATAATGATGTGAGTTTTGTCAAAGACTCGCTTGTACTTAAGCTCAGAAGATCGCTGGATAAATTATATAAGGACTTTTAATTATAAGAAAAAGCATTATAGATTATTAAAAAAGGGGAGTCTGTGCAATTTTTTTACGGAAAAATGAAAACACTTGTAATATTAAGTGTTTTTTTTATGATTCTTTTTTTACTTCTATCATTCAGCTCCTGTAATTTCAGCATCATTAGACCGATAGAGAAAACACGGGATATGATGGGGACTTATGTAAGTATAACCGTATTTTCAAATGAATATACCGGAAATAAAGCTATTAATGCAGCATTTGACAGAATAAAAGAAATTGAGGGCATAGCCTCAATTTTTGATGAGACGAGTGAGGCGTCGTTTCTAAACAAAAATGGTTATCTGGATAACCCATCGCCTGAGTTTCTAAATCTGATAAATTCTTCCCTTTATTATCATGATATCTCCGGCGGTTGTTTTGATATAACTGTCCAGCCCCTGCTTGATCTCTGGAGCGGAGGACTGTGGGAGGAGACCGCAGAAGTTCAGGCTGAAAAAATAGAAGAGGCACTTGCTGTTGTTGGTTCAGATAAGATTGTTGTTAGTGATAACAGGATAGAATTTAAGGTAGATGGAATGGCTATTACACTTGGAGCGATTGCCAAGGGGTATGCTGTTGACGAGGCAATGGAAGTTCTAAAAGAGTTTGGTATCAAGCAGGCTCTTGTAAATGCCGGTGGTGATTTATATGCAATGGGTACAAAACCGGATGGGACCAGCTGGACGGTTGAACTGGAAAATCCTGATGATTTAGATAATGTAGATACTGATATTGAACCGCTTCCAACATTTGCTTTTGCAGATAAAGCAGTGGCTACTTCCGGAAATTATTACCGCTATTATGATCCTGAAAAGGAAGTGGCCCATATAAATGATCCCAGGACCGGATATACTGCCAATAGCTGCATAAGTGTGACTATAATAGCAGACACATGTATGGAAGCCGATGCTCTGGCAACATCCGTTTTTGTGATGGGGCCAGATGATGGTATGGAACTGGTGGAATCACTGGATAATGTTGAGGCATTAATAATAGATTCAGAGGGAAAAGTTACAAAATCTTCTGGACTTTTAGAATATATAAAGTAAAATTACGTACTAGTTTTTTACTTTTTAGAAAAATAAGATGGGAATTATAGTTAAGAAGAAAAGCGCATTTAAAGGCTTGCTACTGCCGGAAAATAAAATCACCGCTAAAAAACCTACCGAAATTTTGCCTGTTCCGGAAAAAGTTATTCTACCGCTTCAGCAAAGTATCGGTGCTCCATGTGAGTTTATAGTAAACAGGGGAGATACTGTAAAGGCCGGGCAGAAAATAGCAGATTCTACAAGCTACGTTTCAGCGCCTATTCATGCTTCTATCTCCGGTAAAGTATCTAAAACCATAAAAGTTGTAAATCCGATAACCAGCACCATAATGGATGCGGTAATAATAGAATCTGACGGAGAAGACCGGTGGGTAGAGCTTAAAAAATTATTTGATATTAAAAAGTCGGATGATTTCTCCGGGTTAAAAAAAATAGTGGACTCTACTGACAAAAAAGAGATACTTAAGAAAATAAGAGAAGCTGGAGTTGTGGGCCTGGGCGGAGCAACATTTCCGACACATGTTAAGCTTAATCCTCCCCCGGATAAAAAGATTGATACCTTGATTTTAAATGGTTGCGAGTGTGAGCCGTTTATAACTTCCGATCATAGGATTATGCTTGAATATGGCAGGCAAGTTCTGGCGGGTCTCTATATTATAAGCAGGACAATAACTCCGGAAAATATCTACATAGCCATAGAAGATAATAAAGAAGATGCCATCCGGTATCTGGAAGAACTTATAATAAAGATGGGTTTTGAAGATATCTTTAAATTAGTTTCACTGAAATCCAGATACCCTATGGGAGCAGAAAAAACACTGATTAGGACCATAACCGGAAGGAGTGTTCCTGTTGGCGGTCTTCCAATGGATGTAGGAGTTATAGTTAACAATGTGGCAACTTCTAAATCAGTTTATGAGGCTGTTATTGAAGATAGGCCCCTGGTAGATAAGGTGGTTACAGTTACCGGGGCCATTGAAAATCCTAAAAACTTACTTGCAAGATTGGGTACAACTATAGGTTATTTGACCGGCGAGTGCGGGGAAGTTGGCAGCGGAGCCAATTATATAATTATTGGCGGACCGATGATGGGTATCTCAATTGTGGATACCGATTTTCCGGTAACCAAAGGAACTAATTGCATACTGGTTAAAGAAGGCAGAGTTCAGATTGAGCAGAACTGCATAAACTGCGGAAGGTGTGTGGATATATGTCCTATGAAGCTTATGCCGCTGGTCTATGCTAGAAATGTAAAAAGAGGCTACTTTGAAGTTTGCAGGGAATATTATATAGAAAACTGCATCGAATGCGGCTCCTGTGCTTATGTTTGCCCTGCAAATATTCCTATTGTCGGATATATAAAAACCTGTAAAAGCACAATAGCAAAAAACAACGGTTAAGGAAATAATGGAAAAAGATAATATATTAATTTCTCATGCGCCGCATATCTGGAGAGGGTTCTCGACAAGCAAGATAATGTATATAGTAGTGGCTGCTCTTCTTTTTCCAACTGCTGCAGGTATTTATTTTTTTGGATATTATGCAATTTATATAATACTTACCAGTGTTATAACAGCCGTACTTACGGAATTTGTTATAAAAAAACTCCGAAAGAAAAAATTTATAATGGACGGGAGCGCAGTAATTACAGGACTTCTTGTTGCACTTATCATGCCGCCAAGAATGCCTTTATGGATGGTTGTACTCGGCGTCTTCTTTTCTATTGCTGTTGCCAAGGAAGCTTTTGGAGGGCTGGGCTACAATATTTTCAATCCGGCTCTTGCAGGAAGGGCGTTCTTATCAGTATGTTTTCCTAAAGAGATGACTACCTGGATTCTTCCTCCTCATTTTATTTATGATGCGGTAACCGGGGCAACTCCACTAAGTGATAATTTTGTCTATCAGGCAGATAAGCTGTCTTTGTATAAAGATCTTTTTTTTGGAAATAGGGGAGGTTCTCTGGGGGAGACATCGGCAATGCTTATATTGATGGGGGCCGCGGTTCTTTTTATATTCCGCATAATAGACTGGAAAATACCCGCATTTTATATTGGAACAGTGGCGCTGGGTTCACTACTGATGGGAAAAGATGTATTATTTCAGGTACTGGCCGGGGGTCTAATGCTTGGGGCATTTTTTATGGCTACCGATTATGTCACCTCACCTGTGACTGGCAATGGAAGAATAATATTTGGAGTAGGCGTGGGGGTACTGACTGTGCTTATAAGGAATTTCAGCAATATGCCCGAGGGGGTGTGTTTTTCCATACTTATTATGAATGCATTTACTCCCCTTATAGATAAATATGTAAGAATAAAGCCATTTGGTTTTCAGAAGAAAAAGAAAAATGTTTAAAAAAATTTTGTCAAATAAAGCATATCCTGTTGTTTTTCTGGCAATAATCGTAATAGTATCAGTTGTCTTACTGATAGGAGTCAATAGTTTAACCTCGGATATAGTGGAATCAAGAAGGGTAGAAGAAATAACAGGCATTCTTGAAAATATTTTTCCTGAGATGAGTGACTATGAACTTGATGATGAAGTATATATTATATACGAGGATGGCGAAAAAGCCGGTTATGCTTTTATGGCCAGCGGCAGCGGGTATGGCGGCAATATTGATATTCTGGTTGGACTGGACAGTAGTTTTGGAATTAAAGGCGTATCCATACTTTCACAAACTGAGACTCCCGGTGTGGGGAACAGAATAACTGAAAGCTCGTTTACAGATCAGTTTAAAGGGCTGTCTGCAAGTGATATTGCCCTTAAATCGGAGGGTGGTAAAATAGACGCGATAACCGGGGCCACTATAAGTTCAAGAGCTGTGGTAAATGCTGTCAAAGAAAAGATGGTTGAAATATTAGATACTCTGGAAAAGTAGAATATTACAATTCCGGATTATAAAAAGAATGGAAAATTAAAATGAATGACCATAAAGATAGAAGTAATAGTAAGCAGCCGCAGAGCTGTCATCCACAGGAACAGCATGTAAAAGATAAAAAAGAAAGCGGCAGCGAATTCTGGAAAGAGCTGGTGAGAGGTATTATTGTGTCAAATCCTGTGTTTATACTTATTTTAGGACTCTGTCCTGTTCTGGCGATTACTACTTCTATAACCAATGCTCTGGGTATGGGTGCCGGTGTAATATTTGTCCTTCTTTGCTCGAATATATTGATTTCAAGTATAAGAAAAGCGACACCTACTATGGTCAGAATTCCTGTCTTTATAGTTGTAATAGCTACATTTGTTACTATTTTAAATCTGACTTTTGAGGCATATGTACCTTCACTTTACCAGTCACTGGGAATCTATCTTGCACTCGTTGTGGTAAATTGTATTATCTTAGGGCGGGCAGAAGCATTCGCCTCGAAAAATTCGGTGCTGCTTTCTATCGCAGATGCGATAGGAATCGGAATCGGCTTTACAATTGCTGTTTTAATAATTTCATTTATAAGAGAAATTATGGGCACCGGAGGTCTGGAATTATTTGGAAGACAGCTATTCAAACTGCCAGGTTTATCTACACATCCCCTGATCTTCTTTATTTCTCCTCCGGGAGCTTTTCTGGTAATAGGGATCATGATGGCATTATTAAGACTCATTGGGGTGATGAAGAATGAATAACCTTCTTACCATATTTGTAGCGATGGTTATCATAAATAATATGGTTCTTGCCAAGTTTCTGGGCCTATGCTCTTTTTTTGGGGTATCTAAAAAATTATCCAATGCTTTTAGCATGGGTATAGCTATGACCCTGGTAATGCTAATTGCTTCTGTTTTCACTTCGGTGATTTATAACTATATACTGGTGCCGTATAAAGTGGAATTTATGAAAATTGTAATATATATTCTGGTTATAGCGTCCCTGGTGCAAATAACGGAGATTGTCATAAAGAGAACCAATATAATCCTCTATAATGCACTGGGAATTTATTTACCCCTTATTACTGTAAATTGCATAGTGTTGGCTATAGCATTAATAAATTCAGCAGAAAATTACTCGGTTCTGGAAAGTATTGTAAATGCTTTAGGAGCGGGAATTGGTTATACTCTGGTGATTATTATGATGTCAGGCATAAGAGAAAAACTTGATCTTGCTGATTCTCCAAAATCCATGAGAGGACTGCCGGTAGCTTTTCTAACTGCAGCGCTTCTGGCGTTAGCATTTGTTGGCTTTAACGGAATAGTATAAAATAAAGAAATTGGTTGGTTAAATTAATTATGAATATATTGACTATAACGATTTTGAGTTCAATAGGAATTGCATGCGGAATATTGATTTTTTTGGTATACAGGTTTCTTCCGAAAGAACCTGAATCTCTTAAAAAAACCGAGGATATTTCAGGGCACCTTCCTGGTGTGAACTGCGGTGCCTGTGGGTATCCTGGATGTTTTGCATATGCCCAGGCGCTTACAAAGGATAAGAATACATTTTTTACCAATACCTGCGCTACAGTGCTGCAGGAGCCAGGGATGCTTAAGGTGCTGGAAAAAACACTGGGTATAGAAGTGGATTCTTCTAAAATAAATAAGAAGGCAGTGGTTCGCTGTTATGGAAATTCCGGTGTGATTGGTAATTACTCCGGTATAAAAACATGCAACGCCGCATCCAAACTTCTTGGCGGATATAAAGAATGTCCTTATGGCTGCCTCGGATTGGGTGATTGTATAGCAGTTTGCCCAAATGGTGCCATATCTATTGATGAAAAAATGAATGTAGCAGTAATAGACCCTGATAAGTGTATCGGGTGTGGTCTGTGTGTGACAGAGTGTACTAAAAATATAATCCAGCTTGTACCCGCAGATTCCAATATAGTATATTTATGCAGCTATAAACCTCTTAAAAATATTCCCGGCAGGGAGAAATGTGATGTGGGATGCCTGCACTGCAAGAAGTGCTTTAAGGCCTGTGAAAACGGGGCTATAATCTGGAATGAAGAAAAGGCTATTCCGGAATTTGATTTTACCAGGTGCACTCTATGCGGAAAATGTATTGAAGCCTGCCCCCACGACAGACTTATTGAACTTTCAAATATTGCTTTAAAAGAGAAGGCTGTACTCTCGAAAAATAAGTGAAAAAATATTGTAATAAATTATGAATAAAGAT
>JADBLP010000081.1:0-8636 GCA_014894375.1 Actinomycetota bacterium | reverse complement strand
TCTTGATTTTTTAATTTCATTATACTACCATTACAAAAATTACTAAGTGTTAGCAGTCCAATCAAAGGAGTGCTAATTTATTTTTATGTTTTTGCATAATACTGAATACATCGTGAAAATTGATTAGACTGGGGTTCGAGAAAATTTCATGTGGAATTTCAGGTATTTATAGTATTTTAAAGGAACGATTTTATGCCGTATATAATAAATGTTAGTAATCTAACAAAAAATTATGGAAATGTTAAAGCTGTGAGAAGCATAGATTTCCATGTCAATGAGGGCGAGTTATTTGCCTTTTTAGGTCCAAACGGCGCAGGAAAAACGACCACTATTGATATTATCTGTACCCTGCTCAAGCCGGACAGCGGTATCGTAACAGTAAACGGCTGCACACTCGGCAAACAGGATGATAAAATTCGAAAGAGTATTGGAGTTGTATTTCAAGACAGCATTCTCGATAATCTATTAACCGTCAAAGAAAACCTCTATACAAGGGGCAGTTTTTACGGGCTGACGGGAAAGGAACTACCTGTTGCAGTTGAAAAAGCAGCAAAGGCAGCAGGTGTGGAAAGCTTTATTAATCGTCCTTACGGCAAGCTTTCCGGCGGTCAGCGGCGCAGAGCTGATATAGCTAGAGCATTGGTAAATACCCCAAAAATCCTTTTTTTAGATGAGCCTACCACCGGGCTTGATCCTCAGACACGAAAAAGTGTCTGGGATACAGTACGCAGCCTGCAAAAGGGGACTGGAATGACAGTGTTCCTCACCACTCACTATATGGAGGAAGCTGCTAACGCTGACTATGTTGCGATTATTGACTACGGTCTGATTTCCGCTAAAGGTACCCCTGCTGAACTTCGGGCAAAACACAGTACAGACACATTGCGCCTGTTCCCAAAGGATGGGGACAGACTTACCGCATTTTTAGATGAGCAAAATATCAAATTTACTATATCCGGCGGAGCTTTTATTATTCATATTTCTAATACCCTTGATGCTCTGCCATTAGTAAAAAAAGCAGAAAGCCTGATATCAGGTTTTGAGGTGATAAGCGGCAGTATGGACGACGCTTTTGTAAATATCACCGGTCACGCCATAAGGGAGGATGAGAGTTAAATGACTGTAATGATTAATTTAATCAAACGAAACCTAAAGCTGTTTTTCCGTGACAGAACATCGGTATTTTTCTCACTCCTTTCTATCTTTATAATAATCGGACTTTATGTGCTGTTCCTTGGAAATATGATGGTCAATAATCTTAAAGACCTTCTGGGAAGTAATGCTCGTTTCATTATTGACAGCTGGATTATGGCAGGGATTCTATCGGTTACGTCAATAACCACAAC
The DNA here is from genome assembly GCA_014894375.1 of Actinomycetota bacterium. Classification (GTDB taxonomy): domain Bacteria; phylum Actinomycetota; class Humimicrobiia; order Humimicrobiales; family Humimicrobiaceae; genus Hydromicrobium. The sequence goes on along the minus strand of JADBLP010000081.1, from coordinate 7,290 downwards.
AATGGGTGCATTTGGTATTATGATTGAGGATAAAACAAAGAAAATTTCAAAGGATTTCCTGTCAGCTCCGTTCAAACGTTCCAAGCTTGCAGGTGGATATATAATGAGTTCTTTTATAATCGGTGTGATAATGAGCATCGTAGCATTGATTGTAGCTGAAATTTATATACTGGCCAACGGTGGAAAGCTGCTTGAATTAATGTCACTCTTAAAGCTATTCGGAGTAATGCTGCTGTCTGTTTTTACCGGCTCATCAATGGTATTTTTTATTGTGTCATTTTTCAAAAGCAGCAGCGCTTATGCTACTGCAAGTACAGTAATCGGAACGCTTATCGGCTTTTTAACCGGAATATATATTCCAATAGGCTCGTTTCCGCCTGCTGTGCAAACTGTAATAAAGATATTCCCCATAAGCCACGCAGCAGCGTTGTTCCGGCAGATCATGATGGAAGCGCCAGTGTCCACAGCCTTTGCAAATGCACCGGTACAAGTGATCAACGGCTTCAAGCAAACGATGGGTGTTATTTTTTTCTTTGGCGACAAAGAACTGTCTCCACTTATGAATATACTTGTTTTAGTTGCGACAGGTGTTGTGTTTTATGTACTGGCTGTTATTAGTATTTCTATCAAGAAAAAGCAATAGTGTTATCTTTAGTATTTAAATAAGAGATAAGACCCGGAAAATAATTTTTTATATTTTGTTCTACTTTTTTTACATGACATAATTAGGTCTAGCCCCAATTAGGTTATATTTCTATATATTTTTAAGTTTTATTCTTGATTTTTTAATTTCATTATACTATTATTTCTAAGTGTTAGCAGTCTAATAAAGGGAGTGCTGATTTATTTTTATGTTTTTGCATAAATGTATAATATATTTTAGAAGGAGGAAAAGTAATGGGATACAAACCACTTGGTGACAGATTGCTGGTGAAACCAAAGCCTAGTGAAGAAAAAACCAAAAGCGGGATCGTACTTCCGGATTCTGCAAAAGAAAAACCCCAGGAAGGCAAGGTAATTGCAGTTGGTGATGGAGCACGGAATGAAAAAGGCGATAAAATTCCTATGGAAGTAAAGGCCGGAGATGTTGTTCTTTATTCCAAGTATTCAGGGACGGAAGTAAAAATTGATGGTGAAGAACATCTGATTATAAAAGAAAGTGACGTTCTGGCAATTGTGAAATAAAAGTTTTATTTTAAAAAGGAGGTAAGAAGATAATGGTTAAAGAACTTAAGTACGATGAGGTTGCAAGAAGAGCCCTGGAAAGGGGCGTAAATATAATAGCAGACGCGATTAAGGTCACTCTTGGACCTAAAGGTAGGAACGTAGTGCTGGATAAGAAATATGGTACTCCTACAATTACTAATGACGGCGTAACTATCGCAAGGGAAATTGAAGTTGAAGATGTTTTTGAAAATGCAGGAGTTCAGCTCTTGAAGGAGGTTGCAACTAAAACTAATGATGTTGCAGGAGACGGTACCACTACAGCAACACTTCTGGCGCAGGCAATGGTAAAAGAAGGATTAAGAAATGTAGCCGCAGGAGCTAATCCGTTACTGTTAAAAAAGGGAATAGAAGAGGCAGTTAAAATAGTAGTGGAGCAGATTGGTCTGATGAGTCAGGATATTGCTACAGATAAAAAGAAAATAGCTGAAGTTGCAGCTATTTCTGCAGCAGACGATACAATCGGGCATACAATAGCTGATGCAATGGACAAAGTAGGCAAAGATGGAGTTATTACTGTTGAAGAATCAAATAAATTTGGTATCGAGATAGAACTAGTTGAAGGACTGCAATTTGATAAAGGATATCTTTCTCCGTATATGGTAACTGATGCTGAAAGAATGGAGGCAGTTTTAAATGATCCCTATATTCTTATTTCAAACCAGAAGATAGCGGCAGTTGGAGATTTAATCCCTATCCTTGAAAAAATTCAGAAGTCTGGCAAACCACTCCTTATAATTGCTGAGGATGTTGAAGGAGAAGCATTGGCAACTATTGTGGTTAATAAGCTTAGAGGCACCCTTACTGCACTTGCAGTAAAAGCTCCTGGATTCGGGGATAGAAGGAAATCTATGCTGGAAGACATCGCCATAGTAACTGGTGGAAAAGTAATAAGTGAAGAGATTGGTATAAAATTAGAAAACGTTACTCTTGATATGCTTGGTTCGGCCAGACAGGTTAAGGTAGATAAAGAAAATACAACCATTGTTGAAGGGAAAGGCAATGCAAGTGATATAAAAGGCAGAATAAAACAAATCAAAAATGAAATAGAGCAGAGTGATTCAGATTTTGACAAAGAAAAACTTCAGGAAAGGCTGGCAAAACTCGCAGGCGGTGTGGCAGTAATAAAAGTTGGTGCTGCAACTGAAGTAGAACTAAAAGAGAAAAAGCACAGGATAGAAGACGCCCTGTCGGCTACCAAAGCTGCAGTTGAGGAAGGAATTGTTTCAGGCGGAGGAGTAGTGCTTATAAATATAATCCCGAAAATTGATCTCAAAAAGTTTGAGGGAGATATTAGAACAGGCGCAGCCATTGTAATCAAAGCTTTGGAAGAACCACTGAAGCAAATAGCATCAAATGCCGGTATGGAAGGCTCAGTTGTTGTGGAGAAAGTAAAAAGATTGCCTCAAGGTGAAGGGCTGGATGCTTTAAATGAAAAGTATGTGAATATGATAGATGCCGGCATTATAGATCCGGCAAAGGTTACCAGAAGCGCACTTCAGAATGCAGCATCTATAGCGGCACTGCTGCTTACAACCGAAGTGGTTATTGCAGAAAAGCCTGAAAAGGATAAAGGTATGATGCCTCCTGGAGGAGGTTATGGCGGAGGAATGCCTCAAATGTAAGGTTGTTTTAAATACAGTAATCAAGATACACAGAATAATAGGGCTGGCTTTAATATTAAAGCCAGCCCTATTCATATGGCGGGAAAATAATGAGAATGATTTTAAGTCTTATGCTCATTTCACCAGAGAAAGTATCATAAAAAAACCTATAGCCACACCAAATTCTGAATAAAATTGGCATTGATAATTGCCAAAAACCATGTGTAAGCTATGATGGATTAATACTATATGCTGCCAGGCAAATGAAGATAGACAGGATTTTAACTTTAAATGTTAATGACTTCATAAGAATTTCGCCACAACTTGGAAAAATTATATCCGAACCATGATTCAGCATTTTCACCTGGGCTTACCTGAAATTAAACTTAAAAACATGGGTCCGGTATTCTGTTAATAGATAAAATAGTCGCACGACAGAGCTGAAGCCTTACTTAATAAATTGAATAAATCAATGACTTATAGTAATATTTCTTTTAATATTATTCTGTGGATTTCCAGGCAGTAATTTACGGTTTTTTAAAGAATTTATATCTTTTTGATTTTTCTAGAGTTTCTGAACTAATATAATTATTATTATGTATTATGGGTATTGATTTATTTTATAAGATTATATTTGTAATTGCAGCCTACCTTTTTGGCGCTTTTCCTACTGCGTATGTAATTCATAGAATAAAGAAGGGTGACGATATAAGAAAATATGGAAGCGGAAATGTGGGGGGAACTAACGTTACACGTACCCTTGGTGCAGGTTATGGTATTTTAACAATAGTTGTTGATGTCATAAAAGGGTTCACACCGATACTGGCGCTGTACCTGTACTTCATTTATCATCCTAAGGATCTAATACTTCTTTCCATTGTATCCGTTGCTGTTATATTGGGCCATGATTTTCCTGCCTATATTAAATTTAAAGGTGGAAAGGGAATCGCAGCTTCTTTAGGGGTGGTAATTGGAGTCTCAACCCTGCCATTCATTGATAATCCCATATGGTTGAAGATACTTCCATTTATTATTATTCTTGGCACCTGGGCTGTTATTTTTGCGGTTTTTAGAATTGTATCTCTGGCATCTTTATGCGCGGCTGTTGTTACTCCCATTGCATTTTATTTTACCGTTATCGGACATACATGGGATACATGGGCAATAGTAATTGCAGCATTTTTCTTGAGTGTGCTTACTTTTATTACTCATAGAGAAAATATTAAAAGATTAATAAATAAAGAAGAGAAAAAACTTAAAAGATAAGGGGAATAAATGGAAATAGAAATTGGCAAGGGGAAAACTGGCAGGAGATCTTATGGTTTTGATGAAGTATCAATAGTCCCAAGTAGAAGAACCAGGGATCCGGAGGATGTTGATATTTCAGTAAATATTGGAGAATATAAGCTTGAACTGCCGGTACTGGCTTCAGCAATGGATGGTGTTGTAGACGTAAGATTTGCTATAGAAATGAGAAAAATAGGAGGGCTTGCTGTGCTGAATTTAGAGGGCCTGCAGTGCAGATATGATAATGCGGATGAAATTCTGGAAAGAATTTCAAAATTTTCTGCAGGAGAAGCTACCAGTAAAATGCAGAAAATTTATAGTGAGCCCATTAAAGAGGAATTAATTGCTAAAAGAGTAAAACAGATAAAGAAAGAAAGTGGTATAGCCTGCGCCTCCTTAACCCCTAAAAATGTTGAAAATTATTATAATATAGCTATAGATGCTGGTCTTGATATTCTGGTAATACAGGGTACGGTAGTTAGCGCTGAGCATGTGAGTAAGACAAAAATGCCGTTAGATTTGAAAAAATTTATTCCCGAATGTCCGGTCCCGGTTATAGTTGGCGGTTGTGCATCATATTCCACTTCCCTGCACCTGATGCGAACAGGAGCGGTCGGTGTTCTAGTAGGTGTCGGTCCCGGAGCAGCATGTACCACAAGGCAGGTGCTTGGGATTGGTGTGCCTCAGGCTACTGCGATTGCGGATGCTTCAGCTGCAAGGGTTAGATATCTGGAGGAAACAGGACAGTACTCATTAGTGATTGCTGATGGCGGTATGCGTACAGGCGGAGACATTGCGAAAGCTATTGCCTGCGGCGCAGATCTGGTTATGATAGGTTCCCCGCTTTCAAGGGCTAAAGAAGCTCCAGGCAGGGGTTATCACTGGGGTATGGCAACCTTCCACCCCGATCTTCCAAGGGGTACCAGAATTAAGACAGATGTAGCTGCTAGCTTGAGAGAAATACTGGTGGGACCTGCATTTGAAAATGATGGAACCTTAAATCTATTTGGAGCGCTGAGAACTTCAATGGCTACATGCGGTTATGAAAACATCAAGGATTTCCAGAAAGCTGAAGTAATGGTGGCTCCATCAATTAAAACAGAAGGTAAACTCCACCAGCAGCAACAGAGAGTAGGTATGGGGGCGTAATATGGATAGTGTACTGGTAGTTGATTTTGGCGGGCAATACAGCCAATTAATTAGAAGAAGAGTCAGGGAACTCAGGGTTTATTCTGAACTTATTCCCTATGATACTAATATTGAAAAAATAAAGGAAAAGAAACCCAGCGGCCTGATACTCTCTGGTTCGCCATATAGTATTCTATCAAAGGACAGAAAAGCTCCTGTAGTCGATAAAGAGATTTTTTCTCTGGGCATACCTATACTTGGAATTTGTTATGGAATGCAGTTGATAACCCGGTTATTTGATGGCGAGGTTATTACCAGTGGACACAACGAGTATGGAAAAACAAAAATAAAACTGAACTTAAAATCACCACTTTTTAAAGACTTAAAGCCCATAGAAACCTGCTGGATGAGCCATAAGGATAGTGTGGTTAAGATTCCTCCAGCCTTTAATGTAATAGCCTCCACTCCCAATCTTCCTATTGCGGGTATAGAAGAACCTAAAAATAAAATATATGGGATACAGTTTCATCCTGAGGTAATGCATACTCCATCCGGGATGGATATACTTAAGAATTTCCTGTTTGATATCTGTGGATGTTCACCTACCTGGACCATGGTTTCCATTATTGAAAAACAGATAAAAAAAATAAAAGATAAAGTAAAAGATGGAAGAGTTATATGTGGTCTGAGTGGAGGAGTAGATTCTTCTGTAGCGGCAGTTTTAGTAAACAAAGCTGTTGGTAATAAACTTACCTGCATCCTTGTTGATCATGGGCTTCTCCGGAAAGGGGAGGCAAATAAGGTTGCGGAAACGTTCAGGGAAAATTTTAAAATTAACCTGATCCATGTAAATGCCAGAGATAGATTCCTGAGCAAACTGGTGGGAGTTACAGACCCTGAGAAGAAAAGAAAGATAATTGGAAATGAATTTATAAGAATATTTGAAGAAGAGGCATCAAAGATAAAAAATGTAAATTACCTGGTGCAGGGGACACTATACCCTGATGTGATAGAAAGCGGTACAAGAGATGCCGCTAGAATAAAGTCACATCATAATGTAGGCGGCCTTCCGGTTGATATGAAGCTTGGATTAATTGAGCCTTTAAGATTATTATTTAAAGATGAAATAAGGAAGATAGGAATAGAATTAGGTCTTCCGGATGAGATAGTCTGGAGACAGCCATTTCCCGGTCCCGGCCTGGCAATCAGAATAATTGGCGAGGTTACGGAAGAAAAGATAAAAATACTTCAGAATGCAGATGAGATAGTAGTTGAGGAAATAAAGAGAGCAGGATTATATAAAAGTATCTGGCAGTCTTTTGCTGTGCTTGCAAGCATTAAAAGTGTAGGGGTGATGGGTGATGAAAGAACATATGCATATCCGATAATAATAAGAGCAGTAAGCAGCGCTGATGCAATGACTGCGGATTGGGTGAAGCTTCCACATAAGGTACTTGAAAGAATGAGCACGAGAATTATAAATGAGGTTGATGGAGTAAACAGAGTAGTATATGATATAAGCTCGAAACCGCCAAGTACTATAGAATGGGAGTAAACGAAAATAAAAAAAGAATCAAAGGAGTATTGATGGAAGACGACTTTAAAGAGAAATTAAAAAAATATAGAGAAGAGATCAATGAAATTGATAAAAATATTGTAGATTTTCTAAATAAAAGGGCAGTGGTGGTAATGAAAATAAAAAGGTTAAAAGAAGATAGAGATGCGCCCTTATATGATGCAAAAAGAGAGGAAGAATTAATTAATAATATTATTAAATATAATAAGGGTCCCCTATATAATGATAATATTATACAGATTTTTGAAAGCATCCTGAGAAACGTTCAGGTTTTGGAAAAAGATGAGAGTCTTTAAATATCAATATCCGAATATCCGGTTGCTGTTTTTTAAAAGTATCTAATAATAATTATTTTATATATTAGAAAGAAATATCTTTAAATGGAAAATAAAAAAGAAAAACTTGAAGGAATTAAAGACAAAGACACTGTAAAACTGATTGAAGAGGGTTATTTTACTGTAATTGCAGGGC
>JADBLP010000028.1:0-2694 GCA_014894375.1 Actinomycetota bacterium | reverse complement strand
TCTTTACCTTCTTTTATTTCTCCCTTTTGGTCTAATTTTAGATGTTTAGCAATATTTGTAGAACTTACTTTTACTGCGTCTTGTATAGACATTTTTTCTTCCTTTATTATATCTATAAATTCCTTATACAAAGAAGAGACTGAGGCAACAAGCATACCAACAATTTCCTTCTTTTTATCAAGTTTAGGCATACTGCCATTTCCATCACTACTCATGGTAATTCTTTCTATAGAAACTCCATTTTCAGCCAATTTTTTAATGGCTTTACTTGGTTTTATTACTTCATAAAATCCATATTCTTGTGAAATTCCTGCAGTTATATCTACATATCCACCCATTTTCCCAAATTCTATAGCATTTTTAAACAAATCTTCATTTCTATTTAAATGAGTTGGCGCGAACTGCTCTATTGGTATTTCAGTGTTTTTTATAATCTCAAATAGTGGATTTAATCCTATCTCTTCGCTTCCCATATGAATATGAACAACGCCTGCTTTTCCTGCTAACATCCCCCCAACTCTTGCCTTAGATGTTACCTTTTTTAATTCTTCTACTGTAGGATGAGAAGATCTATGATCTGATAAGGCAATTTTTACTCCAATTACTTTATCTATTAACATTAGATCGGATAATATATTTTCAGTAATTGTTGGCGAAGGATATTGATAAGCTCCAGTATATATCCATGTGCTTATCCCTTCATTTTCTAATCCTCTTGCTTTCATTAAAAGAGCCCTTAATGACCTCGCAAATCCATCTGTACCTAATAATCCTATCACCGAAGTTACCCCTGATTTGATAAGTTCACTCAATTGGATTGGCAATGTACGGGATTGAGGACCACCTTCTCCTCCAGCGCCATTAATATGTATATGTTGATCTATAAAACCGGGAATAACTATACAGTTTGAAGCATCAACTATTTTTATATTTTTATCTAATACATCTACAATTGACTCTGTAATATTTCGGTCAATTAAAAGTATTTTGTCATTTACCATAAGTATATCTTTGTTTCCATCATATTCAGGTGAATATATTTCTCCTCTTTTCATTAATATAAAACTCATTTTACCCTCCACATATTTTTCAACTCTTTCTCAAAAATTATTTTAAACTTTCCTAAGCAAAAATGAATAAATTCTACCTTTTATTCGCTCACTTTACCTTTCATAATTTTAGGATTAATTTCTTCTCTTAACCAATCTGCTAATAAATTAACACCAAGTACCATCAATACCAATGCTGCCCCAGGAAAAACAACGAGCCACCATTTTCCAGCATAGATATAATTTTTCCCTATAGATATCATCATTCCAAGAGATGGTTTATTTATTGGAACTCCTACTCCAAGAAAACTTAATGAAGCCTCCAGCATAACCGCAGCTCCAAAATCGACAGCAGCAATTACCAATATAGGTGGTACTGCATTAGAAAGAATATGTTTAAACATAATCCTTAAATCATTAGCCCCAATCGCCCTTGCGGCACTAATGTAATCCTCTTCTTTTACACCAAGAACCGATCCTCTCATTGTTCTTGCATATCTTACCCAATCAGTAATAATTATAGCTAAGATCACTGTGCCAACACCATGGTTTTTTAGAACTCCCAAAAATAACATGGCTATCAACGTAGTAGAAAATGAAAATATAGCATCTGCTAATCTCATGGTTACAGCATCTAATAGACCTCTATAAAACCCTGCCAAAAGACCAACAGTCACGCCTATTATTCCAGCGATAATAATCACGCTAAAACCAACAGTAAATGATGTCCGACAACCATAAAGTATGGTACTTAATATATCTCTTCCTTGATCATCGGTGCCTAAAATAAAGGGAGCTTTTCCGCCTTCCATCCAAATAGGTGGTTTTAGAGAATCCTTTAGATAAAGACCTTTCATATCATATGGATTTTGCGGAGCAATTATAGGAGCAAAAATAGCCCCAATTAACATAACTATAAGGATTAGAGAACCTGTTACTGCTGATATATCTTTAATATAATGGTAAAATCTTTTTGATTTAAAAATTCTAATCATAATTTATATCCTATTCATATCTTATTTTGGGATTAATGAATCCATATAAAATGTCCACAACAAGGTTTACACAGAGAATAAGAATAGAAGTAATCATTATATAGGCAACTATAACCGGATGATCTGTTTCGTATACTGCGGTTAGTAATAAATTTCCTGCCCCAGGCCATTGGAATATACTCTCTGTTATTATCGAAAAGGCTATTAATTCTCCAAATTGCAGACCTGCCATTGTCACTACTGGTATAAGCGCATTTCTCAATGCGTGTTTAAATATTATAATTTTTGGTGGCAAACCTTTTGCCCAAGCCGTTCTTATATAATCCTCTCTTAACACTTCTAACATTCCTCCTCTGGTTAATCGGAGAAGTACTGCCAGTTGATACACGCCTAAGGTAAAAGCTGGGAGAATTAAATGCCGAAGTCCCTCTATTGTAAAAAAGCCTGTTCTCCAGTTTCCTGCTATTTTTATTACTTCACCCCGCCCAAAGGTAGGCAAGAACCTTAATTTAACTGAAAAAATCATAATAAGTAATATCCCAATTAAAAAGGTAGGAAGTGAAATTCCAAAAAGTGATCCGGCCATAATAAACCTATTTATAAAATATCGAGGATTTAATGATACTATAACTCCAAGGCCAATTCCTAAT
>JADBLP010000046.1:0-2732 GCA_014894375.1 Actinomycetota bacterium | reverse complement strand
CATAAAAACTAATTTTATTGCCAAAGAAAGAAGAATTTAAAAGGTAAGATATATCTGGAATTCTTAAACTCAGTTCTAATTTATAATGCGATTGATTATCTTTTTGTAGTACTTAAGTTATTCTATTATTTACAAAAATTAAAATAAAATAATTAAAAAGGAGTTGTTTAAAAATGAAGAGAGAAAAGAGAGTATGGATATCATTAATCCTTGTATTTATCTTAATGATGGTTTTGTCAGGGTGTAGTGGGGTTACCGGACCAAAAACAGCAAAGATAAATATTACTATCGAGCCAAATCCTGTGCCCTATTCTAGTGAAAATGAGAGGTGGCCATTTACTATAATTCTTGACGAAAGCAATGGAGTAGGAGTTACTATAAGCAGTTTAAGATGGGATGAGTATAACCAGGAGGAGCAATTAATTCATACAGCAATTTGGTATGAAACAAATGAAGAGGGTATTACGTCATTATTTGGGTCAAATTATCTTCCCGCTTTTTCTTCACTCCAACACAATTTTTCTTATTATATAACTCCAGGAGATGAATTTGCAAAATATACAGTACTAACAATCGAAGGCGTAGATGATAACAATAATCCAATTGAGGCAACAGGTAGAGCAGATTTACTACCCCAATAGCTTTACACAATTATAAGATTTTCTTAAAAGAAGAATAATGACAGGGAACGGTTCTTTATTTTAAGAAAAAGGAGGTGAATGAAATGAAAAAGTTTTTGATTGTTTTAATGATGTTGGCTTTAAGTGTTGTGTTGTTGACAGGGTGTAGTGGAATCGTACTCCCCCCGAGTGAGCCGCCATTAGATTTGATACGGGAGTACACAGGTACGGATGTTGTTGTCAGGTGGCCGGACGGAATAGTATCGGTTTGCGATTTCATAGAGGAAAGCAAAGAAATTTGGGATGAAGTTAATGAAATTATAGATGGGCCGGTCCATTTTAAACTGACGAATGATACTACTGCTCAGATAGGAATGGAGTACTACCCATACGATATATGGGATAAGGTGTTTTATGTCGGATTTCCTCACATGAGTAATGATGCATTTGAAGGTTGTGGGATTCTCATAAATTCCGCAACAGCTTCCGAGGATATCTATGTAGGAGCAATACTTGTCGCACTGGGGATAAATATTGAAAAATGGGAAGAGGGATTTACTCAGGAAATGAAGACAGTGTTATATTGGTTATATCGGTTAGCACCTGGCACTTCGCTTGAGTAAGGGTAATTTACAGTGGTCAGAGAGCGATTAAAAAAATCAAGGGGGAAGATGGAAGTGATATTGCAAAACCTGACTCCATAACTCCAGAAAAAATTAATAATAGCTGGAAGCTTTTTAGTGATGAGATACCAACGGGTTTAGTTATATAAAATTTAAATTAATAGAGGAGGTATTGATTTTATGAAAAAGGTATATTTATTTTTGGTTATTTTAGTAGCTTTGTCTTTAATTGTATGTTTATCAGGCTGTGGAGGAATTCCAGTGCCGCCTCAGGAACAGATAACCCCAGGGGGTATGGCTTATATGTGGTATGATTGGCCCCAAACCTCTGGCAGTGGTTTCTATAATTTTGATGTTCTTTTAACCATTGATGTAGATCCCGGAACACAAAGTGCTTATTACTGGGCACATCAATTTGCTTTCAAGAATGGAGAAATCGGTTATATGGGACTGCAGACCAATGGTTTTATGCAAGGTGAATGGGTAGGCAAGATGGCTATCTTTTCCATCTGGGACGCCTTAGCAGCGGAGCCAGGTCCGGGAGCATCATGTGAACAGTTTACTGGAGAGGGTGAAGGGTGGAGTTGTAGAATACCATATAACTGGGTAGAAGGACATACATATTGTCTACGATTTTGGGAAGTATGTTGTGCTGAGCAGCCTTGGGAAGATGAATGGTGGGGTGCTTGGATCATAGATACATCTTCCAACCAAGAGACGTTTCTTGGCAAAATTAAAGTTCCAGGTTCCTGGCAATGGATGGATAATAGTTCAGCAGTCTGGGTAGAATATTATGGGCAGGTAAATGATTGTGACTCTATTCCTTATGCCAAGGCTCGCTTTGAGCAGCCTACTGCTGATGATGACAATTTCTCGCCTCAGGAGCTTACTTCTGTAATAGGAACAACCTGTACCAATGCCCAGATCATCCTTTTAGAAAATAAGGGAGTAACTTTTGAAACCGGAGGCCCTCTCTAAAAAATTATTAGATAAGGAAGAGAACGGAGTTTTCTAAAATTCACATTTTGTAAAATTTCAAAATCTTCACATTTGATAATTGAGTAATGGGTTCTATAAATCAAAATAGGTAAGGGGGCTTTATATGGATACTATAAAAGAAAGCCAGGAATATATACAGAGAACCGTTATACTAGCTCAATAATTCGGTAATTTTTAGCGAAAAACCTATAGGATCCGGAGAGTTTCTTATTCATATGTTGAGGCTTTAGGTATCACTATAGATAGACTTCCTAAGAGAAGACCTATTAAAAGAGAAAGTTCAACTAAAGAAAAAATAGGATGTGTGACTATTTTCCAAGAGGGCAATCTCTGTCGCTGTACCGGATATGAACAAATTATCGAAGCGATTGAGAGTGTAGCGAAAAAATAACAAGAAGGAGATTTTTTAAATGTCTTCTATATTAATTAAGAATATAAAAGAGATGGTAACTATGGACAGAGAAAGAAGCAGATTAAAAAGTTACAGTCT
>JADBLP010000061.1:4407-8833 GCA_014894375.1 Actinomycetota bacterium | reverse complement strand
GTGGGAAGCAAAAAAGACGCCAACCCTGACGGGATAGCAAACGTCAGCTATGCCTACCGTTATATGAAATAGTGGACTTCGAGTGTGAATACGATAAAATATAAAAGGTCGAAGTTTATAACTAAAATGAAAGGAGGTAAAAGCCATGAAAAAGACAATTGAAAATCTAACAGAAGCCTTTATTGGCGAAAGTCAGGCAAGGAACAGATACACTTTCTATTCCAAGGTTGCTAAAAAAGAGGGGTTTGAACAGATTGCCGAGATTTTTCTTATAACGGCAGAAAACGAGAAAGAACATGCAAGTTGGTTGTTTAAGTTAATTAACGAATTGAAAAAGAAGAGCAATGAAAACCTGGATGAGATTAAAGTCGAGGCAGCAGCTCCAACAATACTTGGGACCACATCTGAGAATTTAAGAGCAGCAATTGCTGGCGAAAATTATGAATATACAAAAATGTATCCAGAGTTTGCGGATGTTGCTGGAAATGAAGGCTTTCCTGAAATTGCCAAAAGATTAAGAGCAATCGCAATAGCAGAAAAACATCATGAAGAAAGATACAAGAAACTTTTGAAAGAAGTTGAAGCGGGAACAGTATTCAAAAAAGAAAAAGAAGTATGGTGGGTTTGCAGGGAATGTGGATATGTCCATTTCGGGGAAACGCCACCGGAAAAATGTCCATCTTGTGACCACGAAAGAAGTTTCTATCAGATTAAGTGCGAGGAATACTAAATAAGGTAATTGACTTTTGTCACATGAAAGGTCTAACAATGAATATAGCACCTCAACTTTTTCATAAGATTAGTTATGGATATAAGATAGTAAATCAAATTTACCTTTTATAAAATTTTATGTCTCTAGAAGTTCAAATAACCATAATTGGCGGGGGAGTTATAGGCTGTGCGGTGGCTTATGAACTTTCCAGAGATTCCGGCAAGGATATAGTAGTAGTTGAGAAAAATAGACAGATCAAAGGCGAAAATCAGTCTTCCAGAAATTCAGGGGTAATACACGCAGGAATTTATTATCCTAAAAAAGTAGGACCTCTAAAGGCAAAGCTGTGCGTAGATGGAAATGAAATGCTTTACCGGTTTTGTGCCGAAAATAATATTCCGCATAAAAAAACTGGAAAGCTTCTGGTGGCCACTGATGCGCTGGAAGAAGAATATCTTGAAGATGTTTACAGAACCGCTGTAGAAAATCAGGTTCCAGGAATTGAGATGATTGATGGCAATAAGGTGGCCCAGTATGAGCCCAATGTTAAGGCAGTTTCTGCCCTGTTTGTACCGACTTCCGGAATTATTGAGTCTACCAGTCTGGTGGATAAACTTTACCGGCTTGCAGAATCTTATGGAGCAATGTTCCTGGTTGGAAATGAAGTATTTGAAGTTGAACCGGAAGTTGAAGGTTTTAAGGTTAAGATAAGGTCAGGTACTGAAGTTGAAATCTTTAAAACCAGGTTAATTGTCAATGCTGCCGGGCTTTACTCAGATGATATTGCCCGCCTGGTAAATCCAGAAAGTCCTTACAGGATGGATCCGGTTAAAGGGGAGTTGGCCAAATTCTATAAAACAAAAAGGGAAGATATCTTTATGAAAGGACTTAATGTTTATCCGGTACCTTTTGGCTATCTTCCTCCTGATGGAGAAAGATTAAGAGTTCCTTTCGGGGAATTTCAAAAACAGTTTAATCAGGGAAAAGTGAATAAATCTGCAGGGGTGCACCTTAGCCCCACTTTTGAGAAAAGGGGAAAAGAGTATATCATTGGTGACATGGTAACCATGGGTCCAGCTTATTCAAAACCGAAAGACAGAGAAGATTATAGCCAGGTAAGAGAAGAGAACTATTATCTTGATATGGTTAAGTCATTTTTTCCCGGTCTGAAACTTGAAGATATAAGTCTTCATCAGGCCGGTATAAGAGCAAGGTTAAAAGATTATTATGATTTTATAATTGAAAGGGATCCAAAATATCCCAATCTTATAAACCTGGTGGGAATAGATTCGCCGGGTCTTACCGCTTCACTGGCTATAGCTAGATATGTAGGTGAGTTACTGAGAAGGTAAATTTGCTGTAAAAACTCTTTTATTTTGTGTATTTTATGGTAATATTGCCAGATGTAAAAAAGTTCTGGTTTTAACACGATTGACTTAATAAGATAAAGGGGAGTAAAAGTGGAAGAAGTTGAAAGATGCGAGGAATGCGGAAAGGTTTTGAAGGATAAGTCGCACGAGCCATATTGCGAACAATGTGACGAGAAATTGGATAAACAGTTTGATGGTATTGAGGATAATATATTGATTTACAAAGAGCTTCTGGATAGCGAAATAAAAGTGCTGGAGAAGTTTGAAGATACAGATATTAAGGACCTTTTTAAAAGAGTATATGAGAAATTATCCAGAGAAGAAGGCGGATTAAAAAAGGAAAGCATAGTTGTCTTAAATAAATTAAAGAGCTCATTCAGTCTGAAAGAATCAGAACTGGGAATTAAAGAACTTTCCGAAATAAGGGAGATTAAAAAAGCAAAGCCAAAGGATCAGTGTCCTGAATGCGACAAAAAAATAAAAGAGGATTTTAATCTCTGCCCCTACTGCGGCTACAGGCTAAAAAAGGACATAGAAATTAATAAATAATAGATTGAAATAAGAGACTAACTGATATCAAGTATTTCTTGACAATTCTTCAACCTTTAATATAATTAAGTGCTTATTTGCCATAGCTTAAGATCAGCGGCATAAATTATATTTAAAACATTCCTGCTGGAACTTGATTAAATAAGTTTTATTCTAGAATATAAGTTCCTTTTGAAAGATCGGCTAAAATAATGGAAGAGCAAAAGAAACAAATCTTAAGTGAAAATTTAAGGGTACTGTTATTTAAATTCTCCCTTCCGACCATAACCGGAATGGTGATAATAGCACTTTATAATTTTGTTGATACTCTTTTTGTAGGCAATGCGGTAGGTCCGAATGCGATTGCTGGTCTTACAATAGTTCTGCCTGTGATTATTTTCATAGTAGCCATTGGTCTTCTTACCGGTATAGGTGCGGCTTCAGTGATATCCCGTTCGCTGGGCAAAGGAGATAAGGGAAAGGCAATAATTGCAGGCGGAGACAGTATCGTATTGAATACAATTTTAAATGTCATAATCATTATCCCTATTTATATTTTTTCTGAAGACATACTTAGATTTTTGGGTGCTTCCAGTGAAGTTCTGCCTTATGCCAGAGATTATTTAAATATTATGCTCCTGGGATTTGTATTTTTATCCTTCTCTATTAACGGGACCAATCTAATAAGGGCGGAAGGCAAGCCCAGAGCTTCGATGTACGAGATGATTATAGGATCAATTTTAAATGTAATTCTTGATTATTTATTCGTAATTGTATTCGGGTGGGGAGTCCCGGGGGCAGCAATTGCCACGGTTATAAGTCATATAGCCAGTGCTGTTTATATTTTTATATTTTTTATGTCCAGAAGCAGTATATTTCATCTGAAATTTAATATGTTTAAAATAAATAAATCTATATCCTATGAGATTATAAGATTAGGAGTTCCCTCATTTTTGATGCAGATTGTCGGCAGTGTGGCATTTTTATTGTTTATCAGGTTTGTGCGCCAGTACGGTGGAGATGTTTATATTGCTATAACCGGAATCGGTATCAGGATTATTGATTTGATATTTATGCCCATTTTGGGAATAAGTCAGGGTTTTTCTCCCATTGTAGGATTTAATTATGGAGCAAAACTTTATCCCAGAGTTAAAAAAGTTTTAAAGGAAGCATTTATCTGGAGTACGATTATAGCTTCAGCAGGGTTTATTGTAATGGTAATCTTTCCGGAATCACTCATAAGTATCTTTACCAGTGACATAAACGTAATTGAAAAAGGAGCTGGTCCTTTAAGACTGATTGCAATGCTGGCACCTTTATGGAGTTTTCCCATACTGGGCAGCGCATTCTTCCAGGCTATCGGCAAAGCCAGGCCTGCTCTGGTTATAACCCTGTCCAGGGATCTGTTATTCTTCATACCTGCAATTTTCATATTACCTATTTTCTTTGATCTGATGGGAGTATGGATTTCCTGGCCGGTTACCGATTTCTGCTGTTTCTTTATAACCGCTATATTTTTAATAAGAGAGATAAAGATAATAAACAGAAATATAGAAATAGAAAGGGCGAAGTTAGCCTGATTTCTCTGATTTGTTTTGCCATTTATTCAACCACTCATAAAAAAGCAGCATTTTTTAGTTAAAGAATATAATATTCCCCTATATGTAATATGTTATAATATTTTATCGGCGGAGAGATGGCTGAGCGGTTTAAGGCGCACGCTTGGAAAGCGTGTAAGCGGCGTAAGCTGCTTCGAGGGTTCAAATCCCTCTCTCTCCGCCATAAAGCTACTGAAGTCTGTATAGTTCAGTAAAGT
>JADBLP010000061.1:0-4397 GCA_014894375.1 Actinomycetota bacterium | reverse complement strand
CAAATCCCTCTCTCTCCGCCATAAAGCTACTGAAGTCTGTATAGTTCAGTAAAGTTTAATTGTGTAAAATATGCCAAAAGTGCATATTTTACGGGATTTGAAAAGACGGACTGAGTCGAAGACGAAGGAGTCTGCGGCTCTGCAGCGAGCGGAGCGAGACGAAAGACCAAATCCCTCTCTCTCCGCCATAAAGCTACTGAAGTCTGTATAGTTCAGTAAAGTTTAATTGTGTAAAATATGCCAAAAGTGCATATTTTACGGGATTTGAAAAGACGGACTGAGTCGAAGACGAAGGAGTCTGCGGCTCTGCAGCGAACGGAGTGAGACGAAAGACCAAATCCCTCTCTCTCCGCCATAAAGCTACTGAGGTCTGTATAGTTCAGCAAATTTTAATTGTGTAAAATATAAAGTTATTATAACTTAAGTTTTATGGGAGATAATAATGAAGGGAAGCAAAAAAGCAATTTCTGACTTCAATAAAGGTTATAACTGTGCTCAATCTGTATTTTCGGCTTTTGGTGAGGAATTCGGGATAAATAAAGAGCAGTCCAGGTCAATTGCCAGTGGATTTGGAGCAGGTTTTGGAAGACTGCAGGGGACTTGTGGTGCGGTGACCGGAGCAATAATGGTGATTGGATGTAAATTTTTAAAAGGAAATGAATGGCCGGCTTCAAAAGAAGTAATTTATAAGAAGACCAGAGATTTTGTTGAGAAATTCAAGCAAAGAAATGGAACTGTAAATTGCCTGGAGCTTATAGGAGTTAATTTTGGTACTGAAGAAGGTATGCGCATAGCAAAAGAAAAAAATCTGTTCAGGGAAAAGTGTGAAAAATATGTTAAAGATGCCTGTGAAATACTTGAGGAAATTATATAGAATGGTGGGTTAATTATGAAGGAAAATGTTAATTTTAGTGTTGATTATGTAATTAAAAGATTAAAATCCTTATCCAATCCTGGAGCAATTGAAGGAATGACCAGGTATGGAATTAACCCGGATAAAAATCTTGGAGTGTCCATTCCGGATTTGAGGCAAGTCGCCAGAGAGACCGGAAAGAATCATAAGCTAGCTAATGAATTATGGGCAACTGGTATTCACGATGCCAGGATACTGGCGGGAATGATTGGCCAGCCGGATGAAGTTACCGAAAAGCAGATGGAACAGTGGGTAGGGGATTTTGATTCCTGGGATGTCTGCGATGGGGTATGCATGAATCTCTTTGAAAAAGTGCCACTGGTATATGAGAAGGCATTGGGATGGAGTAGCAGGGATGAGGAATTTGTAAAAAGGGCCGGATTTGTTCTTATGGCAAGGCTTGCCGTAAGTGATAAGGAAGCTGATGATAAGAAATTTATTACTTTTTTTCCTTATATTAAAAAGGAGTCAGCCGATAGCAGAAATTATGTAAGGAAAGCCGTAAACTGGGCTTTAAGGCAGATTGGTAAACGTAATGTTAATCTTAATAAACTGGCTATCAAGACCGCAGAAGAGATATACAATATTAACTGTAAGAGTGCCAGGTGGATTGCAGCAGATGCTTTAAGGGAGCTTAAAAATGAAAAAATCCAAAAAAGGCTAATTGATAGAGAAAAGAAGAAGGGTATTAAGCATAAACCATTTATAAGTCATAAAATCCTTATATGTTAGTGGAAAGTGTAGTTTTATTATTATTCATATCCTCGATTGTAATTCTAATTTTTAAAGATTTAATGACTCATTAAAAGAAATATTAAAATCTCTCTCCGAGTTTTTTAAGAGTGATTTTTTTAATAAATAGTTCTATACCCCTATTTTGACCAGACTTTCACCGGTTAAGATTTTTGTAAAAATTTTGGCTAGAGAGGGATCAAATTGTGCACCAGATTCTCTTTCTATTTCTCCCAGTGCTTTCTTTTTGGACATGGCTTTTCTATATGGTCTATCATTAGTCATAGCATCATAAGCATCAACAATAGCCACGATCCTTGAGATAAGGGGTATCTTATTTCCTTTAAGCCCCTCAGGATAACCTTTACCATCCCATCTTTCATGGTGGTATAATATGCCTTTGGCAATTTGTATCAGATCGGGAGATGATCTGGCAACGCGGTAGCCAATTACCGGATGCTTTTTTATAATCTCCCACTCTTTCGAAGTTAGTTTACCGGGTTTAAAAATAATGCTATCTGGTATTGAAATCTTGCCTATATCGTGAAGTACCGCCAGCAGTCTTAATTCATTCAATTCATTGCCCTTTAAGTTTACTTTCTTTCCTAAAAGCAAACTTAAATCTTCCATTCTCTTGGAATGTTCTTCAGTTTCATAATCCCTTTCTTCCAGGGCTTTCTTTAATGACAGAATTATAGAGCTGCGTGCACTTTCGTTTTCCGATAGTTTGTATTCGTTCATGGTATTTTCAGCTTCTTTTATCACTTCATTAATTTTTTTTCCGATAGTTATTTTCACTGAAAAACCCATAGAAATATTTAGAGGCATGGTATCGGTACTGTGCTCGAAGAAACTTTCCTTAATTCTGTCAATTATACTGATAGCATCTTTTCTTTTGGTTTTAGGTAGTATTATGGCAAACTCGTCGCCACCCCATCGGGTAAGAATATCTTCATATCTTAAATTACTTTTAAGTATTTCAGCTGTCTTTATAAGTACCTCATCACCTTTATTATAGCCGTAGGCGTCATTTATAAGTTTTAATCCGTTGATATCTCCGATTATAATAGAGATTGGAAACTGTCTTTTGGTATCAAGCCTGTTTAACTCTTCTTCAAAATATAATCGGTTATAGGTACCAGTTAGTTTATCATGATATGACTGGTAATATAGCTGTTTTTCTTTTTCTTTTATAGCTGTTATATCGATTAGAATCAACAACTTTCCTATAATCTTGTTAAAACTATCCAGTATGGGGGATATCCTGATGTTATAGTACTGCTCCTTTCCCTTTGTTTTAAATCCGATATCTTC
Source organism: Actinomycetota bacterium (assembly GCA_014894375.1). GTDB lineage: Bacteria > Actinomycetota > Humimicrobiia > Humimicrobiales > Humimicrobiaceae > Hydromicrobium. The sequence goes on along the minus strand of JADBLP010000061.1, from coordinate 1,438 downwards.
TTTATAGTTACCGGATTCCATATTGGTTAATGCTTCTATAAATTTTTTTTTCTGTTTCTTGTTCACTGTCAACGCGGATAGTTTATTTGATATATATTCTAAATTTATTTTTTCTTTTTTATCCGTCTTTTCATCCAGCTTAAGAATATCATAGGCAGCTTCGTTTATTTCTACTATTCCACCCGTAGTTTCGAAAGCGAAAACCGCGTCTTCCACACTTCTAAATATTCTGTTTTGTGTAATTCTCCACACTCTGGAATTAGATATAAAAATGCCAATAGATATAAAAAAATATAGAAGAAAACCAGATACTTCGTTTACTGGCATAGCCTGGAGTATTTTGTATCTCATTAAAAGATTTAACAGGATTCCTCCCAGGAAATTGAAAGTGAATCCGGTAAGCAAGAGAACCGCAGCTAACATGGACTTATTAGCTTTGATGTTCCGGTAAATGTGGCGGCTTATTATAAAAATTATAATAATGCTGATTGGAATGAGAAAAAACAGTCTTACGAACATTAAAAGAGGAACGTCGATAGTGTACCCATAGGTTATTTTTTGGACACTTATCTGGTTAAAACTTATAAGTAGTGCACTTATGATTAATGATATCGAATAAAACGCTGCAAAATATATTTTATGTATTTTTTTTATTTCGTCTGCAATGAACTGAATTGAGAAATGGAAAATAACTGCTGGCATGGTTATTATCGTAACTGTCATGATATTTGCCCATACTATCAGGAGGACTTTATCATTGCTGGTTAGTAGTATGAAATTACCCAGAGAAAGGGAAAAGATATTTGCAGAAAGAGCGGCAAAAGGTAGTTTATTTTTACCAAAGGGACTTTTGATAAAATTTAATGTCCCTACTGTTAAAGAATACAGCAGGGTATATACAGATATGGATATAAATATAAGTGATGTTATATTCAACATAATATTGTATTAAATTTATAAATGATATTTATATACATTTATTATTATTATATTTAAAAATGCATTAAAATTCAATCCTTTAAAACATATTTTTATTCTTTACTTAACAATTTAATTTTCAGAATGAAATTCTTGTTTTAAAAATTATGTAAATTCAGGTAGAATTTATGCATCCTAGAAAATATATACATAATCTGGTAGTGCGGAGAGATGGCTGAGCTGGTCGAAAGCGCTCGACTCGAAATCGAGTGTACCGCTAAAAGTGGTACCGTGGGTTCGAATCCCACTCTCTCCGCCATAAAGCTACTGACGTCTGTATAGATCGGTAAAGTTAGTCTGTGTAAAATATGCCACAAGTGCATATTTTACGGGATTCGAAAAGACGGACCGAGTCGAAGACGAGGGAGTCTGCGGCTCTGCAGCGAACGGAGTGAGACGAAAGACCGAATCCCACTCTCTCCGCCATAAAGCTACTGACGTCTGTATAGATCGGTAAAGT
>JADBLP010000096.1:0-8847 GCA_014894375.1 Actinomycetota bacterium | reverse complement strand
GGTAATAGAATGGGTTGGACAGAATGAATTATTTAAAAACTTTTAACCACATAATTTGATATGGTTCCAAAATTATTTTTTCTATATTTATTATTTTCTCAGAAATGATATCATAATATTGTTTTTCATTTAAGTGAACCTGATTTTTTATCAGGCATAGCTCCTGTATATTATCTGTGATATTATGCAATGCTATTATTCTTTCCTTACCATCAGGAGAAGTCCGTAATAAGGAAAATAACTCTCTTTTTAAGCATAATACTTCCTGTTTTCCATTTGGATGAAAGGCTTTTTCAGATTTTCTTTTATGAATTAATCTCATGAATTCAGTAAATATTTTATGTTCTCCGGAATCCGAATTTTCTAAATTCTCTTTTAATTTATCATATGGTAATTTTTTTCGATTAATCGTTCTTTTCTGACCTGTTTTCTCTACTCCTTTTAGATAATTTTTCGTTCCAAACAAACTATGAATATATATTCCCGGAATTCCTATTAGAGATAATATGATTGCCTGGGAAGCTATAAACTTTTTTAGGTTTAATTCATCACTATTTTTAGGATCGGTAATCGCACTATAATAAGTAATATTCATCTCGTAGGGTTTTTCAGTCCCATCTTTTACAATTTTATAAGAGATATACCCTCCTTTTTCTCTTACATCATTTACCATATCGGTTATCTCTTGGTCGGTTAAAATATTTGTAACCGGAACGACCCCCAGGCCATCATGAGTAGCAAGGACGTTAAAGAAAGTTGTTTGATCAGAGATACCCTGAATCTTGGAAGCCCATTCAAGAAGATGGGAAGCATCACCGGCGTAGAATGTATGTAATACCAATAAAGGCAGGGCAAACTGGTATATTAATTGTGCTTCATTATAGCCATTTCCAAAATAACCAATATTTTCCTGGTGTGGTACGTTGGTTTCGGTAATCAGTAATACATCCGGATAAACTTCATTCAGGATAGTTCTAATTAATTGAATGATATCATGGATTTCTTTTAAGTTAATACAACTTGTTCCTAATTTCTTCCAGGTATGGCCGATGGCATCAAGGCGAATAATTCTGGCCTTTTTACTGGCATAAAATAATATGATATCAATCACTTCGGTTAATACTTTTTCATTAGCATAATTAAGATCTATCTGATCAGAACTAAAGGTAGTCCAAAGATATATTTCTTTACCTTTTCTCTTAAACTTTGTCAATAATGGATGGGCTCTTGCTCTGGTAACTGAAGACATATCAGTATCTTTATCAACGCTAATAAAATAGTTGTCATATTCAGGGTTACCTTTTAAATATTCTTTAAACCATAGGCTCTTGGAAGAAATATGATTGGCTATTAAATCAAGCATTAAGTTCATTTTTTGCTGTATATCCTCAATATCTTTCCAATCTCCTAATGCCGGATTTACTTTTTTATAATCGATAACCGAAAATCCATCATCAGAAGAATAAGGATAAAATGGTAATATATGAACAATGTTTATTCCCTCGGTAAGATATTTATCTACAAATTTAGATAATGTCTTCAGAGGTTTTTCTTTGGCTTCAGTAATACTATCTCCATAAGTAATCAAGACAATATCTTTCTCGTCCAAAAATGTTTTTTTCTTATTTTGAAAAGGGATGCTTGTAGAATATTTATTAAGCAATTTTTCAATTTCAATCACTATTTTTTTACTTCTTTTTTCTCCATAAATAAAGGTTAGTTTTTCTTCAATTATTTCTCGATTTTTTTTTGATATGGACATAAATTTATTTAACCTGCCTTTAGCGATGTTTTGCTGAAGAAACAATATTAAATATGAGCATTAATTACTTCTGACATTCATTTTATATCCTCTCTTCATTCCAATCCTCATTCCCATTTTCTACCGTATTACTTACCAAAAAGAGGCTCTAAATATTTTCTCAAGGCTGGTATTGAATATAGCCTTCTGCCTAAATTAAAATTATGTTCCGCCATCTTTTCCCTATAAGGTAAATCAGTCAGTGCTCTAATCGCTTCTTTTGCCGCCCCTTTTATAATCGAAGAGTCTATCTTGCATAAGCCTTGGACATCTTTTCCTTTTAGCCTGTCACCAAGAGAAATGACTCTAAAACCATTTGGTTTAATATCTCTCTTGTATACCTCATACTCAAATACTACTATAGGAAGTTTAGCTTTTATTGCTTCTAAAAATTGATTCCCCCATCCCTCATACAAACTGGGATAGGTTACCAAATCCGCAAAAAGATAAGTATCCCATAAAGAATAAATTTTTCTATTGTTTTCCATCTTTCTTATCGTATCAACGATATCACCTATAAATAAAGCATCAATATTTTTTTTCTTAATCTTTTCTTTTAATAATTTAAAATATTCCATATCTTCTATTAAATTAGGGAGTACTAAAACAACCTTGCTTTTTTCATCTATTTCTCTTTTATTATAAAATCCCTTTTCTTTTAGCAGTAATAAATTATCGGGTTTGGCCAATTCTTTTACCAAATCAATTGCCAATTCAATTCCTTTTCGAGATATAACTCGAGTTGCCTGAAGAATGATAATATCTTTTGGACTAAGACCTAAAGCCTCTTTGAAGTCATCATTATAATCATCGATCTTCCATTCTGGTCCTTCAAAGTCAAAAATATTTGGTATTACTACCGAATGAATCCCTCTTCTCTTTTTCAATTCATCCCGGGCAAGTGTATTGATTACGGTATGAGTTATCAATTTATTTTTAGGAGGAAAATAGGTAACCAGGATTTCCTTGATTGCTTTACAGGTGGGATGATCAAAATGGGATCTTTCCCAAAAAAAATCATGATGATGAGATATGGCTTTAATACCTGTTGATTTAATGACTCTAAAAAGAGCAATAGCAGCAGGAATATTTAAAGGGAGGGACCAAACATTTTCTACATCTAATAAATCAATCGAAAATTTTCTAATGAAAGAATAAATTTTTTCTTCTATTTGATTAGCGATTTTATATATTTCCTGGCAAAGTGCTTCTTCGGAAGGAAAATCACTAAGTGAATAAAAGGCATTATAGTAAATCTTTTTTATTTCGGGATGGTCAAGCCGAAGCTTAGGGATGATCGTGGCATCTATATTAGGGGCTTCACCAGCAAGAAGGTATATTGTATGGCCTATCTTCTCTAAAACATTCTTCCACTTCTCTATTTCCAAAGACACTCCATCGGTTAATCCAACTCTAAAGTGACAGATACCTATCCTGGGCAAAGATAAACTCTCCTATTTATTAAATACTTTTCTTTTAATTAAAAATAATATTCATTCTAATTGCAGATAAAGGTCGTTTATAAAGCTTTTTGAAGAACTTAAGCGAAATAAAAAGTTAAAAAATATTGACAATATGTTTAAATTTCATCTCTTAAAATATTGTTTTACTTGTATCTTTTTCAAATAAATGGATTCTTGAAAGGTCAATCAATACCTCAAGCTCCTTACCTTCTTCTATTTTTAAATCACCTGGTGACTTAATCACTAGCAATCCGAATTCTTTTTCTAGATGGATAACTGTATCTGACCGTAACAACTCTGCAAAGTAGACTTTTCCCTTGGTTGTCGCAACTTTATCTGTTTGTGCTCTACCAGTTAGATAGATATGCTCTGGCCTTATACCTAAAATATAATTTCTCTTGCTTGAAAGTTTAGAGACTTTATCTTTTAAGTTATCCACTATAGGCACTTCTAAGCCTTTTGCCCTCAAGCAAAACATTTCGTTCTTATGTACCATTTCAACCTCAATGAAATTCATCTGTGGTGAACCAACAAATCCAGCTACAAAGGTATTAACTGGATTATGGTAAATATCATCAGAACTGCCAAACTGTTGAATGATGCCCTGTTCTAAAACAGCAATTCGATCACCCATAGTCATTGCTTCTACTTGATCATGGGTAACATAAATGGTGGTAACTTTTAGTTTTTCCTGTAACTTTTTAATTTCAGCACGCATTCTAACTCGCAATAACGCATCGAGATTAGATAAAGGTTCATCCATCAATAACACTCTTGGCTCCATGACAATTGCTCTGGCAACTGCCACTCGTTGTCTTTGTCCACCGGAAAGTTGTGCGGGATAGCGATCTAATAAATTATCTATTCCTAAAAGGTTAACTGCCCAAATAACTTTTTCCTGTATCTGATGTTGAGAATATTTTTTAATTCTTAAAGGAAAGGCAATATTGTTTTTTACAGTCATATGGGGCCACACAGCATAATTCTGAAAGACCATCGAAATATTTCTGTCTTTTGGTGAAAGATAGGTTATATTATCGTTATCAAAAAATATTCTACCTTCTGTAACTCTCTCTAATCCGGAAATACAACGTAATAATGTGGTCTTACCACAGCCAGAGGGACCAAGCAATACCACAAACTCCCCAGGTATGATTTCCAAATCTATATCATTAACCGCTTTTACTTTATCAAAATATTTCTTCAAACCTTCAAGTCTAACCTTAACCAATCTTTTTCACCTCTCTTTCTCTTATACGAGGTTAACAAACCTATAAACATTTATTTAAGGGAGATGCCCCACATAGTAACCAGATGTTTCCTTACAAAGAAAATAAAGACCATTGCTGGTACGGCCATAATAAAACCAGCAGTAAATTTAAGGTAATCCGGTGAAGCCATTGCAGTTTTGAGAATATGTGCTGGCAGTGTCCGGTTAGTCAAAGTCAATATTGTAGCCACAAATACCTCATTCCATGACATCATAAAAGCAAATATTGCTGAGGCTGCTAAACCAGGTAATGCAAGCGGAAGAGTTATTCGAAAGAATGCATGTATACGCGAAAGACCAAAAATCATTGCTGCTTCTTCATAGTCCACAGATACGCCGGATAGAATGCTTGAAAATATAAGGATAATTATCGGTAATACCATAGCAGTATGCGCTAAAGAAGTGCCCCAAATTGTATCGCTGACCCCCACTTTCATAAAAATTATCAGTAAAGGCACAGCCAAAACCATTAAAGGAAACATCTTGGTAGCAAGACATAACAATTTTAAGAAATTCTTGCCTGGGAAAATATATCTTGATAAAGCATAACCAGCAGGCAAACCCATTATAAAACTTAGTAGTATAGTTATTCCTGCAACTTTAATACTGGTTAGAATCGCCTTCCATGCTTCAAGCCCAAAGAAAAGTGATTTAAATTGATTTAAAGTAAAATGCGTTGGTATTACTTTATCAATCTGATAGTAATCACCAGGAGAAGCAAAAGCGGATATGGTAATTAACACTAAGGGAGCCAGAAACCATATCACAATAAACCCCACAATGATAATGGTAACCAGTTGTTTAATTTTTAAGGCAATAGGAATTCTTTGACTCTTCATATTCTCTCTCCATAATTTTACTTCTTAAATTTACTTTTACACTTCAAGATGTTTAGTTTTTAAAAAAGTAAGATAAACCCAACTAAGGAGTATACATATAAGCGCAATAATAAAACCATAGGTTGCCGCAAGACGAAAATTAATAAGTTCTGCTTGTTGATAATATACCTCGCCTGCTAATATAGGAATATCTCTACCGGAAAGCAGCCAAACCACAGCGAATATCTGAAAGGCAAAAAGCGTTCTAATAAGTAGCGCAGATTGCAGACTTGGCATAGTCAGAGGCAAAGTTATATGAATGAACTTTTGCCAGCTACTAAATCCAAACACATCAGCTGCCTCAAAATAATCCTTGCTTATAACCTGAAGGCTAGCTAAAAGGATAATAAACACCAAAGGCGTTGCTCTCCATAACTCAGTTAGTACTATAACCCAAAAAGCACGTGAACTTAACCCTAACCCAAAAAAGTAAATAGGGGCATCAATAAATCCAAACTTCATTAAAAGCTTATTTAAAAACCCATGTGAGGTAAATATATTATAACTCATTAAGGCAGCTGAAACATCACTTAAAGCTAAAGGGATACAAATAATATAAAGGACGGTCATATAACCTTTAAATCTACCGTTCACGAAAAGTGCAAGCAAGAAGGCAAGGATAACTTGTAATGGTACTATAGCAATCAATAAATACAAGGTATTTTTCAATGCCTTCCAAAAGGTTGAATCTCGAGTCAAAGTAATAAAATTTTCAATACCAACTTTACCTTCTTCAGAGGTAAAAGCAAGCTGTAAAGTTTTTACTAAAGGATAGCCGATAAAGCCAGCTAAATAAATCAAGGCAGGGAGGAAAAGTAAATAAGGTATCCAATTTTTTTCTCTTCGGCTAAAAGATATCATTCTTTCTCCTTTTCACTCATTAAAGAATGCACCTCCCTATAACTAAAAGGTTTAATTTTTACTATAGGGAGGCGCATAGAAATACCTGTTACAACAATGGCACACCAACTTCTTTGAATATTGCTCTCAACTTATCTCCTGCTGTTGTAATGGTTGTTCCAATATCCGCTCCTTCAATAACTATCTTGGTGAAGGTATCACGATAAGCGGCTGAAAATTCTCCGCCTTTTGCCCCAAGGCTCGGTATCATCGCTATGACTGAATCTGGGGATCCTGACTGAGCAAGTACTCCTGTGGCTAAAATTTTAAGCGGTCCCTCGGGGATAACCCCTTCTGCCTCTTTTATAGTAGGGAAGAAACCAATGTTCTCAAGCATCTTAACCTGGATATCCGGACTAGTGAGATAATCGATTAATTTGACGGCATTGTCTTTCTGTGGAGCTTCTACGGGAATTGCCAAACCTACAGCTACCGTTATATAGCCTCTACCTTGAGGTCCCCTGGGGGCCGGAACTATGGCAAAGTCTGCAGGTTTCTCAATTACAGCATTCTTTACTCTAGCGGTATGGTCCCAGGCAATAAGTACTTCTTCTTTGAGTAATGGCTCATCCATCGACTCCCAGACAGAGCTAGACGGATGCATATACGGTCGGAGCTCTTTAAGATATTCCCATAATTTTACTGCTTGTTCACTGTCGAATGATGCTGCCTGGTAACCGGTGAATGATGGATAAATATAACCATGTAAGAACCTATGCCATAGTCCTTTCGGACCCATCGGGAAACCAAGCTTTGGTCCTTTGAATGCTTCATTAAGATTTTTTGACCAATTTAGGAGAGCATCATAGGTCCATTTTTCACTTGCACCGGTTACATCCTCAACTTTCAAATCAGCTGGTAAATATTGGAATGCTTTTTTATTAACTGCCATTACATAGGTTGCTTGCATCCACGGTACATAAACTTTTTTGCCAGCCATAACGGAATAATCTTCTAATGCTTTAATAAATGTCCGATTGGGCAAGCTAATTCCACTAAGATCGTCAAACAAAGCCTTCGTATTCATTAAATCAAGCCCGCCGTGTAGATCACCAACAAGCGATATAGTTACTTTTTGAGCAGCAACTTCGGCAGAAACACGGGTAAACATGTCAGGATCCTCCATAGGTATAAATTCTACTTTTATACCAGACTCATCGGAAAAGCCTTTAATTAACACGCTTTTAGCAAATATCTGCTCAGCAGCTGGTACCATCTGTGTGGATGCAAAGTTTAGTACTTCCGCTGCAAAAGCAGCTGAAGTTAAGAGCATACAGATAATCAAAACTACAATAAATCTCTTTAGCATTTTAAATTCCTCCTTTTAAAATTTTTAACTTTGTAATTACTGGCATCAGATCATAATAAGATATTTTTTATTTCTATCACCTCCTATTACTCTATCTATTGAAGTCACTTCTTATGCCCGGACATTCTTCAGTAATCTGGCAGCATTATCGTGAAATATGGCACACATGCTCGAATCATCAAGCCCGATGTCTCTGCAAGCCTGCCATTGGGTTTGAAAGACAGGATAGGCAAACCCTCGTGGAAAATGGTTGGAATCAGTGCCAAAAATAATTCTTTGAGGACCTACGGTCTCGGTAAATACACGGAACAGATGGTGAATGGTGACAGGATATGGCATCCAGCGAATCCAATCGTTGGTACCGGTTGTATCAATATAGACATTGGGACAGGCCCAGGCCAATTGAAGTAATTCACGAGTGTACCCACAACCAAAGTGGGGAATAATAAATGAGATATCAGGAAATCCTTTTGCTATGTCGTGAATCACCAGAGGGTTCATATTGATTGCATTACCGATTCCACCTCCTCCACCTAGGATACCAAAATGAATCAGGACAGGAAGCTGATACTTCTCAGCCATTTTCCATAAAGGATCTAATTCCGGATCGTCTAATCTTTTTTCTACTGTGGGAGCAAGGATTTTGTAACCACGTAAACCCAACTTGACGATTGCCCGTTCAAGTTCTTCTGCTGCACCTGGGAAAAATGGATCATGATGTGCAAAGCCAACAAAGACATCTGGGGCAAGTTTGACTATTTTTGCTAACTGATCATTGCCTCCACCGGTAAGAAATACAGCTTTATCAATTCGATATTTATTTGTTTCATCCACCCATCTTTTTGCTTGGGTTTCAATATCCGGAATATCTTCTTCAGTGTGTGGAATGAGGTAGGCATCACGCCAACGTTCATTCAGATTTTGTTGGTTATGATTTATTTTTTGAAGTTTTGCTTTTCCAAAGCGATCAACAAATCGCTTTTCCCATCCATCCAGATAGACATCATGGGAAACTGGAAAATGTAGATGAAAATCGATGATAGAAATTGAAGGTATCTTAAGCATAACAGATCCTTTCTCTTTCATTTCGGTTTCATTGGAAAACATTTTTATTTACTTAAGGTATTTAGTCATATTATAAACGAATTATATTCCGATTGTCAAAAAGAAGAATTACCGGGGTCATATATATATTATTTTTTATAGGTGAGCTTCATTAACTTAAG
>JADBLP010000033.1:0-8848 GCA_014894375.1 Actinomycetota bacterium | reverse complement strand
CTTTCATCCAACCTACCCAGATATACTTTATGAATATTAAATCCAAACTTAATTTTTCCAGTGGTATCTCTATCAGTAGGATTATAAACCCTGACTACCAATTTATCTTCAAATTCATGCTTTTTAAGGGCACTAATCTCTAAATAGTCACCTTCTAATTCTATAAAACTATATTTATCTGAAAGATTTCCTGGTTGATTCTTTAATTGTTTAGTTAATATTTTTGTTTTGTATTGTCTTGTCTTTTGGGAAATGCCGGCTTCAGCCCAATTGCTCTGATGTGGTATAAGGGCATAATAAAAAATATTCTCTCCTAAACATTGAGCTTCTGGTGTTGGAAAGGAAGGACCAGCATTTTCCTTCCTATATTCTAAATCACCTCTCGATAACCATCCTATACAACGGAGTAAAGTTAAAGCAATGGTATTATTTTCAGGAATGATCTCATATTCAGGCAGTCCCTGATTTAGCAAAGCAATTCCATATTCTTCATCATTAATATCGATGAATCCCGAATTATGAGCAGTTTTATAAGCTCTTTCTTGCCAACCTTCACTATCAGGTACATTAATGGAACGCTTTACTACATCAAAATTTCCATCAGCGTAAACCTGATCTGTTTTAATGGTGGTAGGAAATTCTACTCGCAAACGATGATCACAGGCTTTATTATCAAATTTTGTTTTAAATTCTATTCTCTGAATCTCACTGTATAATTTTATTTCAGATTCAATAGAACACTCTACTTTCTTACCTTCTCGAGATTTCCTATCAGATTTTAATCCGACTGGCAACAGTATTTTTCCTGATATATTTAAAGTAGCTTCGGCTGGACCGACATCTTTGGTGCTGATATTATTTAATTGACTAATTACTATCTGGTCATTCAAAGGAGGAGAATAAGTATATTCATCACCCGCATCCCCTCCATCGATAAACCTATTGCAATTCTTAAAAGTTTTATTATTTAACTTATCTATAATGGTTACCGTGCCATTAGTTTCTTCGGAAATTATTTTATAATATTTATTTTCAATGTAATCTCTGCCAGATTTTACATCAGTCTCATATTCTTTAGAGGTCTTTATATCGTTAATTGCTTTAATGATAAAGATTTTATAACCACAAGCAGGAATATCTTTGGCAGTAAAAGATATATCAGCATAATTAACTTCCAGAGACTGGGGAGATCTAAAAGGATTAAAAATAATTTTATAATCTAAGCCATAGTCTTTTAATTGATAAGGAATTCCCCCTCCTTCTATAGTTAAAACCTTCGCGCGATTTAAATTAATCTCTTTAGGAAATTTAACCCTTGCCTCTACATTCTCATCTATAGAATAAGGCAGAGGATTGAAGACCACTAAGGCCAGTTCATCTTCCTTTAAATAATCAATCTTAATCTTTTCAGAAATATAATCTAAATTCTTATTAATCACCTCTTGAGCAATCTGCCTGGACCAATCAAAACGGGTCATCATCTCTTTATGTACCTGATCAATACTACAGCCACAGATACTATCATGAGGGTGGTTCTTTAATAACCATTTCCAGCTGATCCAGATTAAGCTCTGGGGATAATCCTTGCCCAACAGCCAGGCCAGGGAGGAAGTTGGTTCGACCCAATTTTCTAAAAGGGTTTCACATCTTTCATTAGCTTGTTTGATATATATACGGGACGAATATACGCTCTGTAAAATCGGAGCACCTTTAGCCGACCTAAATTCACCTGTAACTTTATTAAGATCAGGCTTTACAGTCTTTTTAGCATAATCTATATACTCTTCTAAGTTTCCTTGTTTTATCTCAATATCCTTAAAACATTTATTCAGCTCTTTTGCTAAATGAGGGATATGGGGTTGAGCTTGTAAATGATCAGTTCCATTTAATAATAACAGTGACTTTGAAGTTTCTCTACTTAATAAATCATCAATTGCTCCCTTTATTACTTTATAAGCCTGATCTACGTCTTCAGATAAACTCTGAGCATTACAATAACCCACTTTAGGTAGATGAACGGCAAAAAGTTCTGTTCCATCAGCACCTTGCCAGATAAATTCATTCCCCTGGCTCCGGTCATATTCTATGCCTCGCCAGAAAATAATATTATCAATTCCAAAACCTCTTAAGATCTGAGGCATCTGGGATATATGACCAAAAGGATCTGGTATATAACCAACCTTCATTACTCTGCCAAACTCAGAGGCAATTTTATGGCCTAAGAGTAAATTTCTTATAATTGATTCTGCACTCACCAGAAATTCATCAGGAAGAATATACCAGGGACCAACATGAATTCTGCCTTCAGTGATATATTTTTTTAGAATTGTCCTTCTTTCGGGGTGGACTTCTAAATAATCCTCCAGTACAATAGTCTGACCATCCAGAGTAAAATCACTAAATGTCTTATCCTTTTCTAAAATATTAATTAAATTATTTATGAGATCAATTAATCTAATCCTAAATTGTTGAAATGTTTGATACCATTCTCTATCCCAATGAGTATGAGGTACAATGAATGCCTTATACGGTTTTTTATTAATATCAGCCATTTTAATTTTTCCTTTCTTTTTTGCTCTTTTAGGAGGCTTTCTATTGAAAAGCAAAAAACCCTGATTTCCTCCATGCCTAATGACAAATTATAAAAATTGGATTTGTTAAACCTACAATACACTTTCTCTGGTCAAGCAGCCTCAAGTAATACCAGCAATTTTTAGTTACTTTGTCTGACCAATCAAGTTCTATATGTTCCAAAAAAGAGTCATAAGAATTGCAGACCAAGCCATTTTTAATTAATTCAATATGAAGTTTTTTCTTGGTTTTTTGGTTCTCAATATTAATTAATAGCTTAATACTCGTATTGCAATCAACTTCTAATTCTTCTCCTAACGAAACAAAAACACCTTTATCCGTCATCAGTTGGAAGTTTATTTTAGGACCGCTGGTAATATAAACCTTTCCTTTCTTTAATCCCTCCATAATCCCCTCTCTGGTTTTTGACTTAGCCCATACATAAGTCCGGCCATAATCTTTCTTATAAGGTTCCAGTTTATGAATGTCTGAACCACTGACGGCGACTACCTTCAACCCCTGTTTAAGCAGATTTTCCCACCTCTTTAAAGTTTTTATATTTTCAGCCCTTCTTTCAGACCAAGAACCGGCCCAAACTTCCATTATATCTGCTACTCCCCAGTAAAAATTGGGGTAATCCCACCGGCATCCGGTGCATATTGGGTCACCAATACATTCCGGATGGGCTACAGAAAGAAGAGCTCCCTTCCTTTTTATCTCCGCGGCAATATCCTCAAAGGTACTTTCTCGTTCAAGCGAAAACCAATTGATATCACCGATCCAGTTGATAATCACTACATGCCCAAAAAAAGTAGTAATTTCTAGGCCTGGAATAACTACGGTTTTTAATAAATACTTCTCCTTCCATCCCGCAGTGGTGTTATGATCGGTCAGAACGAAAAAGTCCAGACCTTTTCCTTGTAAATAGGTCATTAATTCATAAACTGAGTGATCGCCATCACTGTGGTGAGAGTGTATATGAAAATCTCCTCCAAACCATCCAGGACCTTCTTGTTCTTCTCTAAAAAGAGGTTCTTTCTTGTCAAAATCACTGAGTTCTGCCCGGCACTTTTCTGTGGCCTTGATCCCTGGCGTAAATTCCTGGTTCAAATTTACCTCAATACTTAAGGTCACTAATTCAGAGATGACGGCGTGAGCCTCCACTATCAACCTCCATTCTCCTGCCGGTAAGGCGCCAGAAACACATCCAATGCTAACTTTTTCTTGGTTAATTTGGATGGTCTTAAAAAAATTGTTGTTCCCCCTGGCCCGGACAAGGCCATTCGGATCAATCAAGGTATAATTAAAGAGGTTACGAATCGGAGAAAACCATTTAATAGCATTTTTCTTATAATTTTTCTTATAATAGTCTCCATTAGGTCCAGATAAAAAAGGATCTTTCCAATCAAATCTTAGGTATTCGTATACGGCCTGATCTATTAAGTTATTCGTTACCTGAATATCATTTACTATCTTCGGGTGATAGTCACCTTTTAACAATATCTCTTTGGTCCCTTTAATTATCGGTACAATAAATTCGGTTAAGGTTTTATTTTCACTTGGTGTAAATGTCTTGGTATAAACGGGCATTTCTCGGCTTCCCCAATCCTATATGATAATTTTTCCGTCTTCTTTCTTGTAGATATGAACACTATTTAAGTCTATCTTGAGCCAAATCGTATCTCCCATATTTATATTTGGTTCGCTAAAATCTCTTACTATGAGTATTAAATTTCCTATTTTTACGTGTATGATAGTTTCGGGGCCTAATCTTTCTACAACAAATACTTCACCTTTTATACTATTTGGCGATACATCCTTATATTCTATCTTAATGTCTTCCGGTCTGATTCCAAATATTATAACCTCTTCATTATTTACTTTTTCTCTTAGTAAATCTCTTATGGGAGAAATGTTTAATTTAAACTGTAAAAAATCTAACACTGTTTTATTTTGGTTATATTTTATAGAGCAATCGAGAAGGTTCATTGGAGGATCCCCGATAAATCCAGCTACAAACACATTTTCTGGATTCTTATAGACCTCTTTTGGGGTTCCTACCTGCATTATAACCCCTTTATCTAATATCGCAATTCTATCGGATAAAGCCATAGCCTCTTTCTGATCATGTGTAACATAGATTGCGGTTGTTTTCATCTCTTTTTGTAAATGTTTTAGGAAACTTCGCGCCTCTGTCCGTAGCTTTGCATCTAAATTACTCAGCGGTTCATCGAATAGAAACACATTTGGTTCTTGCACCATAGCTCTACCTAGGGCCACTCTTTGTTGCTGCCCACCACTGATTTGGTTGGGTTTTCTGCTTAATAGCTCCTCTGTTTGGAGATTTTTTGCTATTTCAGTAACCTTATGTAGTATTTCCTTTTGGGGCTGTTTCCGAATTTTTAAAGGGTAGGCTATATTGTCAAAAACATTCATATGTGGAAAAAGTGCATAATTTTGAAATACCATACCTATATTACGGTCTTTTGGTAATAATTTCTCTACATTCTTACCTTTGATGTAAATATTACCTGATTGGGGTATCTCTAATCCGGCTATTAGTCTTAAGGTTGTAGTCTTTCCGCAACCTGAAGGACCTAATAGAGTAAATAATTCACCTTTGTTAACTTGAAAGCTAATATTATTAACCGCAACAACTTTTCCAAATTTTTTTGTAACTTTTTCAAATGCTACATCGTGCATTATAATGCCTCCTTTTTATCCTTTTAGTCCGCCATGAAATCCAAAGCCAAACTTTCTATTGATAATAATATAAAGTACAATTACCGGAAGAGAATATAATAATGAATAAGCTGAAAGAAGCCCTAACAGGGGAAGGCCTTCTTGGGTAAAAAAAGTGTATATTGCCACTGATACAGGATATTTATTAACACTTCTCAATAAGATAAAAGGCATCAAAAAACTTCCCCATGTATTCATAAAAATATACAAGGCTATAACCACCATGCCTTGTTGAGAAAGCGGAAGAATTATTCGGAAGAATCCCTGCGAAGGGGTACTTCCAGCTACTATTGCCGCCTCTTCATAATCTTTGGGTATGGCATCAAAAAAATCTTTTATGATAAAAATACTTACTGGTAAAAATCCACCAATAAACACAAATATAACACTTAAATAAGAGTCAATTAATCCAAGTCGTAAATTTAAAACAAATAAAGGTACCATAGCTGCTATTCCAGTCACAACTGTTGAGAATAGCAACAAAGCATATAACAAAGTACTACGCCATTTAAAATTTGTCCGAGATAAGGCATAAGCAGCCAGCATAGAAGTAATAGTAACGATTATTGTGGATGAGAATGATATAATAAAGCTATTCTTAAAAGCTAATATAGCAATTTTATTTTTAAAGAGCTCTCTGAAATTATTTAAACTTGGTAAGGTTATCTTTACTGCTAAACTAGCTTTAGAACTAAATGGTGCAATCACCAGCCAAAGCATAGGGAGGATAAAGAATAATACCAGGGTAAATAAGATCAAATATACCCAAAAATTATTCCACAAATTTGTTCGTTGTTTAAACATCATATTACTTCACTTCCTTTTTAACATTTTTAGGTATATAAGAGCTAAAGTTAAGTTAATCAAAAGTATTATAGTAGATATAGCTGCTCCCTGGCCAATCCTACCAATGCCCATAAAAGCAACTCTGTAATTATAGATAGGTAAAATCTCGGTCATATGAGCAGGCCCACCTTTGGTGAGGATAAAAGGAGTAAAAACATTAAAGGTCCACAAAGTAAGTAGTATAAGATCGGTCAATATTTGAGGTTTAATTAAAGGTATAATTATATCTCTAAGTTTACGCCAACCTGAGGCTCCTATAACATCTGCAGTCTCAAGATAAGAAGGAGGAATCGATTGTAGAGCAGCCATAAACAAAAGCATGGAAAAAGCTGTTCCACGCCAGGTATTGAAGATTATAATCACTCCCACCGGCAGTGTATGGAACCAATTCACCCTGGCAAAGCCCAATATCCCTAAAATAGAATTAAGTAAACCGAAGTCTTTGTCTAAGAAAGCTACCCAGAGATAAGCCACCACCACCCCTGGCACAATCCAAGCTATAATAACAATATTACTGACCAGTTCTTTTAGGATGCCTTTCTTATTGTTCAGCAATAGAGCCAGTAATAATCCTAAACCTGCTTGACCTACTAATGATCCAAAAACAAATTTAAAGCTAATCTGAAGTGAGCTATGAAACCAGGGATCTTTAAAGGCTTTTATAAAATTATCAAACCAAACAAATTGATGATTTAGTCCATAGATACCAGTCAATGACTCATTAGTTAGTCCTATATAAATCGCCCAAATAGCTGGGAATATTAGAAAAACGGTAACAAAAGCTAATGCAGGTAATATAAATAAAAACGCCCTTTTTTTAGAAAGGATTATCCCGCCTTCAAACATATATCTATCCTACACCTCCTTAGGACTCTTTAGAGTTTGTTAAAAAAATGGGTAATCGGGTTTAAAAATAAACCCGATTACCTCTAGTAACAAAAAACTTAATTACAACTAACAAGCAAGCTAAGTTCTATTTTAATTTTTCAACGTTCTCTGCTCCTACTATGGAGATTACACCTTGACCATAATTTTCTAATGCCTTTTCGGGTGATACGCCCATGACAATTTGTTCGGTTAGCAATTGTGCCTGATAGGAGATTTCCGGATATTCCGGCTTAGCAGGTCTGATAGTAGTATAGGGCATTAGGGCTTTGCTGGTATCAGCAATAAAGGTATTTTCTTTAACTTCGGGAAGTTCGCCAAATTCTGTGTAAATCGGAGAAAATGGTTTTATATTAAATAGCTTTACCAAAACATCTGGCCTTAAAGCAGTCTTTATTAACTCAAAAGCTAAGTCAGCATTTTTAGTGTTTGGATTAACAGCAAAACCTGTCCCACCAGATATACAGGCAAAGGTGGGTGTTCCTAAAGTGCCTTTACCTGGCATAGCTGCCCAACCAATCCGTTCATCGCGATCTGGTATCGGTACACTTCCGTTAGGCGCTATTACAGATGAATAAAACCACGTACCTTCAACTAACATAGCTATTTTTTCTTGTTGAAAAACTTCAAAGGTTTTGTCTCGAGATTTCGCGGTTACTTGCATTTCAGCATCTCCCAACTTCTCATCGATGTAAACTTTCTTGTAGAAGTCAACAGTATCTCTTAACATAGGACTATCTATTATCCACTTATTGGTATCCCAGTCATAAAGTTGTCCACCGGCACCCAGAAGCACCATATATAAGCCTTGCATGGTGGTAGCTTCACCCATGTCTGTGCCTGCGTTTATCTGTAGTGGGATAACACCGGGTAGTTTCTCTTTAATGATTCGAGCTGTTGTCAGTAAGCCATCCCAGCTATAGGGCTGCCATGGAATAGCTATACCCGCTTTTTTAAACAACTCTTTATTGTAGTAGATCATCCTCACATCTGAACCGTACATAATAGCATAGACATCGTCTTTATGACTCCCCGCTTTCTTTGCAGGATCATAGAACTCATCCCAAATTGACCATGCCTCAACATACTTATTCAAAGGTAGTATTAATTTTGCTTCTGCAAATTCTGGTACCCAGAATAAATCTATCCAGGCTACGTCCGGACCAATTCCACCTTTAACATCCAATACAAACTGCATCTTCCAATCTTCCGGCGCTACTCCACTTGGCAGAGCCTTTACCTCAACATCTAAGCCTTTATCTTTCATATCCTTTTCAAATTGGGGAATAACGATATCTTCAACCCATTCTGCTGACTGAGAACCTCTTCCGCCTTTTATTGAGTTGTAGGAAAATGAAATGGAAACCTTTTCGGCAAAGATGGAAGTTGACGCGGCCATTAAGAAAACAGCCAATGTAAGAGCTAACACCAATAACACCATAATTCTTTTCATTTTTCTTTAACCTCCTTTTAATAGATAACTTTCTTTTCAGCACAAAATATTCAACCTAATCAAAAAACTTAAAATCTTTTTTTCCCCATCTCTCACCCCCTTTTAAAAGTGGATATTATCGAGATGCTTTTCCTTACATCGTTTCTCTTTCAATGCTTATGGAATATTGTGGTATTCTTGAGGTTAAATCTTTATTCTTGAAGGTATTCTTAGTTCTTGGGGTCTTCCTATGTCTTCTCTCTAATAAATAATAACCTTAATAACCGTTAGTGTCAAAAATATTTTTCAATTAACTCTTTTTTCCAAAACAACAAACAAAAAGGCGGAAATCACCGCCATGATACTTCCAAA
>JADBLP010000076.1:0-8869 GCA_014894375.1 Actinomycetota bacterium | reverse complement strand
GTATTTGCAGAAGAAAGGAATTTTTTTAGTTAAAGGGAATATTGATAAAATTGCCAATAAGCTGAATGTTTCTCGTTATACTATCTATAATTATTTATCTGAGATAAAACCAGATAAAGATATCAAAATAATTTAAATAATTATATAAGTTGGCTTAACGAACATAGATAAAGAAAGGAGGAGAAAAAAATTAAAAGGGAGATTATCAAAACACAAAAAGCCCCTTTGGCTATCGGTCCATATTCGCAAGCAATAAGAGCAGGAAATTTATTATATGTTTCTGGCCAGATTTCCATCAATCCAGAAAATAATGAGTTTATTAATGGTGATATTGAAATACAAACCGAACAAGTATTAAAAAATATAAAAGCGATCTTAGAAGCAGGAGGTAGTTCGTTAGAAGATGTAGTAAAAATTACTATATATCTTAAAGATATGGCAGATTTTCCTCTTGTAAACAGGATATATAGTAAATATTTTGGAAATAGTTTACCAGCCCGCGCTTGTGTAGAAGTATCAAATCTTCCCAAAAATGCAAAAATAGAAATTGAAGCTATCGGAATAATAAATTTGTGAATAATATAGAGGAAATAAAAATAATAAAAAACAAAGCATTTTGAATACATAAGGAAGAAAGTATTATTATTAATTTATATATTTGTTTATACCTAGGGCGAGATGAATGAGAGCAATAAGAAAAAAATTAAATCAAAGGAGGTGGGATATTCAACCAATTAGTAAGTTTTAAAAGGTTTTTGGTTCTAAATTTTTTGATTAAAGGAGATAATATAATGAAAAAATTAGTGACTATATTAATAAGTATCTTTTTACTCGTTAGCGTTTTAAGTTTTTCAGCATTAGCTGCTAAGGTAGAACTTAACTTCATTGAGGCTTATACAAATCCGGATAGAGGAATATTTTTGAAAGAAATCATCTCGGATTTTGAGAAACTTCATCCTAATATAAAAATAAATTTGATTTCTCCACCATATGAGCAGGCCGAACAAAAAATTATGTTAATGCTGAGTACAAAACAGCCTTTGGATATAGTCGAAGTAAAAGGTGACACAATTGGTCTGTATGTAGGCAACAACTATCTTCTTAACCTCGAAAGCTATTTAGCGGCTTGGCCAGATTCAAAGACTCTTCTCCCAGCAGTATGGAAATTAGCAAGAACTGTCGATAATACAGCATATATAATACCTTCATCGGTCTATTCTAGAACATTATATTACAGAACAGATATATTGAAGGAATTGGGAGTAGATTCCATACCTAAGACTATACAGGAGCTTTTTGAGGTATGTAAAGAGATTACAGATCCTTTAAAAGATCAGTATGGATTTTGTTTTAGAGGGAAAAATCAGCAAATTGACAATATCCATTATTTGGTCTTGCCTTTTCTTGATGACCTTGATACAAACAACCTCTATAGGAAAACTGATGGCAAAGTAGTTTGGGATGATCCACGAGTTGTAGAAGCATTAAAACTTTATGTTCGCTTATTTAAAGAAACTAGCCCGAAAGATTCTATAAACTGGGGGTTTAACGAACAGATTAACGCTTTTGGATCAGGTATAACGCCTATAATTTTACAGGATGCTGATTTCGTTGGGGCTTGCGATAACACGATAGGGCGAGATAAATTCATGATGGCTCCGACACCTGTAGGTCCATATGGAAAAGTATATATCATTCTATATTTCCCTTCTTTGAGTATCGTAAGTCATTCTGAACATAAAGAGGAGGCTTGGGAGTTTATAAAATACTTTTCGAGTCCAGAGGTTAACGCTTACTACACTAAAAATAATAGTCTACTTCCAATTCATTCTGTAACTTTCGAAGATGACCCTTACTTTAGTTCAGGAATTTTTAGTCCTTGGGCGTATATGATGGAACATCCAGAAGCGTATGTTATTGGCACACCACCTAGAACTTCTCCGAAATATTCAGCATGGATGCAAGTAGCTAATGATGACCTTCAATCTTTATTATTGGGGAATATGACTATAGAAAAATTGGTGAATAAATGGGTAGAATATTGGCAGTAATTTTTTGTATTTTGTTGATAAAACTGAGGTTGGGGATGTCACTCCCCAACCTCAGTTTTAAAAGTGGTTTATGAAGAAAAACGACAATTCTAAAATATTTTTGATAATGGTATTGCCAACTTTGATTTCAGTGATTTTATTGACATTTGTCCCTGTTCTAAGTTCATTTTTTATTGCTTTTCAAAATTACGATTTACACGATCTATCCAATATCCATTTCATAGGTTTTGAAAATTTTCAAGCGGTTTTTAACGATGTTAATTTTAATTTTTTACGTATATTGTTAAATACATTTTTGTGGGTTATAGTCTCTTTATTTTTTCAATTTGTTTTAGGTCTTGGCCTTGCCTTACTTATGAAAAAACCATTTAAAGGAAGAGGAATATATTCGGGATTAGTCTTTTATCCTTGGGCTTTATCTGGTTTTGCAATAGGACTTATTTGGGCCTGGATGTTTAATGGACAGTTTGGGATAATAAACGATATATTGCAAAAAATTGGTTTAATACATCAAAATATAGGATTTCTGTCAGATACGAGATATTCTTTAATGTCGGTGATAATTGCGAACATATGGTATGGAATTCCTTTTTTTGCTATAATGTTGCTTGCAGCTTTACAGTCTGTACCTTTAGAACTTTATGAAGCAGCAGAAATAGATGGTGCAGGGTATTTTATAAAACTCTTCAAAATAACAATACCATATATAAAACCAGTAATAATAAATACAGTTCTTTTACGTACTATTTGGATAATTAATTTTCCAGAAATGATCTATGCAATGACAGGTGGAGGCCCCGCTAATAGTTCGAATATCCTTTCTGTTCAGATGATAAACAAGATAATGAACTTCTTGGATTTTGGAGAAGGAGCTGCTATTGGAGTTATGATTATAATCATAATGTCTATTTATGTAATAATTTATCTTAAAATTATTTCTCGAGAGGAACTAACATTTTGAAGATAATTGAAAAGTTTATGAAATTTATTGCTTTAATGTTGTATTTACTACTTACTATTATTCCACTTTATTGGATAATAATAACTTCTTTAAAAGATATAAAAGAAGTTTTTGTTTTTCCCATAAAATATTTGCCGCAAGTTATAAGTTTTGAGAGTTACAGAAGGTTATTTGCATTTACTAATTTTGCGATTTATTTTAGAAATAGTTTAATGGTAGCGCTAACTGCTTCATTTGGTGCTTTATTTATAACAATGTTCAGTGGTTATGCAATGTCACGGTACGGTTTAAAATTTAAAAGAATTATATTAATTGGTTTATTCTTTACGCAAGCAATTCCAAGTTTTTTAGTTCTGGTTCCATTATATACGATGTTTGCGAAAGCGAGAATGCTGGATAAATTGCCATCACTTATGATCCTTTATATTAATATTATGATACCATTTAGTGCGATAATGGCAAAAAGTTTTTTTGATAGAATACCAATTAGTATTGAAGAAGCAGCGCAAGTAGACGGATGTAGCAGACTGCAAGCATTGTTTAAGATAGTTATTCCTTTAACATTACCGGGGCTCTCTGCGATTTTTAGCTTTTGCTTTATTAATACTTGGAATGAACTATTTCTTGCTGTTATGTTTATAAATTCTGATCTTAAAATGACGATACCCGTTGCATTAAATTCTTTTGTTTCAAAAATTGGTGTAGGTTGGGATATAATGAGTGCTGGAATAGTTATTTCGCTGATTCCAACACTGATTATTTATGCTTTTGCGCAACGCTATATAGTAGCTGGGCTTACAGGAGGTGCAGTTAAAGAATAAGGTTTTTAAGAGTAGAAATAAATATTATGGTATGTATTACTTTCAAGTAGTATTTACACTTTTTATTTTTTTCTATAGAAAATAATACTATCTATCGGGGCTTAGGTAAAGTATATTTTTGCTTACCATCAAAGAATTTCTGATAAGGTATCTTATCCTTTAATCTGTAACCCTGATTCGTTCTTTTAAAATTATAATAATAGATAAACTTATCCAGATCATCTTGTAACTCATCTATTGAGGAGTATACTCTTTTCATCATGGCAATCTGATAGAACTCTTCTGATAGTGTACGATTAAATCTTTCTACTATTCAATTACTCTGAGGAGTTCTCGGTTTAATCCTGGTATGTCTTATTCTATTTTCTCTTAAGAATTTCTCCTACTCATGTTTACCGCCTGCCCAATGAGTAGTATATTCCTTACCATTATCGGTTAAGACTCGATCTAAGGGTATATTAAATTGTTTATACATAGGTAATACTTTGGTCTTTAAGAAATCCAGGGCATTTACTGTCTTCTTATTAGTATAGAACTTGGTAAAACCTATGTAATCCCAAAGTTGCTATAGGCATCCATACCAGCCTGTTGGTAGATTCTCCCTAAACCTTTAATGCTCCCGACATAGAAGGTATCCTAAAAGATGTGATAACCAGGATAGTAGGCCTTGATATGGCTTCCCTTCCTCTTTTCTACTTCTCTTAGGTACCTTTCGGTTATGACCAGATTATCAGATTTCTCCTGGGCATAGAAGAGTCGATCGAGACGATGGTTTAATTGCTTCCGATATAAGACCTGATAGACTCCGGTATCGCTGATCTTCATCCCTTGTTGCTTTAATTCATTGGCTATCCTCTTTGGTCCATGAGTCGGATACTCTATTATATAATTGAGAATGACCTGTTTTTTATCCGGTTTTATCTGGTTAGGCATCTTAGGTTTTCTTTTCACCTTATCCTGTAAACTCGGATAGCCGAATTTGATAAACCGTCTTAACCATGCGTAATAATGGTTCTGGATATATTAAATACCTTACAGGTATGAGTAATATTTTTGTATTTTCGTGCATGTTGCAGTACATTATACTTGAAACTGGCAATACGATCATCTTTGGTCATATGTGCTGTTCTCTTTCCTATATTTTGAATATTTTTCTTTATTAATATTTTATAGGAAAGATCACATGCATGACCAATTTATTTTAAGCTAAGCGTAAACACTACTCGAAATTAGTACATATTGAATATTAAAAATAATTATAATCTTAAAAAGAGAGGTGGAATTACTCATGAAATCTATTGATAACATTAACGAAAGGGAAATAAAATTGGACGATTGTAATAAAGTAAGAGAACTACTAAAAAAGTTCCCTAAACAAGAACTGGTTGTATATCCTACACCAATTCATAGATTAAAAAATTTAGAAAAAACTATCGGGCACAACTCATTATGGATAAAACGTGATGACATGACGGGAATTGGGATAGGTGGAAATAAAATTAGAAATCTTGAATATCTCTTAGGAGATGCCGTAGAAAACAAATGTGATACTATCCTTTGTTCTGGTCATATTCAGTCAAATCTATGTTCTCTTGCAGCGGCAGCGGCAAGAAAACTCGGATTAGACTGCATAAATGTACATAACGATGATTCCCCTAAGACACTGGAAGGCAATACCTTATTAAATTATATCCTGGGAGTACAGTCAATCTACATAGGTGAGGTAGATACAGACGAA
Source organism: Actinomycetota bacterium (assembly GCA_014894375.1). GTDB lineage: Bacteria > Actinomycetota > Humimicrobiia > Humimicrobiales > Humimicrobiaceae > Hydromicrobium. The sequence continues at coordinate 3,298 of JADBLP010000076.1, read as the reverse complement.
AGAACGAGGCAAGTTGAACAAATCTCTACAGATCTTATAAAAAAAGGCAAGAACCCATATATCATATATAATGGTTCTGACACACCGCTAGGTATATTGGGATACGTTGAAGCAGCAGTAGAACTAAATGAACAATGCTTGAAAAAACATATAAACATTAAACACGTATTTGTTCCGGGAGGAAATGGAGGTCTTGCAGCAGGATTTATATTTGGAACTGGCTTATTGGGCATACCATTTCATGTTCATGTAATAAGTGTAGAAAATCCCAAAAATGAACTGTATGAGATAATAGTTAATTTTAAGAATGAGTTAGAAGACTTAATGGGAGAAAAACTAAGTTACAACATTGATGATATAATGACTATTTACGAAAATTACATGGGAGAAGGTTGGGGATGTTCAACGAAAGAATCTGATGAAATGATATTTCAATTGGCAAGGCTTGAAGGAATATTTGTAGAAAAAGTATACACCAGCAAGACGGTGGTTGGAATGGTTGATATGGTAAAAAATAATGTCATCCCGAAAAATGAAAGTGTATGCTATATACATACGGGAGGGTTAGGTTCTTTATTCGCTCAGTTTTAAACCAATTAGGTAAGGAGATGTTGAGTAAATCTTGACATGCTAGTATAAAATTTAGTGGGTTAATTAAGTTAAAAAAATTAGAGGGGGAAAAGAAAGGTTATATTCAGATTGTGTCACAATTACCTTTTCTATATAAGATAAAATATTAAAAAATATTGAATAAAATTAAATAAAACCCAGAGTCATTAGTTAAGAGGGGTTTGTTTTATAACGCTTCCTCTTTTTTGTTTTAATTTATTGATAGTTTAGTATTTATTAAACTTTAAGGAACGAGATGTATAATGCATGGTATATGATTTTTTATAAGAATTGGTGTGTTTATTTAATTAAAGAATAGGGGCAAAAATTAGCATTAGTAGCATTTTTAAAGATAAAAGAAAAATAACTAAGGTTTGAGATAGCATTTAAGAGAGAAGTGCACACACAAATTTCTATTATAGAAGGCGAAAAAGAATATTTGTTAAGGATTTGAGAATAAAGAATTTAAGAGAAAATTAATAAATTATTTTTTACATTACTTACTAAATTAGAAGGGGGGTAAAATGTCTAAAGAAATGAATCTTTTCGAAATGGTGCAGGCTCAATTTGATCATAATGCAGAGAAACTTAATCTTGATCCTGCCTTACGAGCATTTATGAGAGAACCGGAAAGGCAATTACAATTTACTATTCCGGTAGATATGGATGATGGTACTACTAAAACCTTTACTGGTTTTAGAATTCAACATTCTACTGCGCGGGGGCCTGCAAGAGGTGGGATCCGTTTCGCTAAAGATGAAACCATTGATATGGTACGAAGTTTAGCTACTATGATGACCTGGAAATGTGCGGTAGTAGATATCCCTTTAGGAGGAGCTAAAGGTGGAATCATCGTGGATCCGAGAGAATTGTCCGCTAGATAAACTGAAAGGCTTTGTCGGGGTTGGGTTAGAAGAGTTTATGATTTTGTTGGCCCAGAAATGGATGTCCCTGCCCCAGATGTCGCTACTAATCCCCAGGATATGCTCTGGATGATGGATGAATATGATACTATTACTAGAAGCAGGAAACCTGGATTTGTTACTGGTAAGACTGTAGGAGTAGGAGGTTCTTTAGGTAGAACTGAAGCTACTGGTTACGGAGTGATTTATTGTGTTAGAGAAGCTCTGAAGAGATTGGGTATCGATTTTAAAGATGCTACTGCTTCTATTCAAGGTGCAGGTAATGTTGCTTGTTATGCTGTGGAGAAATTTGTCCAATATGGCGGCAAAGTAGTAGCGGTTAGTTGTTGGGATTCTAATCATAAAAAAGCCTATACTTATAGTTGCGAAAAAGGGATTGATCCTAAAAATTTATTTGCCCCTAGTACTTTAGATAAATTTGGAACTATTGATCCCCAAAAGGCTAAATCTTTTGGTTGGAAACAAGAAGCTGGTGATGCCTGGTTAAAGAAAGAAGTAACTGTTATTATTCCAGCAGCCTTAGGTCAATCGGTCACTCAGGATAATGTAAATGAGATTAATTTTGATTCAGTTAAGCTGTATGCTGAAGCAGCTAATTCTCCTACTACCTTAGAAGCAGATGAAGTATTAAAAGAGAAAGATATCTATCTCATACCTGATTTTCTTTGTAATGCTGGTGGGGTAACTGTTTCTTATTTTGAACAGGTTCAAAATAATATGAATTATTATTGGCCAAAAGATGAGGTCTTGGAAAAATTGAATAATATTATGACTAGTGCTTTTAAAGCGGTAGCAGATTTAGCCATGGAAAAGAAATGCTATACTCGTGATGCAGCTTATTTTATCTCTATTCTACGAGTGGCTAAAGCAATAGAAGGAAGAGGCTGGGTAAAACCTAAGAATAATAAGAAGTGAAACCCATAAAATATATAGAAGAGAAGGTCCAAAAATGAAAAAAGAAAAGTCCTTAGTACGAAAGGGAATATTAGACCTGAAGCCCTACATTCCCGGTAAACCAATCGAAGACGTAAAAAGAGAATTAGGCTTAAAAGAAGTTATAAAATTAGCTTCTAATGAAACTTCAGTTGGTCCTTCTCCTTTAGCAATAGAGGCTATAAAAAAAGAAGTAGAAAATATTAACTTTTATCCCGAAGGTTCAAGTAGGCTCTTAAGAGAAAAAATAGCTCATAAATTAAATATTGATAAAGAAATGATAATTATTGGTAATGGTGCAGATAATGTTATTGATCTTGTAGGCATGGCTTTTATTAATGAGGGTGATGAAGTAATTACCGGAGAGATTACTTTTCCTGCTTATGAAACTACAACTAAAATTATGGGAGGAAAATTAATTTCTGTTAAACTTAAGGATTTTAGTTTTGATTTAGAAAAAATTGCCCAAAGAATAAATGAAAAAACTAAAATTATTTTCATCTGTAATCCCAATAATCCAACCGGGACAATCGTTGATAAGGAAGCAGTGGATAGATTTATAAAACAAGTTCCTGAGGATGTAATTGTAGTCTTTGATGAAGCTTATTATGATTATGTGAAAGATAAAGATTATTCTGATAGCCTCTCTTATATTTTAAAGGGAAAGAATGTGATTGTTCTACGTACTTTCTCAAAAATAGCTGGAATAGCAGGAGTTCGAATTGGTTATGGCATGGCCAAACATGAGTTAATTGGTTATCTAAATCGAGTGGTGAAGCCCTTTACTACCAATCGGTTAGCTCAAGTAGCAGCCTTAGCTTCTTTAGATGATG
>JADBLP010000135.1:0-8983 GCA_014894375.1 Actinomycetota bacterium | reverse complement strand
AAATCTTTAAGTTTGATTATACTTTTGAAAGTCTAATTTTTCTTAAGTTTTATTCGACCTATTGACACTTAGTAAAATGTTATGTAAAATTACTAACAATTAATGAAAGCTCAGGTACAGATTTCTTTATTGTAGAATAATAACATTATCAGTTGAGAGAATATGTGTGCAGATATGATAATAGATAAGAGAAAAAGAAAAATATATGCATTGCTCTTTATGGGTCCTGCAATTTTAGTTTTGGTTTTATTCTTAGTAGTTCCTGTCTGCTATGGTTTTGGGATCAGTTTTATGGACTTCAATCTAGCAAAGCCTGCTAGTGCAAGAACTTTTATCGGTTTGAATAATTATAAGGCTATTCTAAATAACAGTCATTTTTGGAATTCTATAAAATTTACTCTTGGATTTATGATCGTTGGAGTAATTGGAACTGTGGTACTAGCAATGCTTTTAGCACTAGCATTAAATTCTTCTATGGTAAAAGGCTTAATAGGGAGATTTACCAAATCTATATTTATTCTACCCATGATGCTATGTCCTGTAGTAGTAGCTAATATTTGGTACATTATTTTTGCACCTAATTATGGTCTTATAAACTCAACACTTTCAAGACTTGATATGAATACAATAAGCTTCCTTGGCGATACACTTTGGGCAAGACTTGCATTAATTATAGTTGAATTTTGGTGGGGGACACCATATATAATGATAATATTATTAGCTGCACTTACAACCGTACCTGCTAAATTATATGAAGCAGCACAATTGGATGGGGCGGGAAAGGTGCAATGCTTTTTTTATATTACTTTACCAAGTATAAGGAATTTTATTATATTAGTTGTTGCAATAAGGTTGATGGATACACTGAGGATGTTTGATATTTCATTTACCTTGACTGAAGGCGGACCTCAAAAAACTACACAAACAATTTCATATTTTATTTATGAGAGAGGTTTTGAATATATTAACACTGGCCAGGCATCTGCCGCATCAATGTTTTTATTTTTAACTATTGCAATTATAACCTTTGTTTTCATGAAAATTTCAATTAAATCTACATCTGAATTAACTGAATAATCGGGAAGGATTACAATGATATGATTAAAAAAAGAATATCAAATATTTTATTTATAAGTATATTAATTGTATTAGCTATATTATTTGCATTTCCAATTTTTTGGACTTTTACGATGGTATTTAAAGAAAGATCAGATATTTTCACAATGACACCACCGATATTGCCAACGCATTGGACATTGGCAAATCTTAAAGAAGCAATTAGCATCAGTGGTGCATTGAATTTCTTTAAAAATAGTCTTATTGTATCAATTGCCACTTCCTTTATTGTTGTTGTTCTTTCTACAACTTGCGGATATGGCCTTAGACGTCTGGCGGGTAGGAGCAGCAAGAGATTATCACAATCTATATTGATGGTGAGAATGGTTCCAATTATGGTAATGACTATTCCGCTCTTTTTAATTTTCAAGTCATTGGATTTAAATGATTCCCTACCATCTTTGATATTATGTTATGCTGCACTCTCATTACCTTTAGCGATATGGCTTTGCATGGGATTTTATGGAAGTATTCCAGATAGTATCTATGAGGCTGCAGTTGTTGATGGTGCCAGTGAGTTTCGGATGTTTTTTAACATCAGCCTGCCACTAATAGCAAACAGCATTGTAGTCGTTGTCCTGCTAACGTTTTTCTTTGCTTGGAATGAACTGACTTTAGCCATGGTACTTATAAACAAAGATGAATACAGAACAATGGCTGTAGGTATTAGATATTGGACAGCAGATGCATTTGAGACCCCATATGCAAGAATGGCGGCTGCGGGTATAATTTGCATCATTCCAACTATAATCATTACAATTATGGCTCAGAAATATCTTGTGAAAGGTTTTACCGGTGGTGCTATTAAAGGCTAAATGGAAAATAACTCCTTTCTAGGATACGGGTCCTTATTGTTTGAGATTATATTTAGGAGTATGGTATTTTAACTAGAAGTTTTTATGTTAAAGGGTTTAAAAATCTATTATATAGGCTATGTAGAATAATCAGTAAAGTCACTGGGGAAACGATAGGAGGTATTTATATGTAGTAAAAGGTATAGAATCGTTTATTAGGTTTTCTTAATAGAGAACAGTAGGCGATAAAAAGTATAAAAAACAGTTAATTTAAAAGAAAGGAAGTGAATATTATGAAAAATAAATGAGATTTGTTCATATTTAATTTAGTATGTAAAGATTAGATACTAAACAAATCTCACGAGCAATTTTATTAAAAAAGATAGACGATTAAAAGGAGGATACGAAAATGAAGAAAATACTTTTGTGGATGCTAGTTGTATCAATGGTTGTAGTATTTTCTATGGTAGGATCTCTGGTAGGATGTAAACCTGCAGCAGAGGAAGAAGCAGTAGCTCCCGCAGAAGAAGAAGCAGCAGAGGAAGAAGCTGCTCCGGTAGAAGAAGAGACAGGCGAATCCGTCAATGAGGCTGCATTTGCCAAAGCTTATGGCTACGATCTAAACTTGAATCTGGATGATTCACTGAAAGGACAATATGCAGGACAATCTATTACTGTATTTTGCTGTACAGGTGAATTTGCAGAACCTTTGCAGGAATCTATTGATGCATTCGAAGCACTTACTGGAGCAACAGTAAACCTTTATATCTACACCTGGGACGAATTAAATACAAAGGTTGCATTAGCTCTTGCTGGTGAGGAAGTAATGGATATCAGTTGCGTTATTGGTGCTTTTGCGAAAACATTTAATAGCTTAGGACAGATTGAAAATCTCACAGAATTATCTGAGCAGTATGGGGCTCCGAGTTATAACTGGGATGGATTTAATCCTGAACTAATGGGGCGTCAAAGCGACAGTGACGGTAATGTATTTGCAGTACCTTATCAGCTTGCTGAAATGATGAGCTTCTATCGTAAGGATATCCTGGAAGATGAACAAATAAAGACAGCTTATAAGGAAGCTACAGGTAAAGATTTAGTATTTCCAACAACAGTCGATGAATTATATGAAGTAGCTAAATTCTTTACGAAATCCGAGAATGTGGATTCCCCTACAAGCTATGGTTTCCTGTCACAAGGGACAGAAAGCGCAGCTCAATGGTCTTGGTTAAGCAGACTTGGCTACTATGGCGGAGAAATGTTCGGGGATAATTGGGAAGTTAAGTTCAGTACAGATGCTGTTGTTAAAGCCTTGAATTTTGGTAAGGAGATCTTAAAATATGGCCCTACCAACTGGAATGAGTATGGATTTGACGAAGTCAATGCAATGATGGCATCGGGTGAATCGTTAATCTGTGAAAATTGGAATGCTTCATATTCTTCAATTAATACAGGCGAGATGGAAGGAAAGATCGGATGTGCACCTACTGTCGGTAACACTCCCACTATTTCAGGATGGAGCCTAGTAATCAATTCATTTTCAGAAAACAAGGAACTTGCATGGAAATTCATAGAGTTCTGTACTTCTGAAGACGGTGAGCTAACCCGTATTGACAATGGTTTGGCACCTGCCCGTGATTATAATTTTAACAGACTTATTGACGCAGGCGAAGATGCGGAATTCTATACAGCATTAATGGAAAGTATAGCTTGTAAAAATACTACATGGGGTGATGTAACTCTACCTTACCTTGGTACAATGGGAACAAACATAATAGGTACATATACTCAGAAAGTATATTCCGGAACTATGACGGCACAGGAAGCTCTAGATGCAATGGAAGCTGAAATTAATGAAGCATTAGAATCTGTAGGTTATAAATAACTGATTGGAATATCTAAGTCTAAAAGCCCGAAGGTAAGAGTTCCATGCACTTTAGTGTATGGATGAATAGTGTGGCGTCGATATATTAGAAAATTAAAAATGGAGAAGCTTACCCGAGTAGGGGGCCTACAAAATAGAATACTAATTTGAGATGGATGAAAAGTTATCGACGCCATCCCATAAATCCTGTGGTGAAGGAATATCTGGGAAAATTTTTTTTAAGATTATGAAAGGTATGCTGGGGTGCAAAATAATAAAGTTATAATATGAAAGTAGACCATATATGAATAATAGTAATGGCTTCAGCCAAATATGCAGTTAGCGATGTGATAGAAAATATAAAGAGAGTAAGATCCTATAATCTTAGGGAAAGGTCTGACTGGTTAAAGAAAGTGTACCGGAAGTAAGGGGCTGTGTAGTCATTTGGATATTTTGTTTAAGCCTTAGGAATAGATGAAAAGGAAATAATAAGGTGTGTAAAGTGGCAGAAAAGACAATAGAGTGATACTTTGTTATTTTATTACATTATTTGTTGTAAGGCTTCTCTAAAAGAATAGTTGTTTTAATTTTATCAAAGAAATTTTTTTCGAAACCAAAGGTTTTATTAAGAAAATTTTACAGGAGTTGCAGAAAGTGACCACAATTAATATTTATCCTGAGCAAGTATTAAATCCAATAAACCGTAAAATTCTTGGACATTTTGTAGAGCAGTTTCCAGGAAATATTCCAGGGGGAATTTTTATGCCGGGGAATCAGCTTTCAGATGAAATGGGGTTTCGTAAGGATGTTTTGGAAGCACTCCGGGAAGTAAATGTTTCGCAAATACGATGGGCCGGAAATTTCAGTTCCCATTACCACTGGATTGATGGAGTTGGTCCTAAAGAAAACCGCCCAAAGAAAATAAATTTTGCATGGGATGCCATTGAGGATAATCTCTTCGGAACAGCAGAATTTGTTGCATTCTGTAAAAAAGTTGGGTCAGAACCTGTTATTGGTGTAAATATGGGTAGTGGAACAGCAGAAGAGGCAATGAACTGGGTGGAATACTGCAATAGTATTGAAAATACCTGTTATGCGAATTTACGTCGCTCTAATGGTTACGAGAACCCGTTTAATGTTAAATACTGGTGTTTAGGGAATGAAATGTATGCGCAATGGCAATTCGGACATTTAGATGCTGAAGAATATGCAAAAAAAGCGGTGCATTTTGCATATGCTATGAAACGTGCGGATCCGAACATTAAACTTACAGCCGTAGGGCTGGAGACGGATCCGGACTGGAATTATAAAGTTGTAGAAAAACTTAGTATATTGCAGGTACCATATGCTCCTAATGCAGGTGAATATATAGATTATTTATCTGCCCATTATTATCCGATTGGGAATGACTCTGCATACACAAACTCGGATTATGAAATGAGGATGACTCTCGGGGAATTTTTTCACGAACGAACCGTGCTTATGAGAAATGCTATTGAAAATGCTACGGATGATATGAAGAGTCATATTAAAGTGGTCTGGGACGAATGGAATCCTGTAGGGCAACGCGACGGGACTGAATTCACACTGGAAATGGCAGTATGGACTGCTTTAATTATGAATTCTTTTGTTAGATATTCTAAGTATGTGGAGATGGCAAATTATACCTTCTTTGTCAATGGCAATGGTGGGCCCATACGTGTTACAGAAGATGGCATACTAAAACAAGCGGAATATTATGTTTTTGAATTGTTCGGAAAGTTGCTTGGAAGTTATCTGGTTGGAAATTATCATGATGCAAAGACAGTATGTCTTGATATGCCTGTAGATGGCCGCTGGCCTAGACGGGATAGGGAAAAGAGTAAAAAACGTGATATTTCTCTATTGGATATAAATGTGACAAAAGATGAGGATGGAAAACTTAAAGTATTTGTTATAAACATTAGTCCTGACGAAGATTTTTACACTGAAATAAATATTAAAGAATCAGGAACGGACTATACCAAAGCAATTTTGTATACAATCTGGAATAAGGATTATCGTGCGAAAAACTCTCAAGAAAAACCGAAAGAGATATGCATAAATGAACAACAGTTAGAATGTAAAGAGAATACTATAAAGGTTAAGTTTTTACACCATTCCATCAATGCAATACAAATTTCATAAGGATTATGTAAGTAGTTCTTTACGTAATAGAAAAGTATGTTGAAAGGTTATTCATAGGATGTAATTAGATTAGACACATCCTTAAAAAGGATAAAAGTTTTAATAAGAAAGTCTACTTATGAAAAAAGCAAATTGTTTAATTAACAGACAGTATAAGATAGCAGAAATTGATGAAAGAATATATGGTTCTTTTATTGAACATATGGGAAGAGCTGTATATACAGGTATATATGAACCAGGTCATCCAAAAGCTGATAGAGATGGCTTTAGAAAAGATGTCCTTGATGTAATAAGGGAATGTAATGTAACTATTATTAGATATCCAGGTGGAAATTTTGTTTCCGGATATAATTGGAAGGATGGTATAGGCCCAAAAGAAAAACGTCCCACACGTCTGGATTATGCCTGGTTTTCAATAGAGAATAATAATTTTGGAATAGATGAATTTGCTGATTGGTTAAAGAAGACAAAAGCAGAGGGTATGATTGCTGTTAATTTGGGAACGGGAACACCAAAAGATGCTGGTGAACTTATAGAGTATTGCAATATTAAGTCTGGTACCGCACTTAGTGATTTGAGAATTAAAAATCACCATAAAGATCCATATAATTTTAAAATATGGTGTCTGGGTAATGAAATGGATGGGCCATGGCAAATATGCCAACTTTCAGCAGAGGATTATGCTAAGAAAGCAAAAGAAACGGCAAAGATTATGAAATGGGTAGATCCTGATATTGAACTTGTTGCCTGTGGAAGTTCAAGTGCAGAATTGCCAACTTTTCCTGAATGGGACAGAGTTATTTTGGAAACATTGTATGACTATGTGGATTATATATCCCTGCACAGGTACTATGAGTATGAAGGAGACATTAACAATTTTTTAGGCTCGTTTTTTGATTTGGATAACTTTATTAATACTGTCAAAGCAACAGCTGATTATGTTAAAGCTAAAAATAGAAGTAAAAAGACCATGTACTTGAGTCTTGATGAGTGGAATGTCTGGAATATAAAAGATATGAAACTAAAACGCTGGCAGAAAACACCTTCTATTGCTGAAGATTCTAATACTCTGCTGGATGCGCTTGTTGTTGGCGGTATGCTTTGTACAATTTTGAATAATGCAGATCGTATTAAGATTGCATGTCTGGCTCAATTGGTAAATGCATTATCACCTATTCATACAGAAAAAGGCGGGGGTGTACTAAAACATACTACTTTTTATCCTTTTATGCAGGTAAGTAAATATGGTAAAGGAATCGTTATTAAAAATTTATTAAGTTGTGATAATTTTATTACCGGTAAATACGGTGAGGTACCAACAATTCATTCATCAACGACCTATGATGCAGAAAATAATAAATTAACTTTTTTTTCACTTAATTATGATCAGAAAAACGATGTGGAGCTGAAACTTTGTATAGATGCATTCGGACCTTTAGAAATTATAGAGCATTTGGTAATGGATGGTAATGATTTATTTGTCTCAAATACTTTTAAAGAACCCAACAAGGTCATTCCCAGGCTGAATGTGATTAAAAAATCAACTAGAAGAGAGTTTAATATAATACTGCCAAAATTATCATGGAATGTAATTCGTTTTGAAGTAAAGGATTAAAATTATTAAATTTTTAAAGAATGTTAAAAAATAGTATAAAAACTGACCCCTAAAGTATACCCATTACTATTACTCACAATTGGAAGGTATATGAGAATTGGATAAATAGATAAATAGATATAAAACATATAATCTGAATGCAAGCATGAAATTTATTTTTATATGTGGAACAAAAGATGAAAAGTATGAGGTGTATTTTCTTGTAAAAGAAAATAAAAGACAATAATAAAATTTGAGCTCATCCGGAGGGGTGATTTTTTATGAAATCAAAGAATCATTTTAAAAGCCCTGTATCATATAAAAGGGTAAAAATTAATGATAGATTTTGGGGGAAGTATATTGATCTGATTAAAAATGTGGTGATTCCATATCAGTGGGATGTATTGAATAATTGCGTTAATGATACAGAGCCCAGCCATGCTATAAAAAACTTTAAAATTGCTGCCGGCCTATCCCAAGGGGAGTTTTACGGATATGTTTTTCAGGACAGCGATGTTGCTAAATGGCTGGAGGCTGCAGGATTTATATTAGCCATAAACCAAGATCCTGAATTGGAGGGTAAAGCTGATGAAATTATTGATATTATTGCGAAAGCGCAACAAGATGATGGATATTTAAATACTTATTTTACGATTAAGGAACCTGATAAAAGATGGACTAATATTCGTGATTGTCATGAACTTTATTGTGCAGGGCATATGATTGAAGCTGCTGTATCTTACTTTGAAGCTACAGGAAAACGAAAACTACTTGATGTGGTGTGTCGATTTGCAGATTATATTGAGGCAGTATTTGGAGTAGAACCGGGTAAAAAAAGGGGTTATCCGGGCCATCCAGAAATTGAACTTGCTTTGGTTAAACTCTATAAGATTACCGATAAAGAAAAGTATCTTGCTTTGGCTAAATATTTTATTGATGAACGAGGCAAAGATCCAAATTATTTTAATAAAGAAGCCGAGGCCAAAGGAGAGAAAGCAGATAAAATATGGGGAAGATTAGGCTTAAGGTATTATCAGGCTCATATACCTGTACGTAGCCAAACAACAGCTGAAGGGCACAGTGTCAGGGCTGTATATTTATATTCGGGTATGGCAGATGTTGCAATAGAAACAGGTGATCAGACATTAATAAAAGCATGTAAAAAACTGTGGAGAAATATTGTATCAAAAAGAATGTACATCACCGGAGGTATAGGATCCACTTCATGCGGAGAATCCTTTACATTCGACTATGATTTGCCTAATGATACCATATATGCTGAAACCTGTGCATCAATAGGCCTGGTATTCTTTGCACACAGAATGCTTCGAATGGATGTAAATAACACCTATTCGGATATTATTGAAAAGGCATTATATAATTCAGTTATTAGCGGAATATCCCTTGATGGAAAGAAATTTTTCTATGTAAATCCACTTGAGGTTTGGC
>JADBLP010000139.1:0-2830 GCA_014894375.1 Actinomycetota bacterium | reverse complement strand
TGTTAAGGGTATAGCTGCTCTCTATTCTCCGGAAACTGCTATCACCTCTCCTTATTTGTTAACTATTGCTCTGGCTGAAAATGCCCTGGATAACGGTGTTTCCTTTTTTCTAAATACTGAAGTAAAAAGTATTACCAGATTAAACAATTCTAATTTTAGAATTAAAACTAATAAAAGAGAATTTACTTCTTCTTATGTAATTAATAGTTCTGGACTATATTCTGATTATATAGCTCGAATGGTAGGAATAAAAAAATATCGTCTTTATCCCTGTCGCGGAGAATACCATATATTAGATAAAAATGTTTCCTGGCTGATAAATCACCTGGTCTATCCGGTTCCTCAAGCTGGAGCTGGAGGTTTAGGAATTCATCTTACCCCCACGATTGACGGTAATATCCTGATAGGTCCAAGCAATGAATACATAAAAAGAAAAGACAATTTTTCTACAACTTCTCAAATAATGAAAATGCTCTCTGCCGAAGCTGGTGAATTTTTACCTTTAACTTCACCCGGATATATTATCCGCAGTTATTCTGGCCTCCGAGCCAAACAAGCCCCTTCTTCTGAGGGAGGGTTTTGGGATTTTGTAATAAGGGAAAGTGATACGGTCGATAATTTTATCAATTTAATCGGTATTGAATCCCCGGGATTAACTGCTGCCCAACCGATTGCCAAAAGAGTAGTGGAAATTATTAATAAAAAAGAAAGATTAGATTCTAATCCCAGCTTTAATCCTTTCAGAAAAGGTATTCTACGATTTGAAGAGCAAGATGAAGAAACCAAGAAAACCTTAATCAAGCAAGAACCAGATTACGGAGAGATAGTCTGTCGTTGCGAGAAAATTACTAAGAAAGAAATATTAGAGGCAGCTAATAATTCTTTAGGGGCAAGAAGTCTGATTTCTATTAAATATCGCACTCGGGCTATGATGGGCCGATGTCAGGGAGGATATTGTCTTCCCAGAATTATAGAGATATTAAGGGAAAATTTTAATCTTGTTCCCAGAGAGATCACTTTAAAAGGAAAAAATTCTTCTCTGTTAACCGGATATAGAAGTAATGAGGAAAACGAATCATGCAAGAAAAAGAAGTTATCATCATTGGAGGAGGGGCTGCTGGTTTAGCTGCCGCTGTCGCCTGTCAAGAAAAAGGAATAGAAGATATTCTTATCATTGAGCGGGGAGCTTACTTGGGGGGTATCTTAAACCAGTGTATTCACGATGGGTTTGGCTTGGAAAGATTCCATACCTCCCTTTCTGGTCCGGAATATGCTCAAAGATATATTGACCAGGTAGTGGATAAAAAAATTCCCTTCCTATTAAATAGTATGGTGGTAAGTTTAACTCCTCAAAAAGAAGTAATAGTAATAAATGATAAAGGACTGCAGCATTATCGAGCTAAGGTAATTATTTTAGCTATGGGCTGCCGTGAGCGGACTCGAGGGGCTATTGGTATACCAGGAGCTAGGCCTTCCGGTATCTACACTGCGGGCATGGCACAAGAATTAATTAATTTAAAGAATTATATGATAGGCAAGAAGATAGTAATCTTAGGTTCAGGAGACATCGGTCTGATTATGGCTCGTCGCCTAACCTTGGAAGGGGCAGAGGTAATAACCGTAGCAGAGAAACTCCCCTATAGCAGCGGACTTCCCCGAAATATTAATCAATGTCTCTATGATTTTGATATACCCCTTTTACTAAGTCATACCGTAGTTGATATAGAGGGAAATGGTCGCTTATCAGGAGTTACCATTGCACAACTAGGTAAAAGAGGAGGAATAATTCCCGAAAGCAAGAGAAAGATAGTCTGTGATACTCTACTCCTCTCCGTAGGTTTAATCCCGGAAAATGAACTTTCTCGCGAAGCAGGTATAGTTTTAGACAATATAACCGGGGGACCGCAAGTGGATGAAAGAGGTCAGACCAGCCTTCCAGGCGCCTTTGCCTGCGGGAATGTCTTGCAGGTACACGATATCGTAGATAACGTATCTTTAGAAGCCGAATATATAGTTGAGGGAGTAGCAGAATACCTGGGAGGAAAACTTACTAAAGAGCGGGAGATTAAAGTTGAATTAGGAAATGATTTAAGATACATAGTTCCTCAAACTTTGTGCAGGCTTAAAGATACTATTTTCTCTTTTCGAGTTAATCAACCGGGAGAAAAGAAGATTTTAATATTTGAAGATGGTAAAAGAGTAATCAAGAAGAAATTCCTAAGACGTGTAAACCCGGCAGAGATGGTCAGAGTAAAATTATCTTCTTCAGAATTAGAGGATATAAAAACATTAAAGGTAAAGTTGGTTTAACCATGGAGAGAGAATTTATCTGTATCATCTGTCCCAATGGATGTCGCATATCGGCAGAATATGAAGGAACAAATATTAAAAATATTACAGGGGATGAGTGTCCCAAAGGAAAAGACTATGTAAAAAACGAAATCACTAATCCCTTAAGAGTATTCACCGGCTCTGTTTGGGTAGAGAACGGAGATTTTTCTTTGGTAAGCGTAAAGACTTCCGCTCCTATCCTCAAAAAATATCTAAAAAAAATCGGAGAGATGACTCGCCGGATTAAAGCAGAGGCTCCTATTGAGATTGGCCAGATAATCGCTTCAAATTTATTAGGTGAAAAGGTTGATTTGATTGCTACCAGAAAGATTGAAAAGAAAAAATCTTTATCACATTGATTAAGGCGTACTTACAAAATAATAATAAAACAGGTGATTGAAGAGTTAAGAAATTTTATTTAAAAATTATTTGACTACTGATAGGTTTTAATATATTATTAAACAAAATAAAATAAAAGTTGCCCTTTTAAATTGGTTCA
>JADBLP010000124.1:0-9078 GCA_014894375.1 Actinomycetota bacterium | reverse complement strand
TCTATATAAATGGATACGGATGGATACCTTTTGATCCTACTTTTGATGATGGCAACGGGGATAGTCAAAATGTGACTTTTAATAATCTTGAAAATGTATATGTTTACATATCATTTTTAAGAAACGATTCCAACCTTTGGTATTACCATTATTATTATTACAATTACTCCGGTGATAATATAAAAGTTACTAAAAAGATAACTTATAAAGAGTTAACATAGATAACCTATTAGCAGCAATAAAATAAAGAATGTCCCTCATCGCCATTTTGTTTTTTCCATACCTAAAATAAAATAAAGAAAATCCTTGATTATTTCCTGCCTTAGAGCCTGCCCGGAAATAGAATAATTATGAAACATTAGTTTCTTTTGCAGTTTCTGTAGCTACTTTAACAGTTTGATTTACAGAAATAGAACAAGCAGTAAAACTCAAAATTAATATAGAGATTTTAAGTAAGTTATTTATAAGCGATTTATAATTAACCTTATTGAAAATAGGAATTCAAAAACTTATTTATTATTTTCAAACTGGCTGTAATAAAGGTTTGAATAGAAACCGCCCCTGGCCAGCAATTCTTCATGTTTCCCCTGCTCGACAATATTACCATTGTCCATTACAAGGATTAAATCAGCATTACGAATTGTGCTAAGTCTATGAGCAATAATAAAGCTTGTATGGTCCTTCATCAAATTATCCATGACTTTTTGTATGAGCTGTTCCGTACGCGAATCAACCGAACTTGTTGCCTCATCAAGGATAAGAATTTTCGGGTTTGCAAGGATTGCCCTCGCAATGGTTATAAGCTGTTTTTGCCCTTCTGATATGTTGGAGGTTTCCTCATTAAGTTCCATGTTGTAGCCATCCGGAAGTGTATGGATAAAATGGTCAATATGTGCGATTTTTGCACTTTCAATTACTTCCTCGTCTTTCACATCCTGGTGGCCATATCTAATATTTTCCAAAATTGTGCCATTATAAAGCCATGTATCCTGCAAAACCATACCGAATATTGCTCGCAGGTCCTGACGGGTAAAGTCTTTAATATTGTTACCATCAACAAGTATTGCCCCGCTATTCACGTCATAGAAACGCATAAGCAACTTAACCATGGTTGTCTTTCCCGCCCCGGTTGGACCAACTATGGCGATCTTCTGGCCAGGTTTAACATTAGCGGAAAAACTTTTTATGATAGTCTGGTCAGGGTTATATCCAAAATGGACGTTTTTAAATTCAACATTGCCGGAAATAGAATCAAGCTTGACAGGAGTGCTTGTTTCAGGTATTTCTTCCTTCTCCTCCAGGAAATCAAACACACGCTCTGCTGAAGCGGTAGTTTGTTGAAGAACATTCGAAATATTGGCCAGCTGTGAAATTGGCTGCATGAATGAGCGTATATAGAGCATAAATGCCAGAATATCGCCAACTGCCAGTTTGCCTTGAACTGCAAGCCATCCGCCCAGTACGCATACTGCCACATAACCGATATTTCCGATAAAAAACGTTATGGGCATCATCATGCCAGACAAAAATTGTGATTTCCATGCTGCCCCATAAAGGACATTATTATAGCCGTCAAACTTCTCGGCACTTTTTTCCTCTCCATTAAAGGCTCTCATTACATTGTGCCCACCGTACATCTCTTCAACATGACCATTAACGTGCCCCAGATAATCCTGCTGTTGTTTAAAATATTTTTGAGAACGTTTAACAACAACCATTATGATTCCCAGAGAAAGAGGAATAATCAAAAGCGCTACAAGCGTCATAATCCAGCTTATTGTTAACATCATTATCAGCACACCTAAAACTGTAATAACTGATGTAATGATTTGTGTCAAACTCTGGTTGAGCGTCTGGCTTACAGTGTCAACATCATTGGTAACACGTGAAAGCACTTCACCATGGTTTGTACCATCAAAGTATTTAAGCGGCATACGGTTGATTTTTTGGGATATATCTTTTCTGAAACGGTATGTTATTTTCATTGATACACCTGACATAATCCAGCCCTGGATATATGAAAATAGTGCTGAAATTACATACAAACCTACTGAAATTAAAATAATGTTTCTTATATATCCGAAATCTATACCGCTGCCTGTTCCGGTTATTTTACCCATTATGCCTACAAAGAGCTTTGTGGTAGCCTTGCCGATAATTTTTGGCCCGACAATTGCAAATACCGTTGATACAACAGCAAAAATCATAACTATAATTACTGATACTTTGAATTCACCGATATATTTTATAAACTTGGCCATTGTGCCTTTAAAGTTACGGGGTTTTTCTCCCTGCATTTGAAAGCCGTGGCCCATTGGACCCCTAGCTTGCTGGCTGCCACGACGCTGGCCGCCAAAGCCCATGGGATTGATAGGACGATCTGGTGTATTTTTTCTGGTTTGGTCACTCATGCTAATTCCTCCTTGCTAAATTGTGACAGAGCAATTTCCTTGTAAGTGTCACAATTCTCTATAAGCTCCTTATGGGTGCCTTTACCTACAATTTTGCCATCATCAAGAACGATAATCTGTTCGGCATTCATAACTGTTCCCACACGCTGCGCAACTATTAATATTGTACTTTGTCCGGAATAAGATTTGAGTGCCTTACGGAGTGCTGCATCGGTTTTGAAATCAAGCGAAGAGAAACAATCGTCAAGTATAAGAATTTCAGGATCTTTAACAAGAGCACGTGCGATTGAAAGCCTCTGGTTCTGACCACCCGACACATTTTTACCGCCTTGTGAAATCTCTGTATTAAAACTCTCAGGCTTTTCGTTAATGAAGTCCAGCGCCTGTGCAACCTTTGCAGCTGTCCTTAATTTCTCTTCACTTGCATTTTCATCTGCGTATCGCAGATTGCTTTCAATAGTTCCGCTGAAGAGTATGCTCTTCTGAGGTACATACCCAATCTTATCCCGCAAATCATATTGTTTGACTTCCCTTATATCAATACCATCAACAAGTATCTGCCCCTCGCTGATATCATAAAAACGCAGGATAAGGTTAACAAGTGTTGATTTGCCTGAACCGGTAGGTCCAATAAACGCCGTTGTTTGTCCGGGCTTTGTTGTAAAGTTTATATCACACAACACATTCTCTTCTGCCCCGGGGTAACGGAATGAAACATTTCTGAACTCAACCACTCCATTAGTAGAGTTGTCAAAGTGCTTTGCATCTTGTGGGTCATCAATTGTAGACTCAGTTTCCAGGACATCAGCAACACGTCCGGCAGAAACCGAAGCTCTTGGTACCATTATGAACATTATCGACATCATTAGGAATGCCATGACAATCAACATCGCATACTGCAAAAATGCCATCATATCACCAACCTGCATGTTGGATTGTGCTACCTGATGTGCACCTATCCAGATAATGAGCAGGGACAGACCGTTCATCAGAAGCATCATAACCGGCATCATTGAAACCATTACACGATTTATAAATAAATTTGTCTTTGTAAGATCAATGTTAGCCCTGTCAAAGCGATCTTCTTCAAACTTCTGTGTGTTAAATGCTCTTATTACCATCATCCCGGAGAGGTTTTCACGTGTTACAAGGCTGAGGCGATCGATAAGGTTCTGAATAATTTTGAACTTTGGCAAAGCTATAGAGAATACTACAATTATAAGAGAGACCAGAGTAACAATAGCAACAGCGATAATCCAGGACATTGATGTGCTCTTGCCAAGCGCACGTATTATTCCTCCGATACCCAGAATGGGTGCGTAGAAGACAATTCTTATTAGTATTATAACAAGCATTTGAATTTGGGTAATATCATTGGTTGACCTTGTAATAAGTGAAGCAGTAGAGAATTTATCAAACTCAGCGTTTGAAAAACTTTCAACTTTATTAAATACCTTTTTACGCAGATTTCTTGACAGCCCAGCTGCTGTCCTTGCAGACAGATACCCAACCGCAACCGTAGAAGCCGCCGATAAAAGGGATATAAGCAGCATTAGTAGTCCTGTATGCCAGATATAATTACTCCTAATCTTATTTGTATTCATACCGAGGGCCGAGTACTCTGTTTTTACAGATCCGACAGCCATTTGTGTTATCATTTTGTCACCTATTGCCTCAAACTGCTTATCAACCGCAGTGCGGATCTTTAAAAGCTGATCAGCAGGTAACTTTGCAAGCATGGCAAAAATCTGGTCTGATGTCATGCCCGTGGGAATCTTTGACAAGTCAAAACCTAACTTGCTGCCAATGGCAGCCGCCTTAGATGGATCTGCTATAATCTGTTCAATACCAGAAACAGCAAGAAATGCCCTGCCCATTAAAGGGTTAATCTTATTGGTTTCTTTCTGATCAATCTTATTCAGCACATAAATAGGCTCTTTCTCGAGCTGCGGATAATCCTTTAAATATTTCTCATAGTCGGAAGATTTATTATCAATAAGCGTGTAGCTCTTCAATATCTCTGATTTGTCGTCTGCACTCATAAATATGGTAAGTTTATCCATTTCACTCAGGCGGATTGCCTCTGGCACAGCATTTTCTATACCCCCCTGCTGTATGCCATTGTTTACTATATTTGACATATAGTCGGGAAGCGACAGGTCAGCCATTGCCTGAACAAACAACAGGACAATAGCAATCAAAATCAAAATAATGAAAGGCTTAATATATCTGGCCAGTCTGATCATATATTTTTTCTCTTTCTAATCTGTTCTTTCAATAAGATCTTACTTGCAATTTTATCGTTAAGTTCACAATATTTTAAAAGTTCATCATTATCCAGAACATCAAATAGAGAATATAATGTCTTAAAACTTTTATTTTTTATTGAATCAAATTGATTTTTAGACTTCTCGGATAATTCTATTTTCAAAGTCCTGCGGTCATCAGGGTTTCTTTTTCTCATAAGCAGCCCTTTATCTACCAAACCATCAACAATTTGCGTAGTTGCACTGCTTGTTATATCAAGTAAATTCGCAAGATCTTTAATGTTTATGATTTTACTCTTTTTTACAAGATGTAAAACCAACCACTGCGAATGTGTGATTTGGATCTCATCAAAGAAAAAGTGGATTTCAGTAGCAAGCCTATGTCTGACTGCATACATGCTCTCGATAATTTTTTCAATTATTTTTCTTCTATCATCCATATCAATTCATAAAATTACAATCAAAGTAATTAATAAAAATTAATTAAGTCGCTAATTAAATTAGTATCTTAACTAAATAATTCTTTTTGTCAAGATAATTTTTATTTCTCAGGTTTCAAAGCACTATTTTTGATTACAGCTCTGCTGCGGTATGATATGATACGGATAAGAATTAATTTTGCCAAAAAGGAGTTGGTAATCATGAAAATACGTGGTTTCATTAAAAGAATTTTAACCGGTTTATATAACAGTATCAGGCGTTTTCCAGTCACAATAGCTTTTTCAGCAGTTGTTGTTATCATGGGAATTGTTCTGTTACACTGGGATAATATAAACGAAAACACAAGAACGTTCCTGATGCGTTTACTGATGATACTTGCAATGGGTATACCGCTTTCTCTGTCAATTAGGATTTTCTTTGAAAGATTCAGAATCATAAAGTCATATTTCAAGGCTTTGACTTATCTTGCAGGAGCTGTATTTCTTATACTATATTATTTCATACTGCTGAAGGAAATCAACCTGGTTTCAGGGATACGGTATGCAGCAGTAAATATTGCTTTATACCTTTGTTTTATCTTTGTCCCTTACCTGTTCAAAATAAGGAATTTTGAAATGTACGTTATAAAACTATTTACCAGATTCATAATAACATTTGTTTATTCAGGGGTTATGTATGGTGGCATTTGCGCGATAATATTCGCGATTAATAAACTTCTTGGAGTTCCTATATCTGAAAAGATTTATCTGGATACGCTTTTTATAGTGGCAGGCATTTTCGGAACATGTTTTTTCCTTGGGGGTATTCCAGCAATAGATGAGGAACTTGATGAAAACAATTATCCGGTAATTTTTAAAATTCTTGTTTTATATATAGTAATTCCAATATTATCAGCATATACCATGATACTTTATATATATTTTGTAAAGATATTGATAACCCGCCAATGGCCAAACGGTCTGGTATCAAACCTCGTACTATGGTATTCAATGATTGGCATAGCTGTACTTTTTTTCATATCTCCTCTCAAAGACCTTGTAAAATGGGTCAAATACTTTATTTTCTGGTTTTCAAAAATAATTCTGCCTTTGATTGCCATGATGTTTGTTTCAATGGGAATAAGATTATCGGCTTATGGAATTACTGAAAATCGCTATTATGTATTAATTATGGGTGCCTGGATAGCTGCAATAATGATATATATTTCATTGAAAAAGAATACAAGAAATATTATACTTCCGGTATCACTTGCAATCATTGCCGTTCTTTCCGTTATGGGTCCCTGGAGTTCATTTTCGGTTTCTGAATTCAGCCAGAATAAAAGGCTTGAGAGTATACTGACCAAGTATGACATGATAGAAAACAACACAATTATTAAAACAAAAACCGAACTTCCTGATGCAGACAAGACGGAAATAACCCAGATAATTTCTTATTTTGAGAATAGTAAAAGACTCAAGGATGTGAAATATCTTCCGGAAAATTATAATAATTCCAACTTTGAAGATGAATTTGGTTTTTCTCCGACTTATAATTATCCCAACTTAAAAGAGCCCTATTTTTATAAATACCTTGAGACCCTTGATACCCCGATTGATATTAAGGGTTTTGACTATTTCTTTGACATGAAGGGTATTAGCAACAACAATACTCAGTCAAATAAAGGTCTTACAGTCAAGTTTGACATACCGGATCTTGACCTTGTGATTAATAATGAAGATAAAGAGATTTATAAAAGGAACCTGCTTGATTATGCAGACAGTATTTATAAGAAGTACAATACAGCCGACCCCAACACAGCCGACCCCAACGCTTTGACTGCTGCTGATATGACTTTTACAGATCAGAATGACAAGGTAAGCGTTAAGTTTCTGATAAATAATATAAGCGGAAACAATCAATCCGGCAAATTGATAATTGATACTTTTGATTTTTACCTGTTTGTAAAAATCAAATAAAGCATGTCAGGAGTGCTTAAAATGGAGATTGAACTCGTGTCAAAAAACCGTTACTTGACACACAATGGGTAAAATTTATGAGCATGAGATTTATTTATGGCAGAGAGCGGGTAGTGGTAAAACCCGCTACTGCTTAAATGAAATAAAAACGAGCATTAGCAAAGGTTTTACGCACCAGTTGGTTTTGCGTTCCTGAACAGTTTACGTTTCAAGCGGAGAGAGACCTAACAGATTCTAAAGAGTTTGACGCAGTAGATTTTTAGGAAAAACTAGTTTTCCTGCCTTAGAGCCTGACTGGAAATAGAATAATTCTTCCTAGATTTGAATAATATTTTAAATATCTACCCGCTCTTACCGGTTTCTTATTTAATTTTTTAATAGGGATTATAAATTTCGGGCAAATTCCTTTTTTATACTTACAGGATGTGAAAGTTCTTATAAATTTCTGACGGCAGAGATTCCGAAGAATTAATTAAAAATGCTGATATTGCGATGTATGTGGCAAAAAAAATAAAAGGCAGCAATTATAAATTATTTTAAAGTAATTATGATACCAGTAATTTATTTTATATATTAATAGAATTTTATATTAATATAAATATGTAGTATTATTATATAAATATATTTTACTATCCATTCTTTTGTTTAATAATAGTTAAAGGAGATGACATGAGCGCCAATCAGGTAAAATATTTCGGATGGCTTCCCGATTATCCTGATTTCAGAGATTATACAGTTAAAAATACTGATATCTCGCTTAAAAGTTTAAGATCAGGAGTAAAAGATTCAATAAATCAGATGGCATTGAAAATGGGTTTAGTTAACAAAGAAGAAGCAAAATTACCAGCGGCAGTTGATTTAAGAAAATGGTGTTCTCCAGTAGAAAATCAGGACCAGCTTAATTCCTGCACGGCAAATGCAGCAGCAGGCTTGATTGAGTACTTTGAAAAAAAGGCTTTCGGCAGTTTTATAAACAGTTCAAGGTTGTTTTTATATAAGACAACAAGAAATTTGCTGCAGAAAAAAGGTGATTACGGAGCATATATAAGGACAACAATGATGGCTATGGTTTTATTTGGAATTGTTCCTGAAAAATACTGGAAATACGATATTGAAAAGTTTGATGAAGAGCCGGATCCGTTTTGTTATTCTTATGCTCAAAATTATCAGACAGCACAATATTTCAGGCTTGACCCTAGCGGAATAAAAAAGGAAGAATTATTAAAGCAGATAAAAATAAACCTTGCAGCTGCAGTACCTTCAATGTTCGGTTTTACAGTTTACAGTTCAATTATTGATGCAGATAAGAATTCGGGAAAGATTTCATTTCCTTCAGAAGGGGATAAGGTTGAAGGCGGCCATGCAGTCGTTGCTGTTGGCTATGATGATGAAATTTCCATAATAAACACTGCAGATAACATGGAAACCAAAGGTGCAGTATTAATTAGAAATTCATGGAGTGCAGATTGGGGCGATAATGGTTATGGCTGGCTGCCTTATGAATATGTTTTAAACGGGCTTGCAGTTGACTGGTGGACAATTCTTGAAAATGAATGGATTGACACCGGTAACTTTAAGCTGGATTAGAAGTATTTTTTTATCAGATAAATAATATATATAATTAGACCAGATAATTATGAATAATGAAGATCTAAGACCTGATGAGATAAAAAAAATTATCTGTGATCTTTCACTTAGAAGATCCAAGCTCGAAGGTATATTACAGGAATGGTCTGCTTAGACCAATAATACCCCTGGATACTCAACTTCCAGTTTTTATTATAAAGAATAATTTAAGAATTCCAGGAATAAGCAATTGACATAATATGATTATTAAGTATGCTATTATTATGATATTAAATGAAAGGAGATTTTATGAGAGTACTTAGACAAATATTTCTTTGGGGAGGACTCGCCTGTTTTATTATCTTTTTTGCTTTTGCTTTTTTGGCTGGTGCCAGTTATAACGGGAAAGCAATGTTGCCAGGAATCTATGGTACG
>JADBLP010000056.1:0-49381 GCA_014894375.1 Actinomycetota bacterium | reverse complement strand
CAGTTCCAGCCTTCTGTTTTAACAATAATGTCACCATCGGTGAAATCTTCCGGGACCATAGCTTTTATCTGAACTGATTCAGATGGAAATAGTGAGACACAGTTATCGCTCCAGAAAACCGGGGCAATAATCTTGTTTGTATTTTTGTTATATAATTTGATCCAGATAAAAAAAGCCAGATATTCACCTGAATTTGTGATTGTTACAGTTACATAATAAGTATTATTTATCTTTTCCACATTTAAAACAGCATCTATATGTGCGCGGGGCATTTTTCTTATCAAACTCATGTCTGCGTGAGTTTTAAGGGGAGAATAATACCAGAAATATTCACCTGTAAAAATATCCTTATTTGTCGTCAACCAGTATAATTGTGTGCTCTTTACAATTTGGTTCTTTTCGATACTGAGTTTTAAAAAATAGACTACTGAGAGATCGTTAATCGTGGGTAAAGTAAAAATTTTCTCCCTTTTCTCCTTTTCGATGTTGACTGTTAAATCTGTAGATAGTTTTTCTGTCAAATCAGAGTTATACATTTTAATGAAAACTTTTGAGTTTGGATAATCTTTCAGCTCATTATTAATAATCCAGATTGAATGATCGTCATATGAATATTGAATATGTAAAGGTTCACAGGCCTTTTTTGTACCGAAAAATGCGCCGTTCGGATTTAGAAAATAATCATATAATTGCCAGATAAGACTTGGCCAGGGACTATTATGCATCCAGCCGATAATACCAGTTGCCTTGGGAAAATTTCGGTTATGCGCTTCATACATTGCTCTCCAGCTTTCATATCCCAGAACCTGGGCTGTTTTCAAATAGTCGGACAGATCTTTTGGTTGACCATAGCGTTTTGAAATTGCTTCATCAATTTTTTTAGTATTATTAAACTCGTCTCCGACTCCGGTATGATGATTCCATGCCTCGCTTCCAACATATAATTGATCCCTGGGGAGCATCTTTTCTATACTTTCCATTATGGGAATGCAAACATCCGGACAGGTTTCAGTGTTAAAGCGCTCCGCATACCCCTGTCTTTCCTGATCATACCAGTATATCGGAGGCACATACGAATAAGGACCGGTCATCTTGACCCCGGTAACACCTGCAAGTTTTGATGGTTTATGTGATGCACTTGAAATTCTTGGCAAATTATTATAAGTCTCCTGTAAAACTTCCAGATAGACTCGTTCCACATTTTCAGGAGGCGGAAAATCACTTCCATAAAACCAGGCAGCAAATGAGGGATGATTCCGTAAACGCAAAATCTGAGATCTCTCGGATTCCCTGGCTACATTAATATCACCATATTTCCAGATATCCCATTTTTCAAAATGATTACAGCAAGGCCAGCCGGCAAGCACAAGTATACCTTTTTGATCGCATAGATCCCAGAAATAGTCAGTAGCCAGTTTCCCTTCCATGCGTACTGCATTCATATTTAAATTAATTAGAAAATCAATATCAATTTCATCCTGTCTCTTTGATTGACGTAACATTAAATCGGGAGACCATGCAGTTCCCCGGATTAGTAATTCTTTACCATTAATGAGAAATAATAGTGCTTCATGTTCGTTAGTGACTGTCTTAATTTCGCGAATTCCAAAAGTAATGTTTGTGCTGTCTGAAACATTATCTTTGGTCTTTAAAATCATTCTGAGTTCGTACAATTCCGGCTTCCCTAATTGATATGGCCACCATAAGCGGGGATTTCTTATTTTTAATTGGGGGAATTCATGGTGAGTGAAAATGAGTTTGTTCGTAGACAGGGAGTCGACTGTAATGTGTTTATTAAACGTTATATTTTCTATGGTGCATTCAATTTCTGTCTCTATTGTGTGATCCTGAGTATTAACTATCTCAGTTTCAATCACTAGTTCTGCTTCATCCAGTGTAGTGGTATTGAGCCGTGTGTGGACAAATGTATTTTTTAAAGCAACCGGTCCAGAAGAATATAAAATTATAGGCTGCCAGATCCCCATGTTATCATCCGGCATGCCTGGTGCCCAGTCAATAAAGGTTATTGCCAGATCATCGGGTTCCGGTGAAAAGACTTCAACAGCCATGGCATTTTTCCCCCCGACCAACACAAAATGAGTGATATCAAAATCATACAGTCGAAAGGTTCCGTTCACATAATCGGTACTGGCAATTCTTTTACCATTGAGCCAGATATTTGCAGAATAATTAATTCCGCGAAAGTTAAGCCAGAATTGTTGCCCCTGAAGGGAACTATCTATAACAAATTCAGTCCTATACCACCAGGATTTTCTAAAGGGGCTCTCTTCTGGCTTGTATTGTAGTGAAAAATTGATATTTCGGTCTTTCTTGTAACCAGGAATTTTTAACAAATTTAGTCCAAAATAGGGGTCATCATAGATTTTGTTATCTACCAGGGCTGCAACGACAGTGTTTGGAATACTTGTGGGATACCATTTATCGTGTACATACCCTGGTCTGGATATGGTTTCTCCATAGTCATTTAGATCTTTTGAGCAAATTAAAAACCAATTATCACTTAATATCTGTTTCATTGCTCTCTTTCCAGATAGTTAAAATTACTTTTTATGGTGAGATAATTTAAGTTCATCTGCAATATTTATTTTCACGTAAAAACAAATATATAATTCTACTAGTACATTGTCAATTCTTTTAGGGACCAGGATTGGGACACATTCCTTATCCTAAGATTCCCCTAAGATTATATAATTACAGTTATATAGGGGGTAGGCTTTTATCTATTTATGGTAAAAAGGTATCAGCTCCTACAATAATTTCTATCAAATGAAACAGTAGAAGATATTAATTTTTTTTGCCTTATGTATAAATTACTTATAATTTTTTATAAAATTACAAAATAAGGCAGGATTAAAATGAAACTTACTAAACGGGAAAAACAAAAAAGAAAGAAAATATAAAAGTAGTTATTGAACCAAAAATAATTATAAGAAAATCAACAAGAGCTTTGTAGTATCTTCTTATTTACTGCTGAACAATAAAGTTTAAGGCTTTTGGAACTACTTTGAATTTTGCCGGCAGCTTGCAAATATATTCCCCATCAGCAAATACACTAAAATTATATTCGCTGTCTATTTGGAAATCATTAACTCTGAAATATTCAACATATGGGTCGCTTAAATGCTCACCTTTGAAAACGCTTGGAAATGCTTTTATCAAATGAATTTTACTCATTCTTTTTATTATACATACATCAAGTATTCCATCTTCAGGATCAGCATTGGGTGCAATTTGCATGCCGCCTCCATATCTAGGCAAATTTCCTACTACCATAAACATTGCATCTAATTCTCTTTCATTGCCATCAAATTTTATAAAAAATTTTTTTGACCTGTAAGTTATCAAAGTTCTATAAACTGCATAAGTATATTTAGCAGGTCCTTTAATAGGGAATTTTGTATTATTTGCAAGGTCTGTTACTATGGAATCAAAACCTGCTCCCGCAACCCCCAGATAATAATATTTGCTGTTTATCAATCCTAGGTCAATTCTTTTTACTGCACCCTTTTTTATAGCCTTGCAGCAGCTGTCTAAATCAGGCAGTATACTCAGGCTTGCAGCAATATCATTTCCGGAACCAAAAGGGATGCATCCCAGATTCTTTCTGGTTTCAGCAAGAGCATTAGCCATGTAGTGTAAAGTCCCATCGCCGCCAACAGATATAAAGTTTGTGATCTCTGAGTTTAAATTCAGGCGTATGGCTTCAATTATGTCATCAGCGCTTTTGCTTATATGTATTTCGTAATCCAGATTATATTTATTGAATGCTGATTCTACCTTTTCTTTAGCTTCAAGCGCTTTACCTTTAAAAGATGAAGGGTTTAGTATTAATAAATTTTTCATTGCTTTATTTTATTAGTTTTTTTTGAAAAAGTAAAAGATATTGGATTTAAGCAGTTTTAATGATTATTCAATTTATGTATAATTAGCTATAGATTTAATTATTCTAATTGAAAGGAGTATTTTTATGAATATATTTAAATTTATAAGAACTTGCACATCCTGTAAGTATAAAACAGGAATCTTTAGTTTTGCTATTTCTTGTTCTTCATATATTGCTTTGCCTGATACATAAAGGCTTCCAGACGGGTTTCAGTTGTTTCCTGTTCCAGTCCATCAAAGGCAAGATTCAGCCAGGGTATCTTATACTCTTCTCTAATTCTATTTGAGATTGCATTAACAATATTCCCGGGAATACAGGTAAAGGGAAGTACATTTATAATCCCGTCGGCACCATTTTTAATCCAGTATACCGACTTTCCAATACTCAGAGCTGCCTCTCCGAACCACTTGATTATGTAAGGTTCGGCATTGTCCCAGATATCATAAATGCCGGCTTCTTTATCTTCTCTCAAGAAACCCTTTAGCGGTTTTTCCAGTTTGTAGTGGCAATTTTCCAGTAATTTATTAATAATCCTATTTGAGATATAAAAACCTGTTCCTCTTACAAAATCACCGGTAAGCTCAGCCAGTTCCCGGTAACCAATTCTATTTCCGCTTTTGTTACCATTAATACTAAATGATTTTATAATCTTATAATAAATATCAGTCTGTTTGGTTATAATATCTATTTTTCTGGTAGCAGTAGTATGATACGGCCACTCTCCAAATGAAGGGATCACCACCTCTCCGCCCTGTGCTTCAACTCTCTTTATAATATCATTATTGCTATAAGGATGATTCCTGACAAATATTTCACCCACTATGCCTACCAGTGGTTTATCTGTTTTTTTAATTGGTATATTCTCAAAATCTCTTCTGGCATCTCTTAAAATACTGACCATCCTGTCCAGCGTTTTTGACATAGGATCATTTTCTACAGACTGGCATACATCTTCTATATATTTTTCATAAACTTTATTTGTTTTTCCTTTTTCTATCTCATAAGGCCTTGTTTGCCGGAGCATTTTATTCAGGTAATCCACAGTAAAAATACCACACATTGCTTTCATAAGCAGTATGAATCCCCTTAACCCCTGCATATCATACTCCCTGTAAAACTGGTTGCCTTCAGGAGCACCAGGCGAAATAATGGGCACATCTTCGTACCCCAACTCCTTAATTATTATTTTTTGCATTTTATTATACTGCCCAAACCTGCAGGGCCCATATGTCTGGGGCATGAGGAAAGCTACTTTTTTGGGATCGTTATGTTCCAGTGTCTTTATAATATCTCCGGTGGTTATAATAAAGGGATAACATTCCTTTCCCAGTGTATATCTTCTTCCCAGCTTAAGTGTCTCGTCATCCGAATACAGCATTTCTGCATTAATTCCTTCAGACCGGAAAGCAGATTTCAGAACAACAGCGCCGTCACCCATATAGGGAATATATATTACCCTTCCCTGGCTTTTCTTAAAAACAGCATCCTTCCCTCTAGTTTTTGTTTGGGCCGGTGGAAAATCTTTCATATTTTTTACATTCATCAGGGAATCTATAAATGCTTCGCATCTGGTTATGACCCCAGCTCCTGCAGAATGCTCGTCTACCTCCAGTTTTAAAAATGGTCTGTCCATCTCCCTCTCAAAATACTGGAGTATGAAAGAATCAGGACCACAGCCAAAATTAGTAATATAAACGGGGTAAAGTCTTCTATCTTTATTAATTATCTTAGCCGCGCTCATAATTCTATCCCCGAATTCCCAGTACAGGTTTGGCCATTCTTTTGAAATGTCAATAGAGTCCACAGGCAGGTAATCAAGGGGAATTACTTTAAAGCCAAGTTCCCTTAGTTTTCTTGGAACATCCATACTGATTGCCCTGTCACAACTGTTATACGACCTGCTGGTTACAACAATTGCAATCTCGTCATCTTTCAGGCTGCCAAGCACCTCTTCCCCTCTTTTTTTAACAGATGAGTGAAATTTATCCTGGGCAAGATAAGCTTCCTTTATGGCTTTTCTTATTGACCTTCTATCCTTTCCAAGCTCTTTACCCAATCTGGTCAACTGTTTTTCTTTTATATATTCTCCAAAACTGAAATTAAGAATAGGAGCAAGTATCTTAACTTCTCCTGTATCTATGGCAGATTTCACAATTGACCAGGTCCCCTGAATAAAAGGACAGGGATAACTTCCAGTCCTGTCCCCTTTAATATTTTTTTCTTTGGTAGGCATATCCCTGGTAGCGGGCAAGAATAAGTAATCAACTTCCTTCTCCAAAAGATTCTGCACATGTCCGAGAGTGGTCTTCATTGGGAAACAGATTTCAGCTACAGAGCACTGGAGCCCATCGTTAATTATCTTTTTATTGGTCTTATCCGACAGGATAAAATCAAAACCCAACTCTGAAAAGAATGCATTCCAGAAAGGATAGAATTCATGGGTAAGCATAGCATAGGGCATACCAACTTTTTTTGCTCCTTTATTGTCTTTAGGTTCGTAGGAATTCAAAAGAAAGTTTTCACGTTCAGCAAAATAATCCGGAATATCGGTACTTTTTGAGTCTCCCTTTTCATACTTTTCACATCTGCCGCCATAAAATAATGAAGGCTGCCCTTTAATGGAAATCTTTTTTATCTCACACCTGTTCGGGCAACCCTTGCATTCAAAAGAGCTATGAGAGTAGCTTATTTTAGATATATTTTCAAATCCTCTGAATTTTGTCTTTTTGGGAGAATTTTTAAGCACTATAATTGCTGTCCCTATTGCCCCGGTTACTTCATGGTTTTCCGGTACAATTACTTCTTTGCCCAGATAATTTTCAAAAGCAGCTATAACTGCCCTGTTGAATGCAACTGCACCCTGGAAGAAAATCTTTTTACCTATCTTCTTTCTTCCAACCACCCGGTTTATATAATTCATGGTAATAGAATAAGCAAGACCGGCCAGGATATCTTCAATTCTGGCGCCTTTCTGATAATGGGAATAAACATTGGTTTCCATAAAAACTGTGCAGCGCTCTCCCAGATTTAACGGACTCTCTGCTTTCAATGCTATATCCCCGAAATCCTCAATTTTTATATCAAACCTTTCAGCCTGTTCTTCCAGAAATGAACCGGTACCGGCAGCACAAACTTTATTCATCTCAAAATCAACCACCACACCATTTTCCAGTGATATAAATTTTGAATCCTGACCGCCAATTTCAAAGATAGTATCAACCAGGCTGTCAATATCAGCCGCCGCCGTGGCCTGGGCGGTTATTTCATTTATTACCATATCCGCACCTACAAAATCCCCTATTAGATACCTTCCGGAACCTGTGGTACCCACACCTTTAACATTGATTCTATCTCCGACTTTACTGCCAATAATCTCAATTCCCTTTCTTACCGCCTCTATTGGCCTTCCTGCTGTCCGCAGGTAACATTTTTCAATAAGTTTTTTGTTTTCATCTATAGCCACAACGTTAGTGCTTATTGAACCGACATCTATACCAATATAGGCGTCAACTTTCTTATTGCCAAAACTATATTTAAGAGTTTTTTTAGAAGGCATTTTGGATTTAGCCAGAGCCAGAGGAGCAAATGTTTCTCTCTTATATTTAAAATTTCTAAGATATTCATCTAATTTATCTGCTAATCCGGAAATATTTAAATCCTCTACCATTACCTTTGAGCTTAAACTTAATGCAGCCCCAATAGCCCCTATGGATGCCCTGTGCTCTGGGATTAATACTTTTTCCCCCAACGTATCTTCAAAGGCCTTGATCATGGCTTCGTTAAAAGATACCCCACCACAGAAAATTATGGGGGGTACAAATTTTTTACCCTTTACAATCCCCGATTTAAAACTTCTTGCCATTGCGTAACATAAACCAAGAATAATATTCTCATCGCTTGCTGCTTCCTGCTGGAGATGTATCATATCTGTTTTTGCAAACACGCTGCATCTGCCGGCAATGGTTGATGGATTTTTTGACTTTAATGCTAACCTGGTAAATTCTTCTATTGTCAGGCCAAACCTTGAAGCCTGCTGGTCAAGAAAAGAGCCCGTGCCTGCCGCACATAGCTCATTCATTGCATAATCACCATAGGCAAGATCGATAAATTTGGAATCCTGGCCGCCAATTTCTATAACAGTTTTTGCATTCCGGTATAAAAATTTTATAGCACTGATTATGGCTTCTATTTCATTAATAAAATCAAGACCAAGAAGTGAGGCAATTTCCTTTCCTCCCGAGCCAGTAATTCCTATACCAGTTATTTTATCTCTGTAATTGCTTTTACATATTGATTCAATATCTTTTTTCACTGATTTTACAGTTTCTCCAAAGTGTCTTGTATATGGCAGGATTTCCACTATTTCTTTTTTTTCATTTATGATCGCCCTGTTGACACTAATTGACCCTATATCATAACCTATATATAAACCCACTATTAATCCACTGATCCCTTCTAGATTATCCCTGGTATTATAATTTAAGAAGCTTAAAAATTAAAAACCATTAATACCCTGTTAAACAAAAACCATTTTCCATTATTAACTCAATATGCTAACACATTAATTATATACGTCAACAAACCCATTTTAGTTTCATTTTTATTTATTGGCTTATAATACTAGTTTAAAAAATCATTCTTTTCATACTTCTCTTTTATTTAATTGGTTATCGCAAATCACGAACTTTTTCTACAATATTAATATTCAATATGTTAGAATTATCTATAAATGTGATAAAGAGACCATGGTAAAATCAAACTACTTAAAAATTTTAATAATTTTAATTTTATTCTTATTTATAATCCCATTCATTTCTTCCTGCGACCAGACACTAATTGATATCTTTACCCTGATAAATTCTGACTGTTCCGGCACCAGGACTTTTGATATAGCAGTTAAAACAGAGTACCTTCAGAAGAGTGAGGTGGTTTTGGGTCAGGATCAATCCATTTCTGATAAAATACATGAAATACTTAAAAGTAATCTCTCTGAAGGAGAATATAAGACTTTTGAAGAAGGAGACTATACCCACTTCAGTTCCACTATTAGTTTTGAAGACATAAACTTTCTCCAGTATATTTCCATAGATAATTTCTCTGAAACTCCTCCAGAAAGATTCTATGCCAAACTGGAAAAAGTTGATTATTTCTTTCATAGTGAATATTTCTTTGAAGATTATATAGATATGAAAATAGATGAGACACTCCTTGCCTCTTCAGATATAAATTCTGACTACAACCGGATTAATAATCTGGCTAAAGCAGACAGTAATATTTTAAATATAACCTATCAGGTAAAATTTCCGGTAAAAATAACCAGCCACAATGCAGATATAATTGGGGATAATAACATTGCCATATGGAATATAAAATATGGTGATGAGAAAAAAATATATATAGAAGGTAGAAAAACAAAACTGCTGACCTATTTTTTAATTGTAATTTTAGGTATTATTGGCTTATTTATAATTTTTATAATTTTTATGTTAGTCTTTAGCTCAAGGAGAAATAAAAAACCACCTCCTGCCAGAAAACCGCTGTATTCCTATGACAATTATTTTAAAAGAGACAGATATTTTAATACTGATGATGAGTAAAACTGGAAGGATTAGGAAGACCGTTAAAAAATGAGTGGCAATACTTACAGATTATCTACACCGCTGACAGAAGAAAAGATCAGAAAATTAAAAGCCGGAGATACCGTTTACTTAAGTGGTATTATACTCGGAGCCAGAGATGCAGCTCACAATAGAATTGTTGAAGCTCTCAGGTACCATAAAAAATTGCCCTTTGATTTAAAAAATAAGACTGTATTTTATGTGGGTCCCTCACCGACCCCTCCAGGCAAAAAGAGCGGAAGTATTGGTCCCACCACCAGCGCCAGAATGGATAATTTAACCGAACCACTGCTTAAGGCAGGACTTAAAGCAATGATAGGAAAAGGCAGGAGAAGCGATAAGATAAAGGAACTTCTAAAAAAATATAAGTCTGTCTATCTTGTATCAGTAGGAGGCATTTCCGCCTATCTTTCTACAAAAGTAAAAGATACTAAAATCATCGCATACAGTGATTTGGGGGCAGAAGCAGTACATGAGATAGTAGTAGAAGATTTGCCTCTGTTTGTAGCTTATGACATTTATGGCGGCGATATTTTTGAGTCAGCCCTTCTTGTGGAATGACAGCCCATAAAAACTGCCAGCGGGAAGGAAGCCATATGACAGGGAGCATACTCTATATTGCAGACCAGAGCAGTTGTTTTTCCGCCCAGACCCTGTGGTCCTATTCCAGTCTCATTTATTGCGTTTAATATTTTCTTTTCTAACTGCCTGTATCTTTTATCCGGATTCCTAATCTCTAGATTTCTAAAGCTGGCTGTCCTTGCAAGCTTGACCACTTCTGAAGACGTCCCGCCAACTCCAATACCAACAATTACTGGCGGGCAGCATTTAGTAACATTCTTTTTTACCACATCCAAAACCAGGTTAATTATTTCATCCTCTCCGGTTGATGGATTCAGCATATAAAGATAGGAACAATTTTCACTACCTCCTCCTTTTAAATATATTTTTATATGAAGACCAGGACTGGAAGTAAAACTGGTACTAATGATCGCAGGAGTGTTACCTGAAGTGTTTTTTCTCTCATATAACGGATCAGAAACTATTGATTTTCTAAGATAATTACTGGTATAAATATCTGCTACTGCCTGGTTCAATAAGCTATTTAAGCTGCTGCTGTCCTCAATGCAGATATCAGGACCAATATCAAGATCAATATAAACCAGGCCACAATCCTGGCATAAGGGGAGTTTTTGTTTTTTTGCAATTTTTGCATTTTCTAAAGTAAGTTCAAGGATTTTTTTAGCTCTCTCACTAATCTCTTTCTTAGCAGCGCTCTTAACAGCCTCTATAATATCACAAGGAAGATTAAAACTTGCTTCAATCAGAAGCCTTTTCGCTTCCTTTATTATTGTTGTAGTTTTTATATTTCTCATCTTTTCCAGGACAATCCG
Organism: Actinomycetota bacterium; assembly: GCA_014894375.1. Lineage (GTDB taxonomy): Bacteria > Actinomycetota > Humimicrobiia > Humimicrobiales > Humimicrobiaceae > Hydromicrobium. The sequence goes on along the minus strand of JADBLP010000056.1, from coordinate 38,465 downwards.
GATTTATACATAAATCCCAGGGTTTTCTCCCTTTATTTATAATTTTAACTATAGGATATCCACAATGCTTACACTCTTCTCTTATCGTAACCAAAAGACCCTTCTGTGGAAGTGAAAATGTAGTTCTGCACTCTGGATAAGCATTGCATCCTATAAATCTTTTCTTTGTTTTTCTTGCGGTTCTGACAATTAAATCCCCATTACAATTATCACCTGGACATTTACCTACTACCAGATCTTCTCTGATTCCTTTTTTTATCTCCCGTGATATCTCATCCTTTTCATTTTGAAGAACAGTCATTACTTCACTTAACATCTTTCTTGACCTATCCACAACATCCTCTTTAGTCTCATCCCCATTTACAATACCATCCATATACATTTCCAGCTCTGAAGTCATATCCGGGGATGATATCTTTTCAGCATGTTTTTTTAACATCTTGACTACTGCAATAGCTTTTTCAGAAGGCTGGAGAGGATTTCCACTTACATATCCTCTCAGGATTAAGTTTTGTATAATTGTATGGCGGGTTGCCTTTGTACCCAGACCAAGTTCTTCCATTTTTTCAACCAGCCTTCCCTGGGTATACCTTACAGGTGGTTTGGTTTCTTTATCCAGCAATTCTTTACCGGTGACAGTTATTATTTGTTCTTCTTTAAGCCGGGGAATAAAAACATCTTTATGCTTATAGTACGGATAAAACTTTATCCAGCTTTCATCTATAATGTTGGAGCCGTTAGCAATAAATGGCTCTCCATTTATATCTATATATGTGGTTATACTTTTAATCTTTGCTTCAGGAAGTAGGGTGCATATAAATCTTCTTACAATCAGATCATACAGCTTCCACTCATCACTGCTCAGGTTTTCCTTCTTGGCAACCGATGTAGGGTAAATTGGCGGATGATCTGTTGATCTTTTTTTGCCCCTGCTTGCCACTATCTTCTTCTGCGCAAGGACTGCTTCAGACATCCGGGAATATTCACCGGAACTACCAAGCATTCTTACGATCTCTTTTACTTCTATCGAGGAAGGATAAACCGTGTTATCAGTCCGGGGGTAACTTATATAACCGTTCATATACAGGTTTTCAGCAATATTTATAGTCTTTGATGCAGTAAAGCCAATTGAACTTCCGCTTATTATAAGGGCAGTGGTGTTAAAAGGCGTTGGGGGTTTTATATCTCTAATGCTTTCATTTATTTCCAGGACAGTTCCCCTGTCACCCAGCTTAATAAAAACACCCTGTGCATCTTCTTTCTTTAAAAATCTTTTTTTCTTATGAGTGGCTTCAAATTCCTCACCGGATTCTGTTTTAAGCTTTACACTTACAACCCAATAAGGAGTGGGGATAAATGATTTTATTTCCAGCTCTCTGTCTACAACAAGGGTGAGAGTGGGAGTTTGTACTCTTCCCACCGAAAGAAATTTATCCTTAATCTGATAGGTGGCAAGGGATATAAAACGTGTCAGTGTAGCTCCCCATATCAGGTCAATATCCTGCCTTGCCCTTCCTGCAAAAGCAAGATCCAGATCAATTTTTCCCAGTTTTGAAAATGCCTGGTTTATATCTTTTGGAGTAATTGCTGAAAACCTTGCTCTTTTTGCAGGAGCAAGAGCGTTTTTTTCTTTTACCAGCTGCATTGCATCATAGCCAATAAGCTCACCCTCTCTGTCATAGTCTGTGGCTATAATAATCTCATCCACATCACTGGAAATTTTCTTCAGTGCCTGGATTATCTTTTTCTGGATGGGAATTTTTTCTATTTCAGCATTAATAAGCTCTATCGGGTCTACTTTAAACCAATTTGCATATTCCTTCGGAAAATCCACTTTCAGTATATGACCTTTAAGCCCGATAACCCTGTAATCTTCACTGTTGATCTTGAAGTGATGGACGGGAACCCCATATACTTCCTCCTGGTCTACGCCGTTTCCGGCAAGTATCTGTGCAATTCTTCTAGCTGCTATTTCTTTCTCACTTATAACCAGTTTCAAGAAATTATCCCCACTAAAATTACAAAGGTATTTTAAATTCTAATTAAATGTATCTGAATTTGAAATGATAACATTAAAAAAAAAATAAATAAATCTTTCCGGCAGGTAAGTTATTCTTTAATTTTTTTTCGAATCTATATTACGGAATAGAAAATATTAATCCTGTTTTCAGTCGTAATAAAGTGCTTATTTTATTTTTATGAATGTTGTTTTAAAATAACTAAAACGTTTCTACCGGGTAAGAAGGAGAAATATGAATGCGAATATAGAGCTTTTAGACAGCATAATCAAGCTAAAGGCGAAAAAGGATGCCATTATACTGGCTCACAATTATCAAATTGGCGAAGTACAGGATATTGCGGATTTTGTGGGAGATTCCCTTCAATTAAGTATAGAGGCATCAAAAGCACCAGGCAAGATTATAGTATTCTGCGGAGTTCATTTTATGGCCGAAACTGCCAAAATATTATCTCCCGCTAAAAAAGTTCTGCTCCCTGATAAAAACAGCGGCTGCCCGATGGCTGATATGATTAGCGCAACTCAGCTTAAGGAGCTAAGAAATGAACACCCTGATGCTGTTGTAGTGTGTTATGTAAATACCACTGCTGAAGTTAAAGCTTTAAGTGATATCTGCTGTACCTCTTCAAATGCGATAAATGTAATAAAATCCATTCCTAAAAACAAAGAAATAATATTCATACCGGATAAGTACCTGGGAAGTTACGTTCAGAGTCAGGCAGGCAGAAAACTTATATTATGGAATGGATATTGTCCTACCCACGTTATGATTAATTTTAAAGAAATCATTCAGCTTAAAAAAGAGCACCTGGATGCTGCAGTTATAGTACATCCGGAATGCACACCGGATGTAATAAGTATTGCTGATAAAGTGGCTTCTACCGGAGGGATGTTAAAATATATAAAAAACAGTGAAAAAAAGAAATTTATAATCGGAACAGAGATTGGAATATTGCATAGACTAAAAAAAGAGAATCCGGATAAGACTTTCTATCCCGCCACCAACAAAGCCATATGCCCCAACATGAAGCTTATAAACCTTGAAAAAGTTCTCTGGTCACTGGAAGATGAGAGGTATGAAATAAAAGTACCGGAAGAAATCATTCAAAAAGCTAGATCGGCTATTGACAGGATGATAGCCATAAAATAAATTATGTTACCAAGATATTTAATAAGTCCATCATTTTGCCAGAAAATTCACAAATACTGCGACTGTATTGTTATTGGCAGTGGAATTGCAGGTCTCTCTACTGCAATGAGACTGGCAAAAAATAATAATATAAATGTTATTACCAAGAGTTCTCTTTCTGATTCAACAACCTGGTATGCCCAGGGTGGTATTGCCGCAGCAATTAAAAAACCCGATTTCTGGAAAAACCATTATGAAGATACCATAACCGCCGGTCAGGGCCTCTGTGACAGGAAGGCAGTGGAAATACTTGTGAAAACTGCACCAAAAATGATAGAGGATTTAATAGAAATCGGTACAAATTTTGACATTTCTGAAGGAGAGATAAGCCTGACCACTGAAGGAGGACACAGCTATCCCAGGATTCTTCATGCCGGAGGAGATGCTACCGGAGAAGAGCTTGAAAAAAAATTAGTTTCTCACTCAAAGGGCTTAAAACAGATAAATTTCTTTCCTGAATATTTTGTTCTGGATATATTAGTTTATAAGAACAAATGTATAGGGGTTCTGGGTATGGATATAAATACCGGTAAGATTGAAATACACCCTGCTTCCAATATTGTAATTGCAAGCGGTGGGATTGGTCAGATTTATGATCTTTCCACAAACCCTCCAATATCAACCGGAGATGGTATTGCCATGGCATACAGGGCAGGAACCTCTATTATGGATATAGAATTTGTCCAGTTCCACCCCACAGTGTTTAAAACAAAAGACTCAAAACTATTTTTGATAAGCGAAGCCCTGAGGGGAGAAGGCGCTTACCTCAGGGACTGCCATGGAAACAGATTTATGGTCGGCAGGCACCCAAGGGCGGAACTGGCTCCAAGAGATATAGTAGTAAAGGAAATGATAAGAGTAATGGATAAGAGCGGTCGTAATTATGTTTATCTTGATGCTACACATATTCCTGAAAGTCACCTCAAAATACGCTTTCCCAACATAATCTCAAAACTAAGGGAAAATGGCCTGGACTTAAAAAAAGATTTAATCAAGGTATCTCCAGCCGAGCATTACTTAAACGGTGGAATTAAAACTGACTACAAGGGAAAGACAAATATAGAAGGCCTGTACTGCTGCGGTGAGGCTGCTGCCACAGGAGCGCATGGTGCAAATAGACTGGCAAGCAATTCTCTTATGGAAGGTCTGGTATATGGCTGGAAAATATATAAAGACATAGAAAAAAAACTGGAGCAAAAAAACCCGGAGGATGAAAATAAAGCAATTGAATGTATAAATAAGCTTTTGGATGAAGCTAAAATAAAAAAAAGCAAAGCTGGTAAATTCAATGATAATAAGCTGGATATAAAAACTTTTATTTCAGGCTTGAAAAATATTATGACCAAGAAGGTCGGCATACTGCGGGATGCACAGAGCCTGAAAGAAGCAGGAGAATTTGTAGACTTTCACATAAATAGCGGGCATCTTTATAACAAAAGAGATAAGAACATACTTGAGTTTGCCAATATGCTCACTGTAGCCAGCCTTATAATAAAAGCGGCAAGCTTAAGGGAAGAAAGCAGAGGTACACACCAGAGAAACGATTTCCCGTATAAAGATGACAAAAACTGGAAAAAACATATAATACTAAAGCAGAATAAAGTATATTTTAAAGATGTTTAAAAGTAACAGGACAAAATATGAAAAATAAGATTTTAAAAAATGAAGTAATAGATATTATAAGAGGAGCTATTTCCGAAGATATGGACGGTTTTGGAGATATAACTTCTAAATATTTAATCCCACCGGATAAAAATTCATTTTCCTATATTATATTCAAGGAAGCCGGTGGCGCCATATTAAGCGGCCTGGATATGGCAGGCTTTGTACTGGAAGAAATCGACAGAAGCATAAAAATTGACAAATTGAAAAATGACGGAGATAGACTGGAATATATGGATAGAGTCTGCAATATTACCGGATCAACTCTGTCAATTTTAAAGGCTGAGCGAATCTGTCTTAATTTCATCCAGCATATGTCGGGAATAGCCACTCTTACAAGTAAATTTGTAAAAATTGCAAAGCCCTATAAGGTTAAAATTGTAGATACCAGGAAAACAAAGCCGGGTTTAAGAAAAATTGAAAAATATGCCGTACTCTGCGGCGGTGGTTATAACCACCGTTTTGGCCTTTTTGACGGGATACTTATCAAAGACAATCATATAGCTGCTGCAGGCGGGGTTCCAAAGGCTATAGAAAGTATCAGGACCAATGTTCCACATACTCTAAAAATCGAAGTGGAGGTTAAAGATTTTAACCAGCTTGATGAAGCAATAACCAGCAGAGCAGATATCATAATGCTTGACAATATGGATACTGGCCAGATGGGGAGGGCAGTTAAAATCATAAGGGAAAAGGGGGGCAGCTCCTGCTCGGTAGAGGCTTCAGGAAATATTAATCTTGAAAATCTTGAAGAGATATGCAAAACAGGTGTTGATATAATATCAGTGGGATTGATTACCCATTCGGCACCAGCCATTGATTTTTCCATGGAATTTGAAGAAAATCTTTAAAGGTTAAAAGTTTTTAAAGTCTGTAAAAAATAATTAACCGATAGAATAAAGCCCCGGGTAAATCCGGGACTTTATTCTTAATATAAACTAAAAGAAACTTATTACAAGCTTGTTTGCCACAGGAGGAATATCCGTACATCCTATTTTTTAGCCATCGCACCTGCGAGTATAGCTGCAACTCCTATAACCATCTCAACAATAGCTAACCATATCGGCTGGGAACTTATATCCAGCGCTGGAATTCCAGCTCCCAATATGCCAATTGCCAGCATAAATACACCAACGATTATTAACATAATTTTGAGTGACATCTAAATTCCTTTCTTTAATAATTATTATATTCGTCATAGACGAGTTAAGATTTTTTATAGTTTCATATTTTAAATACTAAAAATTTCAAACTATATTATAAAATTATTATTAACTACTATTTTAACAAAAATATATATTTAAAGCATCCTTAATATTTGTTTATGTTCAAATATTGATTTAATTTACAATGAGACTATTGTAGGGTAAAATCTTTTTAGTTTTTCAGCTATAATCTTTACTTGATGAACAGTAAAATTATAAAAATTTTTATTTTTCTGGTATCTGCAATCCTGATTCTCCCAGTGATTTTCGCTATTTCTGCATGCAGTAAACTTGATATAGAAATATTCGGAAAAAAATTTGGAGGGGAAATCAAAGCCGAAGATTCTGAAATTGAAGATACCGGGACCGTTAATGAGCAGAGCATAAGCGATATTGAAGATGATAGCGAAGATCTAGGAAATGTTTCCGATCAGGAAATAATCGGTTCAGATAGCCAGAAAATTAAAACCAGCAGTAATACCAGCACCGAAACTGCCGATATTGCAGAATTAAGGTTATATTTTATTCAGGCAATGGAATATTTTAAGGATGGATCTTACATTATTGCCGAATATTATTTAAATAAAGTCAAAGACAGCTACCTTATACTCCAGGACCATATTTTTTATTACATGACAAAAAGTCTCTTTTACCAGGAAAAATATGACCAGGCTGAGGAATATTATTTAAAATTAATAAAAAATTACCCGGACAGTATATGGGCAGAAACAGCCAGTCTGGAATACGCAGATATGTTCTACGTCAGGGAAGATTATATAACTGCTGAAGATAAGTATGAATATTTTATTACTACTTTCCCACATTCCTCATATGTACCCTACTGTTTATTCCAGTTAGCCATTTGCCAGGAAATGAACGGGAAAAAAGATCTGGCTTTTGGAAATTATAAAGAAATATGGCTGAATTACCCCTTAAATGAACATTCAGAAACTGTGTGGGAGAATTTAATCAGACTACCTGCAGAGGATAGTTCAATTGAGCCATTCGTTCCCACAGCAAATCAGATTTACCATAGAGGAGAGATTTTCTTCAGCATTTACCATTACTACAGCGCCCTGGATGAGTTTAATAGGATACTGCAGGGAGATTATTTAAATAGTTTATCCCAGGAGCTTTACAGTAAGACATTATTTAAAAAAGGTATGTGTTACTTTAATCTGCTTGACTACAGCCAATCCAAATATTATCTGTCCTTATCTTATGAAAAGTCTCCATCAGGTTCCGTAGCCGATGACAGTCTTTATTATCTGGGCAGATCCTTTACCAATTTAAATCTGGATGCCGATGCCATCTCGTATTACCAGAAGCTTGTAGAACTTTTCCCAACCAGTAGCTACAGTGACGATGCTCTTTACAGAACTGGAAGGATATACTCATTGAAGGAAGATTTTACTAATGCTGCCAGCTATTTTCAAAGGGTATCCAGTGATTATCCCAATGGAGATAAATTAGCTGATGCATTATGGGAGCTTGGCCTGATACAATACAGGTCGGGAGATTATAGCTCTGCAAAAAACACTTTTTCCAACTACGCATCTTCCTATAAGGGTAGTTCACTGGAAGAAAAGGGATTATTCTGGCAGGCAAAATGCTGCCAGAAGCTGGGGGAAAATGATAAGGCAGTTGACCTTTATAAAAAAATTGTAAATTTAAATTCATATTCTTATTATACTTTTGCGTCCGGTAAAATGCTGGCAGAAATGAATGAAGAGGTGCAGATTGAAGAAATAAATACTCAGTTAAATCCGGAAAATCCTCAGATTGCAGATATAATTCCCGATATATACGATATTCTGGAAGAAGATAGTTATATTGAAACCGGCGAGATAAATCATATAAATAAAGCCATTGAACTGCTCAAACTGGAATTTTTTATCAGCGCATCTCTGGAGATAGAAGCAGGTAGCAGCGAAATTGAAGAAAATCCGGCCAGAACCCTGGAGATTGCGACATTGTTTTTGAAATCCAATGATTATGCAAATTCAATTAGAATTATTTATAAGAATTTTTACAAGTTAAAATCCGGACTTAATGAGCCTTATACGGATTATCTCTATTACCTGTATTATCCCTATGGTTATAAAGAAGCCGTTCAGAAATACAGCAGCCAATATAACCTTGACCCTCTTTTTACTCTGGCAGTTATAAGGCAGGAAAGCTTATTTGAGCCTGATGCCGGTTCTTATGCAGGAGCACAGGGACTGATGCAGATTATGCCTGCAACAGGAGAAAGTATTGCCAGACAGATAGGCATTTCAAATTATTACATTAATCTTCTCCTGGACCCGGAGACAAATATTAGAATGGGTACATATTATTTAAGACAGCAGCTTGATAATTTTGGCCAGAATGAGTTCTACTGCCTTGGGGCATATAACGGAGGACCAGGGAGAATGAGTGACTGGGTTTCTAAAAGAGGAAATATGGATATTGATGAATTCATTGAAAGTGTCTCTTATGAGCAGTCCAGAGAATATATAAAGATAGTGATGGGAAATTACTATCTCTATCAGATGTTATATGACTGAATATGGAAAGGAAAGTAACCGCTAGTTCCCTTTACATCCATTCTGCACTCTCAAGTTACTCATTTACTAATAACGAAAATCGCATTTGGAGCCAGCAGATTAGGAAACAACCTTATAATATTGTTCTTACCTAAATAATATGTTTCCAGTATATTTATTCCCTTTTCCTTACAATAATTTTTAAAATCTTTCAGGCTTAAGAAATGCACATTTGGTGATTCATACCAGCTGTAAGGAAGCGATGGAGTAACAGGAGCCTTTCCCCTGAAAAAAAGGTCAAAGCGGGACCGGATATAAGCGAAATTAGGAAATCCTATTATTACTTTTCTTCCCACCCTGAGAGATTCCTGCAGGACGAACTCTATTTTTTTGGTTTCCTGCATACTCTGATTTAAAATAACATAATTAAAAGAATTATCAGGATATTCTCCCAGGCCGCCTTCTATATCTCCGTGAAATACACTTAGTCCCTTCTCCACACATTCATAAATAGCTCCTTCTCTTACCTCTATGCCCCGTGCTTTTACTTTTTTCTCCTTAATTAAAAGATTCAGAAGCTCTCCGCTGCCGCAACCGAGGTCCAGTACACTTGAACCTGTTTCTATAATTTTAAATATAATTTTGTAGTCCAGTCTTATATTTTTATTATTTTTTTCCTTCATAAATGTATACCCTATTTAAAAAATGCTTTATCAGGCGAGTCTCTTCTGTAAATTCAAGAAGAAATGCATCGTGACCATAATTGGAATTTATTTCACAATAAGTAACATCTGCATGTCTGGCTTTCAGTAATTTAACAATCTCCCTGGATTGGTATGGAGGATACAACCAATCGGATTTAAATGCGATAACTAAAAATTTAACATCAACTTCCTTGCTATTTGGAAAAAGTTTATCCTCGGACGATAAATCAAAGTAGTCTATCGCTTTTGTGATATAAAGATAAGAATTGGCATCAAATCTCTTTACAAAATTATCACCCTTGTAATGCAAATAACCCTCAACTTCAAATTCAGGTGTAAATGAAAATTTATAACTTCCATTTTTTAATTTCCTTGAAAATTTTTTCTCCATAGACTCATCGCTCATATAAGTTATATGCCCAATCATCCTTGCAAGAGCCAGGCCATTCTCCGGCTGGCTATGGCCATAGTAGTTGCCACCGCGCCAGGCGGGATCAGACATTACCGCCTGCCTTCCTACTTCATTAAACGCAATTTGTTGCGGAGAATGTTTTAATGCTGTAGCTATAGGAATAGCTGATAGAACTCTATCCGGATAGGAAGCGACCCATTGCATAACCTGCATTCCACCCATCGAGCCTCCCACAACACACAGCAACCTGTCTATCCCAAGATAATCAATCAAATGCTTTTGCGCGTTTATCATGTCAGAGATTGTAACTATTGGAAAATCAATGCCATAAGGTTTTCCTGTCTCCGCATTCAACGAAGATGGACCAGTGCTCCCTTTACATCCACCAATAACATTCGAGCATATAATAAAATATTTTTCAGTATCAAAAGCTTTACCCGGACCTATCATATTGTCCCACCACCCGGGTTTTTCGTCTCCCTTATGAAATCCGGCAACATGAGCATCTCCAGATAGGGCATGCAAAACCATAACCGCATTACTTTTACTCTCGTTTAACCTGCCGTATGTTTCATACGCAATTGTAATGGGACCCAGTTTCTTCCCGGACTCCAGTGTCATTTCATCCGGAGTCTGGGCAAAATTATAATATTTTGTATTAACTATTTCTATTCCACTTGCCATATTCGCTCACCTGTATCTATTTTATATAAAATTAAAGAAATTACTGCTACTGGAACATCGGGGTAGAAAGATATCTCTCACCTGTGTCCGGTAAAATAACAACAATAACCTTACTGGCTGATTCTTTGCGCTTTGCAACTTCTATTGCAGCCCACATTGCAGCACCGCTTGATATACCAGCAAGAATCCCTTCTTCTCTTATTATTTTACGGGTCATATTACCGGCATCTTCATTAGAAACCTGGATAATCTCATCAATTATACCGGTATTTAACACCACGGGAACAAATCCTGCTCCAATACCCTGTATTTTATGGGGCCCCGCACTGCCTCCCGAAAGAACCGGGGAATCAGACGGCTCAACTGCTATTATTTTAACCAGAGGCTTTCTTTGCTTCAAAATCTCTCCCACACCGGTAATAGTTCCACCGGTACCTACTCCGGCAATAAATATATCTATACTCCCATCTGTGTCAGCCCATATCTCTTCAGCGGTTGTTTTTCTGTGCATTTCAGGATTTGCAGCATTTTTAAATTGCTGGGGCATAAAACTGTTTTTTATACTCTTCTGAATTTTTTCTGCTTCTTCCACAGCCCCTCTCATTCCTCTTGAACCATCTGTCAGGACAAGCTCAGCACCAAATATGGTAAGAAGCTTTCTTCGTTCTAAACTCATTGTATCCGGCATAGTAAGAATTAATCTATATCCTCTGGCAGCGCACACAAAAGCCAGTGCAATGCCAGTATTTCCACTTGTAGGCTCTATAATTACCGTATCTTTGTTTATTAAACCTTCATTTTCAGCAGCATTAATCATTGAAACTCCAATCCTGTCTTTTACACTTGAAAGCGGATTAAATGATTCCAATTTTGCCAGTACTGTGGCACCTGTGACATCTGCCAGTCTGTTTATTCTAACCAAAGGTGTACGACCGATTGTTTCTGTAATATCATTAAAAATTTTACCCATAAACTTATCCTCCAAACTTTAATAGAATAATTTATCTCATCTTAACGCTTGCTTAATATCGGAAATAATATCTTCTATATCTTCGATACCCACCGAAAGCCTGATATAATCAAGTGTTACTCCGGTTGATTTCTGCTCCTCGTCGGAAAGTTGCTGATGGGTAGTACTTGCAGGATGAATGGCCAGAGTTTTTGCATCACCGATATTTGCCAGGTGGGATATTAATTCAAGCGAATCAATGAATTTTTTCCCTGCCTCAAGGCCTTCTTTTATTCCGAATCCGACAATAGCACCCGCTCCTCTGGGCAAATACTTATCTGCCAGATTTTTTTCCGGGCTGGAATCTAAACCTGGATAATTTACCCAGGAGACTCGTGGGTGTTTTTCAAGAAACTGAGCCACTTTAAGAGCATTCTCTGAATGTCTTATCATTCTCAGGTGTAAAGTTTCCAATCCCTGCAAAAATAAAAACGAATTGAAAGGAGAAAGACATGGCCCCAGGTCTCTAAGAAGATTTACTCTTGCTTTGATAATATATGCAATATTTCCATAAGGCTTTAACTCTTTTACGAAATTCATTCCATGGTAGCTTGGATCCGGATCAGCAATCAGAGGGAACTTGCCATTTGTCCAATCAAATTTACCGGAATCAACAATTATACCCCCTATTGATGTTCCATGGCCTCCTATAAATTTGGTCGCTGAATAAACTACAACATCTGCGCCATAATCAATGGGCTTGAGCAGATATGGAGTAATAGTATTATCAACAATAAGTGGAATTCCACTTTGGTGTGCAATTTTTGCCAGCTCTTCCAAATCAGCAACATTTAATTTTGGGTTACCTATAGATTCAGTATAAATTGCCTTTGTCCTGCTGGTGATTGCTTTTTTAAAATTATTTAAATTTTCTGACCTCACAAACTTTACATCAATTCCAAAACGCCTGAGGGTATTATTAAATAAAGTGTATGTCCCCCCGTATAAGTTATCTGCTGAAACTATCTCATCACCGGCTTGAGCAATATTTAAAATTGCTATTGTCTCAGCAGCCTGCCCGCTTGCAACAGCGAGAGCGCCTATCCCACCATCAATGGCCGCCATCCTTTTCTCCAGTATATCATTGGTAGGATTCATTATTCGGCTGTAAATATTGCCGAACTCCTTCAGGGCAAAAAGATTTGCAGCATGATCGGTACTTTTAAATTGATAAGAAGTAGTCTGATAAATAGGAACGGCCCTTGCACCGGTTGCAGGATCCGGTATTTGTCCCCCATGAAGTAAAAGTGTATCCAATTTTAGTTTTGAATCTAGCTTACTCATAATATCCGGCTCCTTTTTTAAATTTATTATCTAAGCATTCTTTAAAAATATTTATCTATTAAATAAAAGTATTAATGTTTTCTATAAAATCTGCTTTTTTATAGTTATATTCCGTACATTACCATATCTTCGGCCTTTTCTTTCTGCATTCTTACCAGATCCTCCAGAGTAAATGAATTAAGAAATTCTGAAATTTTTTCTCCCAATTTAGCCCAGATATCTCTTGTTACACAGGTATTTACTTTACCGCAGACCGAAGTATTATTCACACAATCAATTAAATTCAGATCTCCTTCCAGAATTTCTACAATTTCTTTTAATTTAATTTCTGATGAAGACCTGCCCAAAATATACCCGCTATGAGCGCCGCCATAGGTATTTATAAGGCATTTCCCCTTAAGCGGTATTATTATCTGGCTTAAGTACTTTTCCGATACATCAATATTTTTGGCAATTTCCTTCAGATATATCGGGCCCTTCCCTGAATTTGCCGCTATCTCTATCATTAATCTCAGCCCATACCTTGCTCTTGTAGAAATCCTCACTTCCAGTCTTCCTCTTTTTATCAATACTATTTATATTATTCAATTAGTAGTATTATATTAATAAAAAAAAATACTGTCAAGAAAAAAATAAAAATTTATTAATTTTTATCAGCTTCCTGCTTAAAAAAGTTACATACTCTATTTAAACCAGGAATTTTTAATTTTTAATATATTATAATAATTCTGGTATACTTTCAATTTTAAAAAAAATGCTGTCTCCTCTTAATTTTATTTGGTTTTTAATATAATATATTCAAAGATGAAAGAAAGAATCAGAAAAAAACAATATAGAAAGTGTGTCAACTACAAGTACTTTATTTACATTGTAGGCCTTATAGCTTTACTGCAACTGCTGATTCTAAGAGCATGCTATCAGGAGAAGATATTTAAGCTGCCCGAAAAATTATTTTCTTCCAAAATAGATTTTCCTATTTCTGAACTAACCCTTGATATATCTTACGGAGAATCAGAATCCAGATCCATTGAAGACGGTGATGCTTCTGTAACTGAAGAAGATTCTGCAATAGAATCGGATGAAAATCAATCCGCTGAAATAGAAGGCCAGAATTTAACCGATATCCAGAAAAAAATTGTTCTTAAAGCCCTGGAACTGCTTGATAAAGATATAAAATACGGATATGAAGTCTTTCCTGATGCAGGCTACCCCACTAGTAATGTATGGATTTCTACCGATGTGATCTCGGTGACCCTGAGAGATTGTGGTTATGACCTTATGGAACTGATATATAAAGATATGAGCGAACATAAAGAAGCTTATCCCATGGATATAAAAGGCAGTAAGACACCAATAAAATATATTGATTTTAGAGTAGTCTTTTTCCAGGAAAAATTCTTTCAACGTAATGCATTAGAGCTGACTGTTGAGTATGACATTAATGATGAAAACAAAAGTCTCCTATGGCAGGAGGGGGATATAGTTTATTTCCAGTTTGATGAAAACAATCCTGACAAGGATTTAGGAGGATTTATTTCTCCCCGTTACAACGATGAAGGAGTTCCTCTTGTAATAATGATCTCAAGTGAATTTGGAAAGGTCAGGGAGGTTGATAAACTCCTGGAGTATAAAATAGTGGGACACTACCGCTACCCTCCTCCGGATGTAGATTAAATTACAGCAGCTTAATCAAAAAAACTAAATGGATTAAAATTAGTTTTATAATCAAACCAATCCACTTTTTCAGTTCTTTTTAAGAATCCGACAATCTTATAAGTAAGTGGCGTAAAGATAATTTCAAGAGAAACCTTAAAAACATAGTTTGAGATGATTATGAGCAGTACCAGACTGTTTGTATACACACCCAGGAATGCAATAATTACAAAAATAATAGTATCAACCCCTTCACCGATAATAGTAGATCCTATAGTCCTTGTAAAAAGCCACTTTCCTTTTGTAAGGATCTTCATTTTTGCCAGCACAAAAGAATTTGAAAATTCTCCTGCAAAGTAAGCAATAAGGGAAGCAGTAACTATTCTTGGGGTTTGTCCAAGTATTCTCATATAAGCTTCCTGGAACTCCCATCCACTGGCAGGCTTAATTAAACCTATTAAACCAAGGGTTAAAGACATAAGGAGCGCACAGAAAAACCCTATCCATATAACCCGCCTGCTCTTTCTATACCCATAAACTTCAGTCAGTATATCTCCAAAAATATAAGAAAGTGGAAAAAGGATTGTTCCACCATCAAAAGTAAATTTCCAGATTTCAACAATTTTAGATGAAGCTATATTTGAAATGAGCAGCACTGCAACAAAAAGACCTGTTATCAAATCAAAATATCTGTATCTTCCAGAAGTATTCATTTCTTGATTAAAACCAATATTCATTGTCTTATAATCATATAATATTTTAAATAACCGGCAGTTTGAAATTTTTTATATTCTACAATAATAAATATCTATTTGCACTCAAAATTACCATATCAAATACTCCTGAATCAATTTTTGGAATAATAACATATATTAGGTTATAATAATCAGGAAACATTATAATTATATTTAATTTATATATTTTCCAAAGGAAGGGTTTAAAATGGCCGAAGATAAAAAAATTGATAAAAAAGATATCAGCTTCATAATCGGAGGAGCAATAATAGGAGCAATTGCTGGTTATATTGTAAAGAGGGTTGGCATAAAAAACATAATGAATATGTTAAAGCAAAAAGAAATTATTCCACCTTCTATCTCAAACTTAATAAATGAATTCACATCAAGGAAAAATTCAGAAGAATAAGCCCCTTAATCAGTTAAAATTTAACTAATTAAAGGGCTAAATATATAATTAATATAAAAATATGTTTTGCAAAGCTTTAATTATTTCTTTCGAGGCATCTTCTTCATTACTATAAAGTAATAAACAATTGCTGCCACCCACCAGAATCCAACTACCCATGTTGCAATTAATATCACTAACCATATGGTTTTGGCGTTCTCCCCGCCACCGGGGAAATCTTCATTTTTTCTTTTAGCGCAGTCTATAAGGGTTAGTATCCACAATACAAACAGCAAAATACCTATAATAGAGAAGAATCCCACACAGATAAATGTAAAAATGCCTATCCCTGTTCCCCATACTCCCCACATTACTTCTTTATCAGCACAGCCAACACCCAGCAACATCGCTGCCGTAAATAATAATAAAGAAGCCAGTGACAATATTTTTTTCATTATTCCCTCCTGAATTAATGAATGATATTAGTAATAATTTTTCTTATTCTAACATTAATAAAAAGTGTCTTCAATTCTTTAAAATTATTTAATACTTTATCTAAAACATATTTATTTCTCCATTTCCAATAATGCTCCCCAATCAAAACCAATGAACACTATAAAAGTATTTTTCTGTGTCCCAATCAACATGAACATCTTTTGTTCGCCCTCCCTGGAAGCAAATAACATAGTAAGTTGTCCTCCATTATCGACCTGCTCCCCGTTTTGCATTTCCTGTATATCCCATATTCTATTATCGGATGAATTATAATAATCTAAAACTTCTATTTTATTATCTGCAGTTGAATAAATTGTTGCGCTTAACTCCTGCTCCCTTATTTCCTGTGGTAATTCATCTAAAACTGCAAATTCTTTTTCAGATAAAGCAGCGCTATATTGTTTAGCTAATTCCAGAATCCTCTCTATACTGCCATCTACCTGTACTAAAGCCATAGAATCAGGATATATCAGCTCGCTTGCTACAAGGCCTTGATCAATATTTTTCCCAATTCTAATTTCAAGTGTGGTAAATCTTTTAAAAAGTGAAAACAGAGAACCCGCGCAACTTGTACTAATAACAGTAATTGCCAAAAATAAAAAAACCATTATTAAAAACAATTTTAATTTTAAATGATTTTTATTTATCCACATAAAACTTCCCCTTCTTATCAAATTTTAATGGCTATAATTTTTATATTATAAGTTTTTTATTTTATATAAATCCTTGGAATCCTGTTTTTAAACATACACACCACTTCATAATTTATGGTCCCCATCAGTTGTGCGATATCTTCTGCAGTTATTCTCTGTCCTTTAGAATCACCCATTAGAATAACCTCATCACCAACACTAATATTATTATCCCTTGCAACATCAGTAATATCTATCATAAACTGGTCCATAGTAATATTCCCTACTACTGGTGCAGACATTCCATTAATTAAAACCATAGCTTTGTTCGACAGCAATCTTGAATAACCATCCGCATAACCCACAGGTACAGTTGCAATTATACTATCTCTTTTAGTTTTAAAAGTGCCGCAATAGGAAATAGCCTCGCCCCTCGGAACACTTTTTATAAAAGATATCCTGGCTTTAAGGCTAAACACTGGTTTTAAACTGGATATAACATTACCTGTTTCCGGACCAAGCCAGTCATTATAATCCCCGTCAAAAGGATTTAAGCCATACATGGAAATCCCAGTTCTTACCATATCCAGATGCATATTCCTGTACCTGAAAAAGGCTGCGCTGTTAGCACAGTGAAAATATTTTACTGCTATTCTACTATTTTTTATCTGTCTTATAATTTCATTAAACCTAGCCCACTGCAGTTCAGTATAAGAGCTTTCCCTGCTGCTGGCACAGGAATAATGTGTAGAAATGCTCTCCAATCTTAAATTGGGAAGAGCTGCTATTTTTGAAATCTGGTCGACAGCATCATTAAAATTTATTCCTATCCTGTTCATCCCTGTATCCACATTTATATTTATAGTTGCTTCTTTTCCAATTTTACTGCATTGCTTCGATATAAATTGAGCTGACTTATATGAATTTATACATAGAATTAAATTATGCTCTAAAGCCTCTTCTATTGCTCCAGCAGGACTTTCACCTAAAACGTATATAGGTGCATCAATTCCCGATTTTCTTAGGCCGGTTCCCTCTTCAACCAGTGCCGCTCCCAGTGCATATGCTCCGCTTTTTATTGCCTGCCTTGAAATCTCTATCGCCCCATGGCCATAAGCATCAGCTTTAACTACTGCCATTATTCTGGTATTTTCAGAGGCAGCATATGATTTAATTATTTTTAGATTATGGGCAAGGTGTGCTAAATTAATTTCAGCCCAGGCAAACCTTTTATTTATTACACTATTTTCTTGCATAAAGTTCGCATTAAAATAACCATGTTTTCAAACCATTGATTTTACAATATCTGCTCTGGTAATTATTCCTACTAGATTACCATCATTATCCAGTACGGGAACTCTATTAACATTATTCCCTACCATTATATTTGCAACTACATTAACCGGTGTATCTTCTTTAACTATTTTAACCTTACTGGTCATTACATCCTCTGCTTTTGTTCCTAAATATTTTCTGAGATTTCTCTTAAACTTGTTTAAACTTTCAAGATATATAATACTGTCCAGTAATTTGAAATATCTTGGAAAATGAAGATCAGCATCTCTTATAATTAAATCTCCTTCAGTAGCAATCCCGACCAGTTTACCGCTGTCATCAACAACAGGTACACCGCTTATCTTATTTTTTATAAGCAATTCTGAAAGTTCTGCCACCGAAGCGTTCTTGTTTATAGTAATAACTTTTTTTACCATAACATCTCTTGCTAAAAGCTCTGACATTCTAAGCTCCCATCATATTTAATATTGTTAATCTTAAATATTTTTTAATATTTAATTTTTTCTATTTCTAAAAAAACCCTCTTTATACCCTCCAGGAGATCCGTTGCGATAAGAGAAGTCCTGCTGGTTTCTTTTACCATAATATCCGCTGCCAGTCCATGGATAAAGACTCCGCATACGGCACTTTCCATAAGACCCATTCCCTGGCAAAGAAGTGAGCCAATAATACCTGTTAGTATATCACCCGTACCTGCTGATGCCATCCCCCAGTTACCGGTAGGATTAATAAAGGTCGTACCCTTATAATCAGAAATTACAGTTCTAGCTCCTTTAAGTACAGATATTAATTTATATTTTCCAGCAACTTCCAGATTTATTTTAATCCTGTCTTCTAAAGGGACCATGCCTAAACCCATTATTATTGACAATTCTCCGGCATGAGGTGTTATTATAACATTTGTCAGGTCAAGATTTTTTATACTCTCAACATCTCTCGGTCCGTAAAGTGCATGCAGGCCATCAGCATCCAGCACTACCGGTTTTTTTATATTTTTTAACAGTTCCCTTACCAGGCACATTGTACTTGAATTCCTTGAGAGTCCAGGACCTATTGCCAGTGCACTAAATCTATCGCTTAAATCTAATATTTCATTTAGACTATTTATGTGTAAAGAAATATCTTCTGTTTGTTCAACTGGATAAGTAATTACTTCTGTTAATTTTTCCTCGAAGATGCTATTTAACTCCCAGGGACAAACAAGGGTCACCATCCCAGCCCCGGATCTCAAGGCACCCATACAGGTCATTGAAGCTGCCCCGGTAAACCCTGCAGAACCTGCTATTACCAGCAGGTTTCCAACTTTATATTTATACGTCCATGATTCTTTTACGGGAATATTTCTGGCTACCCACTGGAAATCAGGTTCAAAAATCTGCTCATATTCAGAGTAATATTTTTCTGGAATGCCTATATCAATAACTTTAATCTTCCCTGCAAAATCTGCTCCGGGATAATTAACCAGCCCTATCTTCTTGCAGCCAAAGGTTATTGTTTTATCTGCCCGTACCGCTGTTCCTAAAATTTTTCCATTATCAGAATCCACACCCGAGGGAATATCAACAGAATAAATTTCCAGGTTTCTGTTCTTCTCTTTAGCGGAATTTATGCTTTCAATTATTTCATTTGCAGGTCCGTAAACATCCTTTGCGTGCAGGCCTGTTCCAAATATGGCATCTAAAACAAAGTCAGCTTTTTCTAACTCTTCTTTAAATAAAGAACTTATTTTTTTATCTTCCAGATTTAAATAATATACATCACTATTTTCAGCCTCTTTAAGTTCCTTAAAATAAAATAAGCTGTCAGGGCTAAATTCCTCCACCGTAGATATATGAAATACAATCACTCTCATTCCGTAGTTTGTTAAGTCTTTAGCCGCTACAAATCCGTCGCCACCATTATTCCCGCTTCCGCAGACAACCAGACCACGGGCAGCTCTCTTGAGCTTCTTATTTTCAAAATCACCTGTGATTTCCTTAGATATTCCACTGCCGGCATTCTTCATAAGCAATTTTGAATCAATTCCACCGCTTATAGCCTTGCTATCAATCTCTGCTATTCTGCTCCCTTTTAGAATTCTATTTAATTTCATTTCTCACCAGACCACACTTAATTCTACCTATATTAAATTATTTAATATAACAAAAAGTACTGTTGTTTATAATTTTAATAAAAAAATTAACTTTTTGGTAATTTTAAATTATATAATTGCTATCGCATAGGCTACTGCAAAATTTTCTGTTGCGGAAACTGATATTTTTATCTCTTTAATTCTAAGTTTCTTGCTGAAATTATAAGTTTTTCCGTATAATTTTATAAAAGGAGCTCCAGTATCCATATTTGTCAGTTCAATTTCATTTAGAGATATATTCTTGCTGACCCCTTCAGCCAATGACTTTGCAACTGCTTCTTTTGCAGCAAAACGGGCAGCAAAACTTGAATATTTACCCTTATTTTTTTTTCTGCAGTAATCTATTTCATTTTCAGTATAAACTCTGCTCAAGAATCCTGAATTGTTCTTAATGGCTGACTTGATTCTTTCTACTTCTATTATATCAATCCCAATTCCAAATATTTCCATAAGTTTTCACTCCACTGTAAAACTTTTTGCAAGATTTCTCGGCTGATCCACATTTCTGCTTAAGGTTTTTAGCTATATAATAAGAATATAATTGAATATTATAACAGAAGCTTTAAAAAATGGATAAATCAGAATTGTTAATTGAAAAACTCATTAAATTTTCAAATTATGTATCAAATAGATTCTTAAGATCTTTCATACCCTATCCTTCTATATAACTCTTCTTAATAAAAGGAGAGGTCATACAGGATAACAGACCAAAATAATCAAGATTAAAAGAAATTATACCGCCAGCTTCCAAATTTAAATAACCATACCTGGATTTCTTAAATTTATCTTCTTCTATCCCTAAAATAGTATGGTCACTGCTTTGACCTATAATATATAAACCAGGACTACAGCAATAAATATTCTTACTATCGACATCCTGGAGCCCTAAAGCTAAAATAACTTTATACACTTTATCATCTTTTCTTTTTACCTCTATTATCTCTGCCTCAAGAAGAAAAGAATCGGAAAAAGCTCCCTTAATAGGCTTATAATTTACCGTATCATGCCCCAGAAGTATAGCCTCCCCTATTCTCACCTGATTAATCCCCCCGGGAATTGTGCCTTTTTCAATTAAATTCCAGACACTTGAGTTTCCACCTGAAATAATCGGCATGCTCCTGCCAGTAACTTTCATAACCTCTTCCCATAAATCTTTAAGAACATTTAAACTTTCTGGAGAAGGACCATTTCTGGTAACACATCTTGCATTAGTCCCCAGGCCATACAATTCAACAGACCTGTAGTTATCTACAACCTGCCTGCAAAAATCCACTACATCCACTGGAAACAGCCCTTCTCTCTGGTCATCTGTTTCAACCATAACTATTATACGGTGTTTTATTTTTTTCTCCTGGCAGATCTCCGCTATTACTCTTACCACTTCCAACTGGGTATTCAAGCTAATATCACAAATTTCAACTAACTCTCCAATTTCACTTGGCATAGGACTTCTAAGCATCATAAGTTGCTGTCCCTTCCCATAAAAATTTCTTAATTTCCTAAGGTTTTCCAGCCGGCTATCTCCAAATATATTAACTCCAGAATTTTTCATCGCTGCTGCTATTTTTATATCCCCCAAAACACACTTAGTAACACCAACAACCGATATACCCAGGTTAGCACACCAGCCATTAATAATCCTGCTATTATGGGAGATTTTCTCCAGATATATTTTTAAACAAGGATAACTCATTAAGAAAAGATAACTATCTTTTAGAAAACTGAGGCCTTTTCCTGGCTTTTTTGAGACCGTACTTTTTCCTCTCTTTAACCCTGGAATCCCGGGTTAAAAAACCCTCTCTTTTAAGTATTGGCCTGTATTCTTTATTAATTTCCAGTAGCGCTTTTGAAATGCTATGACGTAATGCTCCTGCCTGCCCTGATATTCCACCTCCTGATAAATCTGCAATAATGTCATACGCATTTTCGGTATTGGTAAGTCTGAAAGGTTCCAAAATAATAGTTATGAGAGACTCTCTTTTAAAATACTCTTTAAAGTCTCTTGAATTAACCATAATCTTTCCTTCTCCAGGAAATAATCTTACTCTGGCTATCGATTGCTTTCTCTTTCCCGTTGCACTATAAACTACCTGGTTTGCCAAATTAATTCTCCTTTTTATAAATCAATTTTTTCAGGTTTTTGCGCACTATGCGGATTATTTTCACCCTTATATATTTTTAATTTCTTTAGTATTTGCCTACCCAGAATATTATGTGGTATCATTCCCTTTACTGCATTTCTTATAACAAACTCCGGCGATTTTTCCATCATTTTCCCCAGGTTGGTAACCTTTAGATTGCCCACATATCCGGAATGCCTGTAATATTTCTTACCTTCCAGCTTGTTCCCGGTAACCTTTATCTTATCTGCATTTATAACAATTACAAAATCACCACAATCTAAATGTGGTGTAAAAGTTGGTTTATTCTTGCCCCTTAAAATCTTAGCTATTTCTGTACATAACCGTCCCAGATTTTTATCCTTTGCATCGACAAGAAACCATTTTCTTTTAATTTCTTCTTTTTTTAAACTAAATGTTTTGAGCCCAACATTTACCATAACTTCTCCAATCACCTAAAATACTCGACTACTGTAAGAAAAAGGCCCTTTGCGGGAATTATTTTCCCGGCCAACTTTCTGTCTCTTTTCATTAGAGCTTCACTTATGCTCCCCAGTTCTCTCTGGCCGCTTCCTATTTCAAGTACAGTTCCTATTATAATTCTAACCATATTATATAAAAAAGAATTTGCTGCTATTTTAAAAATTACTAAATCATCTTTAGTTTTTTCTATTGTAAACCTTTTTATCTCCCTTACAGTGTTACCGCCCAGACAATCAGGATTACAAAAAGAAGCAAAATCTTTTGCTCCTAAAAACATCCTGGCAGCTTTTCTCATTAACCTTATGTCTAGTTCTCTGGTTACAAGAATACTGTACTTTTTCAAAAAAACGCTCTGGTTTTTTTTGTTTACTACAAAATAGCTATATTCTCTCAAGCACGCATCCCTTCTGGCATCAAAAGAATGGCTGACCTTTTCTATTTTTTTAATAACTATATCATCCGGGAGTAAACTATTTAAAGACCACAAAATTCTGTAAATATCTAAATCTTTGCCAGTTTTAAAATTTATTACCTGACAAGTGGCATGAACCCCGGTATCAGTTCTTCCAGCGTATTTAAAATCTACTTTTTCATTTAAAACTTTTGAAAGAACTGCCGCCAGCTCTCCCTGAATAGTATTAGTCCCACCTGGCTGTATTTGAAATCCGTTATAATTAGTTCCGTCATATTCCACTACAGCCATGTAGTTATTCATCATCTTATGCCATATAATTTATAATTTTCAAAATAACATCAATTTTTATTTTTATTTTACCAGAAGCTCCATTATTACCAATTGAGCTCCATCTCCAGGTCTGTTTTTATACTTAACAATCCTGGTAAATCCGCTGGATCTCTGATACATCCCTGGAGCTATTTCATTAAATAATTTCTGTACTGCTTCAGTATTGCTCAGTAGTCTAATACAATTTCTTCTAGCTGCCAGGTTATCCTTTTTAGCTATGGTTATTAATTTATCCACAAAACTTCTTACATATTTAGCTTTTGTCACCGTGGTTTTAATCTTTCCATTTTTAAATAATGAAATGGCTAAATTTCTCATAATTGCTTTTTGGATACTGCTGCTCCCGCCGAGTCTCCTACCTTTTTTAGGTATTACCATATTCTACTTCTCCCGCTCACTATTTTTGCTTAAAGGATAATCCCAGTTCTTTTATTTTATCTTTTACTTCCTGAATAGATTTCTGTCCAAAATTTCTAATATCAAGAAGCTCATCCTCACTATATTCCAGTAACTTTTCTACGGAATCAATTCCTTCCCTCTTAAGACAATTATATGCTCTTACTGAAAGCTCCAATTCTTCTATAGAAGGATATTCTTGTTTTTTGTCTTCTTCTTCAATTTCTTCAAATATGGGTTCGCCTTTGCTTTCTTTGTCGGATAAATCTATTAGAAGCGCCATATAATCATTAATAACTTTAGATGCCTGGCTTAAAGCATCCTCCGGTTTAACGCTGCCATTAGTTTTTATATTTATAGAAAGCCTATCAAAGTTAGTCATTTGACCAACTCTTGTATTTTCAACTTTAAACCGAACCAATCTTACCGGTGAAAATATAGTATCAATAGGTATCACTCCAAGAGGTTCTCCCTCTACGACATTTTCTTCTGCATTTTTATATCCTTTATTTTTTTCAATCCTTATCTCTGCATTTAGTTTCCCTTTTTTGGTCAGGGTGCAAATATATGCATCCGGATTTACTATCTCCACATCAGAAGATAGTTTTATAGCTGAAGCCTTTACAGTTCCAGGACCTTTCTTTTCAAGTTTCAACAATACCGGCACATCACTTTCCATTCTAAAAACAACTCCTTTAAGATTAGTGATGAATTCTATCATATCTTCTTTCATTCCATCTAAAGTTGAAAATTCATGCATGATGTCTTCTACCCTGATCCTTGTAATCCCCACTCCTTCTATAGATGAAAGTAGAACTCTCCTAATCGAATTACCTAAAGTGTGCCCAAAACCTCTTTCTAATGGCTCAATAATAAACTCGCCAGAAAAATCATCTTTATGCTTAATACTCACATTGGGCTTATGCATTTTTAACAATTTATATCTACCTCCTAAAGAAAAGAATACTCAAATGAATATTTAAACTACTTAGAATAAAGCTCTACTATTATTTGTTCATTAGCAGGAACTCTTATTTCGTCCCGCTCCGGATATCTTAACAGCTTTCCTTTAAGATTATCCAGATCTACTTCTAACCATTCGGGCATAGTTAGACTTCCTCCGCTTTCTTTTGCCTCCATTATTGGAATTATTTCCTTACTGGACTCGGCAACGCTTATTTCCTGTCCTTCTTTTAACTGATATGAAGGTTTATCAACTTTCCTGCCGTTAACTTGAATATGCCCGTGGTTAATTAACTGCCTGGCCTGAACTCTGGATGCAGCAAAACCCATAACATAAACAATATTATCAAGCCTGGTCTCCAGTAACTGGAGTAATATTTCTCCAGTAACTCCTTTTCTCTTCACTGCTTTTTTGTAATAATTTTTAAATTGCCTCTCCCATACCCCGTAATATCTCTTAGCTTTTTGTTTTTCTCTTAGCTGTACGCAATAATCAGTTTCCATAAGTCTTCTCTTAGCTCTCTGCCCAGGAGCGTAAGGCTTTTTTTCCAATACACACTTATCAGAAAAACATCTCTGTCCTTTTAAAAATAACTTTACTCTTTCTCTCCTGCACTGTTTGCAGGCAGGCCCTTTAGCTACTGCCATTTATTATAACTCCTTATTTTAAACTTTTTTAAACTCTTCTCCTCTTAGGTTGCCTGCAGCCGTTATGAGGTACCGGCGTTACATCAATTATATCACCAATTTCCAGTCCAGCTGCCTGAAGAGACCTTACAGCAGTTTCCCTGCCAGACCCAACACCCTTAACTCTCACATCTACTCTAGTAACTCCATGCTCCCTAGCATTTCTAGCCACTGCAGTTGCAGTTATTTGAGCAGCAAACGGAGTACTTTTTCTGGAACCTTTGAAACCCTGTCCTCCAGCACTACCCCAGGCAATAGTATTACCATTCAAGTCAGTTATATTCACAATAGTATTATTAAAAGTAGACTGAATATGTGCAATCCCGTAAGGTATATTTTTTCTTTCTTTACTTTTTACTCTTCTTTTACTGGTAGTTTTTTTAACCAAATTTACCTCCTGAAATTTTTATTATGACTGACTTTTCTTTATACCAACACTTCTTCTCTTACCTTTCCTGGTCCTGGCATTTGTGTGAGTCCTCTGACCCCTAACCGGCAATCCTCTTTTATGCCTGATGCCCCTGTAAGAGTTTATCTCGATTAGTCTTTTTATATTCTGGCTTACTTCTCTTCTAAGATCTCCCTCAATAGTGTAGTTCTTTTCTATATATTCTCTTATCTTGACTAGTTCATCTTCACTGAGATCTTTAGCCTTTATACTTTTATTAATATTTAGTTTGTCCAGCATTACTTCTGCCGCTGACCTGCCAATGCCAAAAATGTAAGTCAGAGCTATGCAAATGTGCTTATCATTTGGTATATCAACACCTGAAATTCTTACCAACTGGAAACCTCCTTAACCCTGCCTCTGCTTATGACGGGGATTTTTACAAATAATAATAACTTTTCCTTCTCTTTTTATAACCTTACAGCTTTTACATATTTTTTTAACTGATGGTTTAACTTTCATTCTTATTCCTTCTTTCCGTCATCTTCTTCCCATCATTCAAACCTTAAAATACAAATTTTAAATATAATTACTTTTTTCTAAAAGTAATTCTTCCTCTATTTAGATCATAAGGTGATATTTCGACTTTAACTTTATCACCAGGTAAAATTTTTATATAATGCATTCTCATTTTACCTGAAATATGCGCCAATACCTTATGACCATTATCAAGCTCTACCCTGAACATAGCATTAGGAAGTGCTTCTAAAATAGTTCCCTCGGCTTCTATTATGCCTTCTTTTTTTGAAATCTTTAAACCCCCGTGCTAATATTTTCAATTTAAAAATAACGCAAATACGTAGGTTATCAAAAAACTTTTAGTATGTCCACAATATTTTACTACTGCTATTAAATTCTGGTTAATATCAAAGGACCATTTTCCAATACCGCTACCGTATCCTCAAAGTGACAGGAAAGCTTACTGTCCATTGTCACAACAGTCCACAGATC
Source organism: Actinomycetota bacterium (assembly GCA_014894375.1). Taxonomy (GTDB): domain Bacteria; phylum Actinomycetota; class Humimicrobiia; order Humimicrobiales; family Humimicrobiaceae; genus Hydromicrobium. Next base: position 11,649 of record JADBLP010000056.1, on the reverse strand, counting down.
ACTTAATATTTCAACATCACTACTGCCCTGATTAAACATAGGCTCTATGGCTAAAACCATACCCTGCTTTAGAACCGGTCCCTGTCCAGGAGGCCCGTAGTTTAATATCTGGGGGTCCTCATGCATTTCTCTACCAATTCCATGACCTACAAAATCTTTAACCACTGAAAAACCATCCATCATGGCTCTGTTTTCAATTACACTTGAGATATCTGACAGTCTATTTCCAACGACGCACAGCTCTATACTTTTATCAAGTGCCTCTTTGGTAGCATTCCATAGCCTTTCAGCAATCTTACTTACATTTCCAACTTTATAAGTCCGTGTAGCATCTCCATAAAAACCATTTATTTTAACTCCAATATCTATAGAGACAAGTTCTCCGTCCTTTATAACTCTCTTGCCTGGAATACCATGAACCACTTGTTCATCAATTGATATACAGGCACTATTGGGAAAGGGTTTTTTGCCAACCTTCCCTACATAACCCTTAAAAGCAGGAACAGCCTTTTCACCGGTTATAACCTCTTCGGCAATCTTATCTATATAACCAGTAGTGATACCAGGCTTTATAATTTCTTCTATTTTTAAAAAAACTTTAGCTACAATCCTGCCAGCCTCCCGCATTAATCTGATTTCATCCGCCGATTTGCATATTATCATAGAAATTTTAATATCCTTTCGGTTATTTCTTTCTCTTCTCCGGAACCATCGATATTTACCAGCAGTCCTTTATCAGCATAAAAATTAATAAGTGGTATGGTTTCAGATTCGTACACTTCCATCCTGTGCTTAATAACCTCCACATCATCATCTTTTCTTTTTAGTAAATCTCCTCCACATTCTGGACACTTTATAAAGTTTTCATTGTTATTATTAATACTGAATACACTTTTACACACCTTGCAGGTTCCTCTCTTGCTGAGTCTGCCAATAACCTCATCTTTACCAACAACTATATTTATTACTTTATCCAACTTTATCCCCAGATGAACCAGTGTACTTGAAAACATTTTTGCCTGCTTTAAATTCCGCGGAAAACCATCCATTAAAAACCCATTTTCTGACCTACTGTTTCTTATCATATTCTTTATTATTTCAATTATTATTTCATCTGGAACTAATTTCCCGCTCTCAACAAATTTAACTGCCTTTTTTCCTAACTCAGACCCTTTATTTATTTCATTTCTTAAAATATCTCCCGTCGAAATACACGGTATATTAAATTTATTAGAAATTACTTTTGCCTGAGTCCCCTTTCCCGCACCCGGAGCTCCAATTAAAACTATCCTCATTTTAGAAACCCCTCATAATCCCTCATGGTAAGCTGAGACTCAAGTTGTCTCATAGTTTCTAAAGCAACACTTACAGCAATAAGTATAGATGTTCCACCAAATTTAAAAGGTATTTTCATATAGTCAATCAATACCTCAGGAAGAAGAGCAATTATTGCTAAAAATATAGCACCTGGTAATGTTATCCTGTTTAAAATATTTGTTAAGTAATCTGCTGTATTTTTTCCAGGTCGTAGTCCTGGTATAAATCCACCGTACCTTCTCAGATTATCTGCAGTGTCCAGAGGATTAAAAGTAATAGCGGTATAAAAGTAAGCAAATATAATAATAAGAATAGTATAAGCAATGGCATAAATTGGATTGATTCTTCCCTGTATAGTTGGACTTAACACATTAGCAAAGGATTGTACCCATCTGTTGGTACTAAATTGTGCAATTGTTGCAGGAAAAAGCATAACTGATATAGCCAGAATTATGGGCATTACTCCAGATTGATTAACTTTGAGTGGTATGTAAGTACTTTGTCCGCCAAAAACTTTTCTTCCTACAATTCGTTTTGCATACTGAACAGGTATTTTTCTCTCACCTTGCTGGATAAGTATTACAGCTATAATTATACCAATAGATAAAATTGCAAAAAGGGCTAAAAAGAAGTAATTCGTACCCCGCAGTCTAAATAGACTTATAAACTGCCCTGGTATTCTGGAAATTATACTGGCAAATATTATAAGTGAAATTCCATTTCCTATTCCATGAATATTTATCAATTCACCTAACCACATTATAATGATGGTTCCAGCAACTAATGTAATAATAATCAAAGCAACATGTATAGAGTCAAAATTAGGTATAGCGCCAAAATTTCTAAAGAAAAAAACCATTGCTGTAGATTGCATTAAAGCTAGCACTACGGTCATATATCTTGCTATTTGATTTATTTTTCTCCTGCCGGTTTCTCCTTCCTTTGCCAGCTGCTCCAGCCTAGGAATTACAACTTGAAGAAGCTGCATTACAATAGAGGCAGTTATGTAAGGCATAATACCCAGAGAAAATACTGCAAATTTTCCCAGCGCTCCTCCTGAAAATAAATCCATCATACCCATTACCCCGGTTTCAACCTGTCCCAGGATTTTGGTTGCATCTACTCCCGGTATAGTAATATTAGCTCCAAATCTATAAATGGCTAAAATACCAATAGTGAATAATATTTTGTTTCTGACTTCTTTAATTTTAAAGGCATTTATAATAGCCCGGAACATTAAATCACCTCTACTTTTCCACCAGCTTTTTCAATTTTAGCTGCAGCGCTCCTGCTGAAATAATTGGCTTTAACAGTTATTTTTTTAGTAAGCTTGCCATTACCCAATATTTTTACAGGATTTGACTTTTTCACAATAAGGCCATTCTTTTCTAAAAAATCATAGTCAACAACACTATCATCTTTGAACTTTTCTAACTGCAACACATTAATTATATTATTTATTTTCTTCCTGGTATTTTTAAAACCTTTGAGATGCGGTAATCTCCTTTGTAGGGGCATCTGTCCGCCTTCAAAACCTATTCTGGTTTTACCACCTGATCGGGACAACTGTCCTTTCGTGCCCCTTCCGCTGGTGGTCCCGTGTCCAGAACCGTTACCTCTGCCTACTCTTTTCTTTTTTTTTATAGACTTAGGAGATCTTATATCACAAAGCTTCACCATTTTCTCCTTCCAGTATTATCCAAACCCATAATATTAATTAACTTCCGGTTCTTCTATCTTCCGCATACCTGCAATCTGCTCCGGTGTTTTAAGCATCTTTAGACCACTAATAGTTGCATTAACTATATTTAAAGCGTTGGCACTTCCCAATGATTTTGTAAGAATATCCTTTACACCAGCCAATTCCATTATTATTCTTACCGGTCCACCGGCAATTACTCCTTTACCGCGAGAAGCCGGCTTCATAAAGACATGACCTGCGCCAAACCAACCATCAATTGGATGGGGTATGGTTCCATCAGTCAAAGGCACTTTAAACATATTTTTCTTTGCATTATTAATGCCTTTTTGGATTGCGGTTGAAACCTCGTTAGCTTTACCAAAACCAATACCAACCGTACCATTCATATTACCAACTGCTACAAGAGCACTAAAGCTAAATCTTCTACCGCCCTTAACCACTTTCGCTACTCTATTTATTTTTATGACCTTTTCACTTAATTCTGTATCTTTAGAAAGATTAGCCACTAAATATCCTCCTTAAAAATAGGGTTAAAATTTCAATCCGCCTTTTCTTGCACCTTCAGCCAGGGCTTTTACTCTACCATGATACTTGTAACCACTTCTATCAAAAACTATTTCATTTATACTTTTCTTCTTTGCCATTTTAGCCAGGGCTTCTCCAGTCCTAAAGCTTATATCTATTTTCCCTTTATCTCCATCTTTGCTTTCAATTTTCTTGCTTGATATACCAACCAGTGCAGTGCCGGCGCTATCATCTATTATCTGACCGTAAATATATTTATTGCTCCGGTGAACAGAGAGTCTCATACGATTGCTGCTTCTTTTAATTTTAAACCTGCTCCTTACTTTTCTTCTTAAACTTTTATCCCTTTTTTCAGTTTTGCTCTTCATAAAATCTCCTATAATAAATTTAAGAACCGCTGGTAATACCTGTTTTACCAACTTTTCTTCTTATAACTTCATCACTATATTTTATGCCTTTACCCTTATAAGGTTCCGGTTTCCTTATACTCCTGATCTTAGCAGCCATTTCTCCAACTACCTGTTTATCTATTCCTTTAACCACAATTGTGGTATTATCCGGGACATCAAATGATATCCCTTGAAGAGGATTGACTATTACCGGATTTGAATATCCTGCCAATATTTCCAGATCATTTCCTTTCTTACTGGCTCTAAAACCCACACCGACTATTATTAAGGTTTTGCTAAAACCGCTGCTTACACCTATAACCATGTTATTCAAAAGGCTTCTATAAAGACCATGTTTAGCTCTATTCTCATTACTATTCGAAACTGGAATAACAGTTAACCTACTGTCTTCCATACTTAATTTAACAGAAGTGTTGTCAAACTTTTGAGAAAGCTCTCCTAATTTTCCCTTTACACTAATATTGTCCTTATCTATTTTGATCTCTACTTCTTCCGGTACATCAATAGGCTTCCTTCCTATTCTTGACACTTTAAACTCACCTTTCTAACCATTTTCTCTTTCTACCATATAGAACATATTACTTCCCCGCCAACTCCTAGTTTTTTGGCTCCTGTACCTGTAAGTACACCTTTTGACGTAGACAATATAACTGTTCCTAAACCACCAAGAACCCTGGGAATTTCATCCTTTTGCGCATAAACCCTGAGTCCTGGTTTGCTTATTCTTTTAAGCGCGGTTATAACACTCTTTTTGTCTTTATCATATTTTAAGTATACTTTAATTAAGCCACCAACATTTTCATCTTTACAGATTTCATAACTTCTTATATAACCTTCTTCATCCAATATCATGGCTATTTCTGTTTTAAGTTTTGAATAAGGTATACTGACACTATCCAGCTTAGCAATATAGCCATTCCTTATTCTGGTTAACATATCTGAAACAGGATCTGTGACTGCCGACATAAAACCTCCTTTTACCAACTGGACTTGGTTAGTCCAGGAATTTTTCCTTCATGAGCCATTTCTCTAAGACAAATTCTACATAATCCAAACTTTCTATAATAACCTCTGGGTCTACCACACCTAAAACATCTGCTGTACTTTCTTGTTTTGTATTTAGGCTCTCTTCTTTGTTTTTCTATAAGTGATTTCTTTGCCAATAAATGTCTCCTTTATAAAACTTGCGTTTTTTTATTTTTTAAATGGAAACCCAAACTCCTCCAGTAAAAATAATGCTTCATCATCATTTTCCGCACTGGTGGTAATAGTAATATTCATACCTTTTACACTTAAAATACTGTCATACTCTACTTCTGGAAAAATTAACTGTTCTTTTATGCCAATAGTATAATTTCCAGTACCATCAAAACTTTTTTTAGAAAGACCTCTAAAATCCCTAATTCTTGGAATTGCTATACTAAGCAGTCTATCCAAAAACTCATACATTCTCTTTCCCCTTAAAGTAACCATACAGCCTATTGGGTTTCCCTGTCTGAGCTTAAATCCCGCAACCGATTTTCTGGCTTTTGTTATAACAGGCTTCTGGCCTGTAATTTTAGCCAGATCCTGGCTAGCAGATTCCAATTCTTTTATATTTTGAATCGCAGAGCCAATACCCATATTTACAGTGATTTTATTTATCCTGGGTAATTCCATTACATTATTAAATTTACGATTTTTTAACATTTTAGGAATTATTTCTTTTTTATATTTTTCTTTTAATCTCGGCTCCATCAATATCACCTCAAGCATTTATCCTTTAAATCTGCTGATTGCACTTCTTACATATCCTGACTTTTTCACCAGAATCCTTAACTTCAAAACCCACTCTTGCTGGCTTTCCGCAATTAGGGCAAACAAGTTTAACATTTGAAATTTTAATGGGTCCTTCCTTTTTAATAATACCGCCAGGTTTGCTTTGATCCTTCTGCCTGACATGCTTATTTATAATATTAGTACCCTCAACATATAATCTATTTGTAACGGACTCTATTCTAAGTACTTTTCCTGTTTTTCCTTTATCTTTTCCTTTTATTATCTCAACCTTATCATTTTTCTTTATTTTTAACATTTTTAATGCTCCTGCTACAAATAACTAAATTACCTCTGGTGCGAGTGAAATTATCTTCATAAAATTTTTATCTCTTAGTTCTCTTGCTACTGGACCAAATATTCTGGTCCCTCTCGGGTTATTCTGTACATCAATAATAACTGCCGCGTTATCATCAAACCTTATATACGATCCGTCGGGCCTCCTAAATGTTTTTTTTGATCTTACAAGTACAGCCGTTACTATATCGCTTTTCTTTACTACCCCTCCTGGATTTGCTACTTTTACTGCAGCAATAAAAGTATCCCCAACACGTGCATACCTCTTTCTTGTTCCCCCTAAAACTTTAAAGCATTTAATTTCCCTTGCACCGGTATTATCCGCCACTTTTACCTTACTCTCAGCTTGAATCATTTTTAAATCCTTCTCTACTCCGCTTTCCTAATTACCTCGACCAGTCTCCACCTCTTAGTCTTACTAATAGGCCTTATTTCAGAAATCTTTACTATATCACCAAGCTTACAACTGCCTTCAGGATCGTGTACCTTCAATTTCTTTATTTTCTTTAAAATCTTCTTGTATAAAGGGTGTTTATAATGAGATTCTACGGCAACAACAACCGTCTTATCCATTTTGTCACTTACTACTGTTCCCACTCTTACTTTTACTTTTCCTCTTTCCAAAAAAACCCCCTTATTTCTCTCTGCCTGATTTCTTGCTTTCCTCATTAATCTTTATACTTGAGCTCTTTCTCTCTAAGTAAAGTTTTTATTCTGGCAATATCTTTCCTTAAATTTCGTATCTTTACCGGATTTTCTAATTGCCCTGTAGCTTTTTGAAACTTCAAATTAAAAACACTCTTTTTTATATCCACTAGTTTTGCTTCTAATTCTTCTTTTGTTTGTTCCTTTATCTCACTTATTCTCATTTCCCACCCGGTTTGTTATAGTTCTTCATAAACAAATTTTGATTTTATAGACAATTTATTAGAAGCCAATCTAATTGCTTCCTTTGCAACTTCCATACTAACGCCCGAAATCTCAAATAAGATTCTTCCAGGCTTAACCACAACTACCCAATTTTCCGGCGCACCTTTTCCTCCGCCCATACGGGTTTCAGCCGGTTTTTTGGTAACAGGTTTATGAGGAAAAACATTTATCCATACTTTTCCTCCCCTTTTTATATACCTGGTAAGAGCTACCCTTGCAGCTTCTACCTGCCTGCTTGTTAACCAGCCACATTCAAGTGCCTGCAGCCCATATTCTCCAAAAGAGAGCTTAGTACCACCTTTGGCAATACCTTTCATTCTTCCTCTTTGTACTTTTCTATATTTTACCCGTTTAGGCATTAACATTGCTGCCATAAATATCTCCTAACTTGAAATTATTTCTTTTTCCTTCTTCCTTTTATCAAGTTTTCTTTCCTTTCCCATCTCTCCCTTATCCAGTATGATATCTCCTAAGTATATCCAGACTTTAACTCCAATTTTACCAAAAGTCGTATTTGCTTCTGCAAATCCATAATCAATATTCGCTCTAAGAGTATGCAGCGGGACTCTTCCTTCTCTATACCATTCAGTCCTGGCCATCTCTGCTCCGCCCAATCTTCCAGCACATTGGACTCTTATACCTTTTGCTCCTGCTTTCATACATAATGAAATAGCTTTTTTCATAGCTTTTCTAAAGCTAACTCTTCCAACTAGTTGTGAGGCAATACCCTCAGCTACTAATTTTGCAATCAGTTCAGGCTTCTTAATTTCTATTATATTCAACTGTATAATACTCCCAGTTTTTTTCTCTATTAAATTCCTGATGTCATTAATATTCGCCCCTCTTCTACCTATAACTATACCCGGCTTGGAAGTATGCATATCTACTTTCACTTCTTCTTCCGTTCTTTCAATCTCGATTTTTGAAACCCCGGCATTTTCTAGCTGACCCTCAATTATATTCCTTATAATGATATCTTCTTTGAGAAACTTGGCATAGTCTTTTTCAGCAAACCATCTGGATTGCCACCCTTTATTAATTACAAGCCTAAACCCATTAGGATTCACCTTATGACCCATCTCCTAAGCCTCCTTCTCTTTACCATTAGATACATAAACCGATAGATGCGAAGTTCTCTTTCTAATTTTAGTAGCCCTGCCCCTGGCTCTTGGCCTGAACCTCTTTAAAGTTGGCCCTTCATTTACCAATATTCTAGAAATAAACAAATCTTCTTCTTTCATTTTGTGATTTTCAGTAGCGTTAGCTACGGCACTTTGTATAGCTTTCTTTACCACAGCTGCTGCCGCCTTAGGTGTAAAAGACAATATATCTATAGCATTCTCTATTGACTTTGATTTTATCAAATCAACAACATATTTTATTTTTCTTGATGATATTCTTATGTACTTTTCAACAGCCTTGGTTTCCAAAACTCTAACTCCCTCTTTAGACTACTGCGCTTTACTTACTTCTTAACAGTAGCTACCCTTTCACTCTTTCCTTTATAAACATGTGGCCTTATAGATCTTGACGGCGCAAATTCCCCTAACTTATGACCTACCATAGACTCCGATATGAATATAGGGACATGTCTTCTTCCATCATGAACAGCTATAGTGTGCCCAACCATTTCCGGAAATATAGTTGAACTTCTAGACCAGGTCTTTATGATTTTTTTCTCTCCTGATTCATTTAGCTTATTTATTCTTTTTAATAACTTTTCTTCAATAAAGGGACCTTTTTTTAAAGACCTTGACATTCCAGTTCTCCTCCAAATGTAAAATTCAAACCCATTATTTATTCCTTCTCCTGATTATATATTTATCAGTTTCACTATTTTTCTTTCTTGTCCTATAGCCCAGCGTGGGTTTCCCCCAGGGAGTACAAGGGTGTCTTCCAGAACTTTTATTTTTCCCTTCGCCTCCACCATGAGGATGGTCAATAGGATTCATTGCCGTTCCTCTAACCGATGGTCTTATTCCCAGCCATCTTTTCCTTCCTGCCTTACCCAGCCGAATTATTCCATGGGTTGTATTTCCAATCTGACCAATACAGGCTCTGCAATTCAACCCTACCAATCTAACTTCGCTTGAAGGAAGCTTTATATTAGCATATTTTCCCTCTTTTGCCAGAAGCTGAGCATATCCACCTGCTGATCTAGCTAATTCTGCCCCTTTTCCTTCCTTAAGCTCTATATTGTGAATTATCGTTCCAACCGGTATATTTTTTAAGGGAAGAGCGTTACCCACTTTAATATCAGCCTTTTCTCCTGACATTACAATATCTCCCACTTTTAACTTAAGGGGAGCAATTATATAGCTCCTTTCCCCATCCTTATAAATGACAAGAGCAATCCTGGCACTTCTGTTAGGATCGTATTCAATTGCTTCTACCTTAGCCGGAATACCGTCTTTTAATCTTTTAAAATCTATAATTCTATATAATCTTTTATGTCCACCACCGCTATGTCTCCTAGTAATTCTGCCATTAGCATTTCTACCGGCATCTCTTTTTAAAGACCTGGTGAGCGATTTCTCCGGTCTTTTTTTTGTTAAATCCGAAAAATCAGAAACTGTTGCAAACCTTCTCCCAGGAGTCGTGGGTTTATATTTTTTAACAGCCAACTTTTATACCTCCAAACTAAATCAGACTGATTCAAAAAAATCAATTTTATCTTTTTTACCCAGAGTAACTACAGCTCTTTTTTTACGGGTGCTCGTACCTACCGATCTTCCTAATCTCTTTGGCTTAGATTTAATATTCATGGTACTTATTTTCAAAACCTTAACCTTAAATATCTCTTCAATTGCCCTCTTTATCTCACTTTTTTTTACCCTAATATCGACAAAAAAAGAATATCTTTTATTCTGAACCGCAGCATAACTTTTTTCCGATACAACCGGAGAAAGAATTATATCTCTAGGATCTTCCATTGCCTAACCTCTCAATAAAATTATTCAGTGAGCTTTTGGTAAAAACCACATAATCTGCTGCAAGGATAATATAAGCATTTAGCCCCTTTGCGCTTTCTACCGTAACGTTGCCAATATTCCTGAAGGATTTTACTTCACTAATATTTAAACTATCAAAAACCATAAGTACTTTACCCCTATCCAAATTAAGTTTCTTTAGTATTTCTGCTGCTTTTTTTGTTTCCGGATTTTTAAAACTTAATTTATCAATCACAATAATTTTTTTATTTTTAAGCTTTTCTGATAATGCTATTAACTTTGCCTTCTTTATTACTTTTTTATTTAATTTAAAAGAATAATCTCTTGGCTTAGGCCCAAAAACCACTCCACCGCCTCTCCATATTGGAGAACGGATGGAACCAGCCCTGGCATTTCCAGTACCTTTCTGCCTCCAGGGTTTTCTCCCGCCGCCTCTTACTTCACCTCTATCTTTGGTATTGTGTGTTCCAGATCTCATAGAAGCAAGATATCTTCTTACTTCCTGGTACAGGATCTCGGAATTCATTTTCTGACCTATTATTTCACTGGATATGTTTATTTTTTCCAATTCCTTTCCATCTGAATCAACGACATTCAAACTGGCCATTTCATTCTCCCAAAAACTTTATAATTTACTAAACCTTCCTTAAAAAAACTAAACTGCCCTTAGCACCCGGAACGCTTCCTTTAACTAAAATTAAATTCTGGTCTTCAATTATATCGACTATCTCTGATCCAGAAATAGTAACTTTGCTGCCTCCCATTCTTCCAGGCATCTTCTTGCCCTTTGCTATCCTTGAAGGAGTGGCACACATTCCTACCGAACCTGGTATTCTATGGGAATGAGAACCATGGCTCATTCTTCCCCTATGAAACCCATGTCTTTTTATTACTCCGGCAAATCCTTTACCTTTACTATTTCCGGTTATTTTGACTTTATCTCCTACCTTGAAAATTTTAACATCCAGGCTATCTCCAGGCTTATATTCCTGGTCAAATTTATCCACTCTGATTTCCCTTAAGCTCCTCTTTAAATCTACTTTATTTTTTGAAAATTCACCCTCGTGCGGTTTAGTTGCTTTTCTCTCTTTGATTTTACCAAAACCTACTTTTAGAGCATTATATCCATCTTTTTTATCATCCTTAACCTGGACAACTATACATGGCTCAGCTTCAATCGCCGTAACATACAATGCATTGCCACTTTCATTAAATATTTGAGTACATCCAAGTTTTTTTCCATATATCGCATTTATCATCTTTACACCACTTCCCGGGAAATACCTTACTATGTATTAAGACTTTATTTCTATACCCACACCTGCCGGTAAACTGAGCCTCATCAGCAAGTCTACTGTTTTTGGAGTAGGATCAATAATATCTATAAGCCTTTTATGAGTTCTTATTTCAAAATGCTCCCTCGAATCTTTATTTACATGAGGAGATCTTATAACACAATATATATTTTTTTTATTCGGTAGTGGAATTGGGCCAGAAACTTTGGCGCCAGAACTCTCAACAGTCTCCACTATTTTTTTTGCCGAACGATCAATAACTTCATGATCATAAGCTTTTAATTTGATTCTAATTTTCTGACCTAATTTACCTTCCGCCATTACAATTCCTCCCGCTTTTAATTACCTTTCTCCTTTTTTCTATTCAATTATCCTGGTAACACTGCCAGCTCCTATAGTCCTTCCAC
>JADBLP010000082.1:0-2919 GCA_014894375.1 Actinomycetota bacterium | reverse complement strand
GAAAGCCTTCTTAATTTTATGTTTTGATACATCGCACAGGTTGTAATTGACCCTACAGAGCCTGGCAAATATCTTACTAATTTTGACGAGTACCTAAAAGGAGTACAATTTTTTGCCGGGGGGCTACTGGTTATTTTTGTGGTGTTGGCCGTTTTTAGGCAGGTTTCAGGTGTTATGTACCAGAATGAGAAATCAATAGGTACTTATTTTATTCATGTTACTTTTGCAGGTGGTCTTATATATATCCTTCCAAAAACAGTTACACTTGTTTTCCTACCATTAAATAATGCACTGATAGGTTTTATAGGCGAAGTAGGAATAGATGTTTCAAGGATTGAAGATTCTTTTCAGTCAGCCTGGGGACTTATAATAGAAGAAAATATACTAAGAGTAATGTTTTTAATTCTTATAATAGCACTCTTTGCTCTGGGTATTGCCGGGGCCATCCGTTATATAGAGACATTAATTGCAATACTTGCCTCTCCACTGGTAGCACTGTCAGTAATAAACAACAGTGATGGGTTGCAGGTATGGATTAGAGAAGTGATAGCTGTAATTTTTACCCAGACAATTCATTTTTTAATCTTGCAGATACTTCTTTCAATAATGGGAGGGGTAGAAAACATGATGATGATGATAATTCTATCCATAGGAACAATTGCAGTGGGCCTAAAGGGGCCGCAGATACTGCGTCAGTATTTATACAGGACCGGCACTTCATCAACACTGGTCTCATCAGCCGGTTCTGCCGGACGAATAGGCATGATTTCTATGATGATGAAGAGGTAAAATAAATGAATGAAACAGGCGATAAAAAAAGAAAACTCCCAAGGCATGTTGACGGACGTATAATGATAGGGCTAATGCCCCTTAAGAACTTCTCTGTAATGCTTCCAATTGCAATAACAATAATTGTATTGGTTATAAAATATTTCAGTCCAGTTATATTTTTTATAGGCGTTTTGCTGCTGGGAATTACTATAGGCATGTTTTCTGAATTTCATCAAAGGGAAACAGGTTTTACAATACTTAAAGATATTATTAAGTATACATTAGCAAAAGAAATGTATTTTGAAAGGAATATAGGCAATGTTAGCTTTAGTAAAAGATTTACTAGGTTTGAACCAAGGCAAGAAAAAAGAGGCCAAGAGTAATTTTTGCCTGCCCATAGAAAGCATTGGCGACCTGATAGTGGCAAAAGACGGTATATATAAAATAGTTCTAAAAGTCAGCCCCGTTAACGGTGAGCTGCTGTCAAATGAGAGCCTGGAGATAATAAGTGAATCCATACAGGGGGCACTGTCCTCATTTGATGGAAGGATTGGAATATATATCCAGTCTGAGGGTGTAAATATTGAAACCAATATTGCAAACATAGAGAAGGCCAAACTTGAGCTTAACTCTGAAATTAAATTAATACTTCTTGAGCAGCAAAAAAAGCATATCCAGTCTATGGCAGGCAAAAGCAGAAATGTCTTAAATTTTTATACAGTTTTTGAAGTTAAGGATACAAATTTTAATTCTGCACAAGAACTTTTAAATGACGCTTACCAGTCTTTTAAGGGTGAACTTGAAGTTGCCGACATGTATGTAGATCAGCTTTTAAAAAAAGATATAAAAGCGCTTCTTTATGCGAGAATGAATCCGGAAAGTTCCCAGGTTGAGCCATGCAGGGAAGATTGGGAAATAGAAAACATACTTCCTGAAAATGCAAGAATCTTTAAGGATGGAAGACACATTGAAATAGAAAACCGAATTTACCGGTTTTATTCCATAATAAAATATCCGGCTACAGTTGAGCGATACAGATGGCTAAGGAGAGTTTTTAATACAAAAGGCGATATAAATATTGCTATAACCCTAACGCCTAAAAATAAGGCTACAATAGCCAGGGAGCTTTCAAAAGCCGTTAATGAAATAGGAGCTAAAGCCCTTGACTATAGCAAGGACGAATTTCTGCGACAGAAATACCAGGCCCAAAAGGAAAGTGCTGCAGCGATGATAGCCGAGCTGGGCAGTGATAATGTAAGCTTATACGATACAAATATAACGATAGGAATATCTGCTGCTGATATTAAAGCCTTAAATACCCTTTCAAATCTTCTTCGTTCTAAAATATCCAGTGCTTATTGCCAGGCAACAGAGTTAAAATATAAAGGTTATGACCCATACATAACCACTCTTCCAATACTTGCTGATAATAAAATAACGCAGAACTATGTATGGAACTTAACTACAAGAGATGTGGCCTCACTCATACCTTATGACTCCTCAGAGCTTATGGAACCAAAGGGTATCTTTATAGGAGAAAATGTTGTATCAGGCGGGCTTGTCATAATAGATACCTACAATAAAATATATAACAATCCCCATGAATGTATAATAGCAGATTCCGGATCCGGTAAATCCTTCAGGATTAAAACAGATGCAATAAGGCACGTGCCTTACAGAGACTACATAATAATGTTTGATCTTGAGGGTGAATTTTACTATCCATGGGGAAAGAGATATAAGTTCAGCCCCACTTCCGGGGTGATCTCAAACCCATTCCACATAAGAAATACAGTAGTTGACAGTGACGATTTTGGAGAGGACTCAACAGATATAGGGACCTACCTTTCTACAAAAATAATGGACGCTATGATGTTTTTTAAATGGATACTGAAAGATTTAAAGCCCTTTGATGAGGCTTTGCTGGAAGAAGATATAAGGGACTGCTACGAGAAAAAAGGCATTAATTTTAAAAGTAAAATACTACCGGAAACTTTTCCTACTCTTGATACTCTTTCAGATGTAATGGCAAGTAAAATTAAAGGAAGTAAAACTTCTGCTAAAGCCAGTGAAGCAAGAGATAATATGCTGTCATCGCTCAAACCATATATAAGTGGTGCTTACAATTACATGTTTAACGGACAGACA
>JADBLP010000035.1:43123-51084 GCA_014894375.1 Actinomycetota bacterium | reverse complement strand
AGCTCAAAGTTTATTAGAATGGAAAAATCAGGAAGAATATCCCAGGCCAGATACCAGCCTTGAGCAGTTTATAATATATCTCTGGGCTCCAAAAGTAAATTTATACCATCTAAGATTTCCTGAGTTCTTTCTGAACTTAGAGTTCCAATTTTTTCAACCAAATCTTTTTTATCAACAGTAAAAATCTGAGATATGTTAACTACACTTTGTTTTGAAAGATTTGCTTCATTGGGAAGTAGTAAAACATTCCCGGGAGATTTAGCTCTTTTTAAATTTGAAGTCAGGACACAAACAACAGCTGTATTAATTAAGCTTTTGTTAAACAAATTATTTTGAATAACAACATGTGGATGTCTATAGCCAGGTCCAGATCCAGAAGGCTTGCCTAGATCCACCCAAAAAATATCCCCCTGATTAACTATCATTCATCCTCCAGGGAGCGCCTGTGATAGTCTCTTATTTGTTTTCTATAACTCTCTTCATCAGGGCTAAATACTTGGCTATGGACTTCGTTTATTTTTTTTAATAGTTCTCTATTTTCTTGTTGTCTTATAAAATTTTCAAGCGCTACTGCAAATAGCTTACTCCGTGAGATTTCTAATTTCTTTGCTAAAGTCTCAGCTTCTTTAAATAGAGATTCTTTAATTGATACCGCAGTCTTTATATTTGACATAAGAGTTTTACTTCCATTACTACCAACAGTATAACTTATTGTTATAAAATGTCAATAAAAAGCTTAAATACTTTTTTTCTTAAGTGGACTCCACCAATCTTCATTACCCATATACCATCGTACAGTCTTCTCCAGTGCTTCCTCAAAGTCATATCGAGCATTCCAGCCAAATTCCTTTTTTATTTTAGAACAGTCAACGGAATAACGGCGGTCATGGCCAAGCCTGTCAGTAACCGGCTCAATCATATCCTCGGATTTTCCAAGAATCTCAATTATTTTTTTAGTAATCCATATATTCGGTTTTTCGTTACCTGCCCCTATATTATACACTTCTCCGACTTCACCCTTATGAAGGATTAAGTCAAGTGCAGCACAGTTATCCTCTACATAAATCCAATCCCTTACATTCATTCCATCTCCGTATAATGGAACCTTTATGTCATCAATGAGATTGGTCACAAACAGCGGAATTAATTTTTCAGGATACTGATAGGGTCCAAAATTATTTGAAGTCCTGGTAATAATAACAGGAGTTTTATATGTTTTATAAAAAGACCTTACAATCATCTCTGCTCCGGCTTTGGAAGCGGAATAGGGACTGTTGGGCTTAAGTGGATCGTCTTCCCTAAAAGAACCGTCTGTTATGGAACCATAAACTTCATCAGTGCTTATCTGGAGGAAAATACTGCTATTATATTTTTTTACTGCTTCAAGCAAGACATATGTACCGTAGATATCAGTCTGAATGAATACACCCGGGTCTTCTATTGACCGGTCGACATGAGATTCAGCTGCAAAATTTATAATAGCGTCAATGTTTCGTGATTTAAAAATCTCATCTATAATTTTTCTATCAGCAATATCACCTTTTATAAATTTATAATTGGGATTATTTTCTATATCTCTTAGGTTTTCCAGATTCCCCGCATAAGTAAGCTTATCCAGATTAATTATCTTATATTCCGGATACTTCCTTGCAATGTAATGTATAAAGTTGCTACCGATAAACCCTGCCCCGCCTGTTATAAGCAGTGTTTTAAAACTTCTATCTTCCACTAAGTCCTCCTATCCATCTTTTCTTTCCCAGCAGTAAGGTATATCTATAGTTTTTTTATAAAATCTTCAATAGTTAAACCAGATTTATCAATTAATGCTCGTAAAGTTCCTCTAGCAATTTCATTATGATTTGGTATAGATAATGTTGATATATTTCCTTCTTTTGTAAGAATTATATGACTTCCACTACTTCTTGCTACTACCCAGCCGAACTTTTTAAAGACTCTTATGACCTCTTTAGGTTTCAGCAATGGGACTTTCGGCACTAAACCTTAACCTCCACCTGACGTGTAGATATTGTTAGTGGAATACCTTTTTCTGCTCTAACTTCAAGACATTCCCTAATTGCATCCTGGATATTTTTTTCTGCTTCTTTTTCAGTTTTTCCCTGACTTATACAGCCTGGTATAGAAGGACACTCAGCAATATACATTCCATCTTCATCTCTGAAAATAGTAATTATAAATTTCATACGTCTCCCATCATATAATAAGATAATTATTTCTATCCATCTTTTCTTTCCCAGCAGTAAGGTATATCAGGGCTGTGCGGATCCTCCCTGTACTCATCAGGTTCTTTATAATTATAGGGTTCAGAAGGGATATTTATACATATTGCCTCATATTCTGTAATGCATTTAAAACCATGATAAACATAGGTGGGGATTTGAAGAAGTATGGGGTTATGTATTCCAATAAAGAATTCATTTACCTCTTTATATGTAGGTGAACCCTTCCTGCTGTCATATAAGACCACTTTCATCATTCCTTTTACTACTACCATATTATCTATTTGTCTTTTATGATAATGCCATCCTTTAACCACTCCGGGATAGGCAGTGGTCATATATACCTGCCCGAATTTTACAAAGAGATCATCATCAGAGCGAAGCATCTCCATAAGCCTGCCTCTCTCGTCAGGAATAACCTTGAGCTTTTTTATTTTAACTCCGTCTATCAAAACTATACCTCCAATTAAAATATATTATCAATAAACATTTTAGCAAAACACACGCCGCTAACCAGGCCGACATATCCTGTTCCTATGACACAAACTTTCATTCTTATTCCTTTAGAAAATGTCAATAAATTTTAAACCTAATTTTGAAGTATGATATCAATAAATATATTTTCTTACAATCTACCTTAATTATAAAGACTTATTAGAAATTTAATCAGTAAAAACTACTTTGAAATCAATTTCTCAAAAGCTTCCACCGTAGTTTTTATGCTGTTGTTCCAGGAAAATACTTCTTCTACCCTCTTCCTATTTAATTCTCCCAATCTTTTTGCTTCATACGGATTCTCCACAGCCCATATCATCTGAGCCGCGAGATTTTCTACCTTATCATCAACAGCATAGATCCCACCTTCTCCTAAGAACCGGCGGTTATTCTTGCCTTCAAAGCATACTACAGGAAGTCCGGCTCCCATATAATTTATGACTTTCCCGCTGGCTTCGCCCGCCTTATCCACTTTTGGCTCAACTGCTATATCACTGATTACAAGATAATCAGGAAGTTTAAAATAATCCATCATACCGGTAAAATGGGCATTTTCCTCCACTCCGAGCTCCCTGACTTTTGCAGCTGTCTCTTCTACAGGATAGCCCACTATTAAGAAATGGACGTCTTTTCTTTTTTCCAGGACCAAGGGAATGGCTGATACTAAATTCCATATTCCTTTAGCGGCAAGCAGTGCCCCGGTAAATATTATAAGCGGTGCATCTCCGGGTATCCCCAGCTCCTCCTTAAATCCTTTATTTGGGGGTTTGCTAAAAAAATCAGTATGCACCCCATCTATCACAACCCTGACCTTATCCGGGTTTATATGAAATCTATTTTTTATAATATCTCCATTGGATACCGAGCTGCATATAAAAAAATCCGGCATCTTACAGATAAACTTCTCCAGCGTATAAAAAAACCACCTTATTACTTTTCTTCCCTTAATCCAGTTGAAGGTATCCAGTTCCGAAGTCAAACTTCCCTGAACATCGAAAACAAGCGGAATTTTCCCGAAGGTTAAAAGGTACTTGACCAGTCCCCCCACAAATGCCCCCTCATGGAGATGACCGTATATAATATCAGGCTTTTCCTTAAAATATACAGCCGCCGCTTTGAAAAACAAGAGGATGTCTATATAAAATTTATGTATTGACGGGCCTGCCTCCAGTTTCCTGTACCAGGGGATATTTATAATCCTTCTGATATCAAGTCCCTCCAGATCCCTGCCGTTATGATAGGTCACAATAATATTCTGATAACCATAATTTGCCAGCGCTTTCATCTCCCCCAGTATCCTCATATGGCAGCCCCTGTCAGCAAAAAAAGGAGTAGGGACTATATTAAGTATTTTCCGTTTATTTACTCTCTGCTTATTTTTCATAATGATGATTTTACTCTAGCATATTTATATTACAAATCATTTACATATTCTTTTTAAACCAGTCATAAGTCAGCTTAAGGCCTTCTTCTATAGATACCCTGGGCTGCCAGCCCAGTGCTTTTTCGGCCAGTTTATAGGAGAGCTGGCTTCTTCTCTGCTCTCCCTCTTTAGGAGGGCCGTGAATTTCTTCAATATCGTCTTTTCCTGATAATTCTTTTAAAATATTAAACAGCTCTACAACTGTAGTCTCTCTACCAGTCCCTACGTTTAGAGGACCGGTAAAATCACTTTCAATAACTTTAAGATTTATATCCACAACATCCCCCACATATACGTAATCCCTGGTCTGAAGCCCATCTCCATTAATAGTAGGGTTCTTGCCTTCCAGTATTTTACTGGAAAATATGGCCACTACTCCTGCTTCTCCATAGGGATCCTGTCTGGGACCATATATATTAGCGTATCTCAGTGATATATATTTTAGGCTGTAACTTCTATAAAAATAGTATAGATAGTTTTCTGTAGCAAGCTTTGCAACACCATATGGTGATATAGGACTGGTAGGATGTTCTTCATCTGCCGGGAAATATTTTTGCTCTCCGTATACTGTGCCTCCACTTGATGCAAATATTATTTTATCTACATTATATCTGTGGCATGCATTAATCACATTAAGCCCTCCCATTATATTTATATCTGCATCCATCAGAGGGTCTTCAACTGATACCCTTACATTCAACTGAGCCGCATTGTGTATTACAATATCCGGTTTTTCCTCTTTGAATATACTGTATAATTTTTTATCTCTAATATCACACCTGTAGAATACAGCTTCCTTTGGAATATTTTCTTTCTTTCCATTTGAAAGGTCGTCCACTATAACTACTTCATAGTTTTTCTCCAGCAGCCCATCTGCTACATTTGAGCCGATAAAACCTGCTCCACCAGTTACAAGTATTTTCAAATTACCTCCCTCTATAATCTTATTATTTCTTTAAATATGACTTCCTTTAGTCTTGTCCTTCTTCTTTTAATTAAAAATAAGGATTTTTGCAAAGCAATTTTTATCTTTATTTAGATATAATATTATCACAGAACTTAATAGTTCCTGAAGCTACTCCTCATCTATGTATTCTTTATCCCTGATAGCCGGGACGGACAAGTCCACATTGCCGTATACTTTAATCCTTATACCTTCTATATAAAAAATAACTCCCTCTATTTCAGGAATTTCTGTTAGTGTATTTACAATGGAGTAAATTATATATTCATCTAAAATTCTTGTGTCCAGGCTATTTTCCAGAAATTCCTGAGAAAGATCAATTTCGGCTATATTCTCATAAGTCTCTACATTAAGCAGCTTTGTTCCAGCCGGTATTAATGGAAAGTGATACGATTGGGTAGGACCTTTAAGCAATTCCTGAACAGCATTTTTTACTGCAATATCCGGACTGCCTGCAATTATGGTTCTCTTTTCAGAAACCAGCTTCTTTTCTTCTCCAAGGCCGGAAAAATAAAAATTAACTTCCAATCTGGAAGGGTAAACTTTTCCGTCTTTTCCACCATTTTTCCGATTTATAAAATAATTCTTTATTTTCTGCCACAAAGACAGGCCACTCCCGGTTTGATCACTGTCTATACTTTCTTCAGTAGTAGTTTTACCATTATCTATACTCTCTATTTCGTTCTCACCAGAATCTTCCCTGGTAACGGACTCCTCAACACTACTGCTTAACTGACCTGTGTCTGTCTCTGGTAAATCTGATACCATTAATTCGCTTTCATTGTCATTAAAAAGAGAAGAGAATTTATTTTTTACAAAATCAGGATTATCAATACTATAAAAGATAATAAACCCGGCTGCCACAAGAAGAATTATAATAAAAGTAAATCTTAAGATTGGACTCGGTCTTTTTTTTCTTTTTTTAGTTTGTTTGTTTCTAATATCCATAAAAATAATATAAATTATATAATTGTTTGCAGCATACAGGTAAAATAAAACAATTATTACTCAGAAATAATATTACTAAAATAATTGCCATTCATCAATTGCTATAGCCGGCAAATCAGTTGCACTTCAACAGCTTGAAATATTAATATTATTTAGCTGTTTCTATTTAGCTTTATATATCTTTACGAGGCTTGCCTCCGGCTGGCAGTAAAATCTGAACTGTGAATATCTGCCCTCTCCAAGACCTCTGGTCACATAAAGAACAAAATTTCTAAAATAAAAAAGGCCCGAGGCAAATTTTGTCTTTATTTTACATCCTGAAATTACTGCTCCAACCAGTGGAAGCCTTACCTGGCCTCCATGAGTATGCCCGCCAAATATAATGTCAACTTCTTTCCGGGCTAGATCAATTATTGAATCGGTATCAGGTGTATGCATAAGTATTATACGTAATTTGCCTCTGTTATTTATTTTATGTATTTTCTCTTCCTTTAATTTAAATATATTTTTATAAGCATTTTTATAATCAGATTTTTTTAACAGCTTTAAACTATCTATGTGATCGATATGTGAAAATGCCTTGACTATATCAATCTTATTGATTATTGGATCATCAAGTCCGATAATCTCAATATCACCAATATCATAACTTCCTATATTAATCCTCCTGCTTTCATTTCTTAAAACTTCAATACCAATGTCTTTTAATCTTTTTGCCATATAGGTAACATCATTTTCTCTTTTATATCTCTTTTTCTTTTTAAACATATTTCTTATAAACTCAACTAAAGCCTTATTATAGTGGTCATGTACCCCAAAAACAGCATATTTTCCATATTTTGCCTTAAGCGGCGAAAGCATACTGATCAAATATTCGATATTTTTATCATTTTCCGTTAAATCCCCGGTAATAAAGATAAAATCTACATTTAATTTACTTAAATTCCTTACAAATTTGAATAATTTTTTTCCTTTAGAATTTTTTCGCAGATGGAAATCAGACAGGTGCAGGAATGTCAGGATAGGTTTATCTGATTCATTCTTACCGGCTTTAAATTTCAGATTATCTTTTATGAAAATATCCACTTCTGACAATTTAAAATTAGCCGGCTCATACTTGAATGCATATAAGTATAACGCTGCCAGTAAAGCCGCAATTGCCGCGTACATATAAATAATCCATAACATATACGGTCTTTCCTCTTTCTATAAAACCCTGTGAGTTTAAAAATCTCTAAGATAATACCACAAATTTTCTATAATTTAACTCCTTTATTGCTATCAGTAGAGCTGGACAGTGCCCATAAGTATACAGCCAGAAACAAGTGGAGCATAAATCCTATAAAGTAAAATAACGGTATTGATAAAAATAATTTTAAGTGCAGCAATATAATATAAAAAATTATAGCCTAACATATCAAAAAAATAATAAAAAAAATTGACATGATAGACTAAATATATTAATATTACTAATATGCATATTATTAATATGAATATTATTGAAGATTAGAAACAGAATTATATTTTCTACTAAGATCTATAAACTTAACTAAAATTAATTAAAGGATCAGGTGAAGTACAATGGATAAAGAAAGAACATCCATACTTTTGGAAAGAGATGTTGTGTTAAAACTAAAAAACCTGGCTAGGCTTACTAATAAATCTACTTCTTTTATAATAAGAGAAGCACTTAATAGCTATGTGGCTAAAAAAGCTCCTAAGAAGGAAATAGGTATAATTGGAATTGCAAGCAGTAGCGAATACTCAGATATCGCAAATAAAAAAGATGAATATCTAAAAGGCTTTGGTGAAGATTGATTTATATTCTCTATTAAGATTTATAAACTTAACTAAAATTAATTAAAGGATCAGGTGAAGTACAATGGATAAAGAA
>JADBLP010000035.1:42431-43113 GCA_014894375.1 Actinomycetota bacterium | reverse complement strand
TATAAACTTAACTAAAATTAATTAAAGGATCAGGTGAAGTACAATGGATAAAGAAAGAACATCCATACTTTTAGAAAAGGATGTCATGCTAAAACTCAAAAACATGGCTAAATTTTCCAATAAATCTACTTCTTTTCTTATAAGAGAAGCAGTTAATAGTTATGTGGCTAAAAAAGCTCCTAAGAAGGAAATTGGCATAATTGGTATTGTCAATAGCGGTGATCCTCATTTTGCTGAGAATGATGAAGAATATTTAAAGAAAAATTTTGGGAAGGACTAAAATGCAAATTATTTTAGATACTAGTGCAGTTATTGGTCTGATGGATAAGAAATATAAAAAGTATGAATATCTAAAAAGAATATTCACAGAAAAAGAGAATGTATATATTCTACCTTCTACTACTATTGGTGAGATATGTTATATGTTAAATAGTAGATTCGGAAATAAGATAGAACTTATTTTTCTAGAGGAAATTATAAAGACAAGTTTTCAATTAGAACTCTTAAAAGATTTAGATATTATAAGAATTATAGAAATATTAAAAAAGTACGATACTCTTAATATTGGTTATGTAGACGCTTCAATTGTAGCTATAGCTGAGCGGCTTAAGATTAATAAAATCCTTACCCTGGACAGAAAACACTTTGAAGTGGTTGCGCCAAGAGGATTTGACTGTTTTGA
>JADBLP010000035.1:0-42331 GCA_014894375.1 Actinomycetota bacterium | reverse complement strand
AAAAAGGTAAAAATGGTTCTACTTATCGGAGCAACAGGTTTCCTGGGGCCGCCAGTTCTAAAAAAACTGCTGGAAAATAATTATGATATCGATTGTCTGGTAAGAGCAGACAGCGATAGGTCCGGGCTTTTAGATGCTGCAAGATTAGCGAGCAAAAAGATTAAATTCAATACAGGAACACTGCAGAGCGGGGATTCTATAATTTCAGCCATCAAAAAAGCAAAAAGCGCAGTTTATATGATTGACCTTAAATATACTCATCTTCTGGAAACCTTCCTGAACACAGTCAAGCGCACCGGACTTAAAAGAGTTGTTTTTATAAGCTCCACTACTGTTTTAATCCCCCTTGAAAGTATGGTTAAGAAGCAAAAAATAGATTCTGAAAGCCTGATAAAAAATTCCGGTCTGGACTATACAATCCTCCGGCCTTCTATGATATATGGCTCAAAAAATGATATTAATTTTTCAAAAATGATCCGGTTTATAAAAAGGAAAGGTTTTTTTATAACTTTCGGAAGCGGTAATAATCTAATCCAGCCCATATATATTGAAGATGTAGCCAACTCTATTGTTAGTGTCTTAGATAACAAAAAAACCTATAGTGAGACCTATAATATAGCCGGTAAAAATCCTTTAAAATATAATGAAATGCTGGATATTGTGAGAAACAAATTAAAAAAGAAATTTAAAGTAATAAAAATCCCCATTAAACTCGGCATACTCTTAATCTCAATATACTCCAAAATTTCTAAAAATCCTTCTCTAGCTGCCGACCAGATAGAGAGAATGGTAATCAATAAATCATATCCATATAATAAAGCCAGAGCAGATTTTAACTTCTCTCCTAAAAGCTTTGAAGATGGTATAGAAAAATTAATAAAGGAGTTAAAAGTTCAGGATTAAAAACATAAACAATCAGATAACTACTGCTTTAAAAAAAATTAAATGA
This sequence comes from Actinomycetota bacterium, assembly GCA_014894375.1. Lineage (GTDB taxonomy): Bacteria > Actinomycetota > Humimicrobiia > Humimicrobiales > Humimicrobiaceae > Hydromicrobium. The sequence continues at coordinate 41,382 of JADBLP010000035.1, read as the reverse complement.
ATCACCAAAAAATATTTGGATCAGTTTGCACCCTTACCAGTAAGTATTGCTTTTACTGTAATTAAAAAAATCTTTATATCCAATAGTATTGAAGCATCCTTAATATATAACTCATCATACATAACCTTATCAGGGATTGAAAGCTCATCCCTTCCACTAATTTGAGCAAGCCCGCTTACCCCTGGCCGGACTTTATCCACACCTTTTTCTTTCCGTAATTTTATCAGCAGTTTCTGATTATATAATGCAGGCCTGGGACCTACAAAACTCATATCGCCCTTCAATATATTTATAAGTTGAGGAATTTCATCTATGCTTAATCTCCTAAGTATTGTTCCAACCCTTGTGTTCAAATTGCTCTGGTTTTTTAATTCATCCGTGGGAATATCAGGGGTGCCTTTCTTCATGGTCCTGAATTTATATATGGTAAAATACCGGCTATTAACACCAATCCTTTTCTGCTTGAATATTACGCTTCCCGGGGAATCAATTTTTACCAGTATTGGTATGATAATCCAGAAAGGGATAAATAATATTATTGAAATAATTGAGAATAATATATCAAAAATTCTTTTTGTAACTCTATAAACCATAAACTAAAAACCCTCCGGTCTCTATATCTGCAGCTTGGAGGACCACATTTTTTTCTCATTAAAATTAGGAACAATCTTTTTTAGATCTTTAAATAGGTTTTTATAGTCATAAAGCTGGATCTCTTTTTCAATATTAAACAATAAGTTTTGTATCTCTTCCATGTTTTCCTTACTTTTATTCCTGGTTACAAATATCGAAGGAAAACCTGTGGGCATAAGTTTCTCATCACTATTTATTAGTTCTTCGGCAAATTTCTCTCCCCGTCTTACCCCGGAAAAAGTAATTTTAATATCTTTTTCAGGCTCTAATCCATAAAGTCTAATCATATTTTTAGCCAGATCTAAGATGTTTATAGGTTCTCCCATATCAAGAACATATATTTCGCTACCATTGCCCATGGCACATGCCTGTATTACCAGCTGTGAGGCTTCGGTAATAGTCATAAAGAACCTTGTCATTTTTGGATGAGTGACAACTACAGGTCCGCCATTCTCTATCTGATTTTGAAATATGGGTACGACGCTACCCTGGCTCCCAAGCACATTTCCAAATCTTACAATTATAAAAACCGTATCCTTAACTTTTGAAAGTGTCTGCAGATATTTTTCAGAAAGCAATTTTGATATACCCATTACATTGCTGGGATTAACCGCCTTATCCGTAGAGAGCATTACAAACTTTTTAACTCCGCTGGAGATAGACAATTTTGCCATTGCTTTTGTACCCAGAAAGTTATTCTGCAATGCGGCTTCCGGGTTTAACTGCATAAGCGGAACATGTTTATAGGCCGCAGCATGAAATACAATTTCAGGCTTATACTTTTTAAATACACCCCTGATACTGGAACTGTCCCTGATATCCGTAACAATAGGTATGGCATTGGAATAATTAAGTTTTGTAGAAAGTTCCTGTTCTATCAAGAACACATTATTCTCCGAATGATCAACAAGAATCAGATTTGATGGTTTAAACCTTATCACCTGCCTGCAAAGCTCGGAACCAATAGATCCTCCTGCACCAGTTATAAGGATTGATTTGCCTTCAAGCTGACTTAAAAGCTGACTATAATTAAGATTTACGGGCTTTCTGCCTAAAATGTCTTCTATCCGTATATCTCTTATTTGATATAGGTGCGCTCTTCCATCTATTATCTCATATAAGCTGGGAAGGGTTTTACAAAATATCCCTTCTTCTTTTGCCTTAAAAGTGATATTCTTCCTAACCTCACCACTGGCTGAGGGTATTGCGATTATTATTTCATCAATAGCCAGTTTTTTAATAAATTTCTTAACCTCATCAGTTTTTCCAAAAACTTTTATCCCATGAATTTGATGTCCGATTTTCGCCTTATCGTCATCTAAAAATCCTACAGGAACATATTCGCTATCCCTCTGCCTTATCATCTCTCTTACTATCATCTCACCTGCATCACCGGCACCAGCAATCAAGGTTCTCTTCCTGCGTGTATACATACTTCCAAATTTCATCTCGTTAAACATTCTGACTGAGAATCTTGAACCCACAATTAGTATTAAAGTAAGGAGAAAATCTATTATAAGTATGCTCTTTGGAAAATACTCTACTTCAATTATATAGAAAACAAATATCATAATTACAGTACTTATAGCTAGTGATTCAACTATGGTAAGAAAATCCCTGAAGCTGGCATACTTCCAGATTTTTTTATAGATGCCAAATAAAATGAAGCTTAAGAGCTTAACACCAACTATTATCAAAGTGTATCTTATAAAATATTCGGTGTATTTCGGGGCAAGACTCTCCAATCCTCCTATTTTTAACTGCCCTCTTAAATAGAAAGATATAATAAATGATGAAAAGAATATGGCTATATCAAATATTGCCTGGGTTATATTACTTTTAATTTTTAGTAAATTCATTTCAATATTTCAATTTTTTACGAGCTATAATTTACTGTATATTTTCTAAATAATCTTTACCAACTATTATGGCTACATCTGCATCTTTACCATATATTTCTTTAAAAATACTTGATGACAGTTCTTTCATCTCATAACTCGAAAAGATTATCGCCAGTTGGTCCGCTTTTTCTTTATTTTCCTTACTATAGTATATTACAGTTTTTTCATAATTATAACTATCCTCATTGGAAAGGCCCAGTATCTTAAATCCGTAGACTTTTAAATAATCTTTAAACTTTACCGCAGATCCGCTTATGCCGTTACCATTAGAAATTATAATATAGGTTCGCCTGGTTATACTCTTATCTATAACCCGGCCAACATCTACATTTACTTCCAGTGGTATTACCCCTTTTTCAGAAAACCAGGCAACTCTTTCATGTACCATATCATACTGTAATATATACCTTCCCGGTTTATCCGGTGCTTTAATTTTAATATCTACAATTACTTCCTCATTATAAGAGACATCTTCCGGAAGCAACCCTCTATTTCCATCCCAGATGATCATCTCCCCCGTATCCCTGTTTATCCAATGAGTTCCTAAATCCATTCTATACTTATCACCTTCATGCTTCCATAATAGGAAGCCATTATTTCTTACAGTAACCTGCGCGTTAAATTCCTGTCCCTTATCTACATAAGTCGGAGTAGTGCCTCCGTCATTATATCGAGCAGCATAAGATATATCTACAGTTATAAACTTCTCCAGAGACGGTACTCCCTGAGAGGAAAACCATGTTATACCTTCATGCACCAGATCTATTTGTAGAATATATTCACCAGGTTTTGAGGGAGATATTACAGTAAAATCAAATACTACTTCATTATCTGCATTAACTCCATCTTCAGGTATAATACTTCTCTTACCGTCAAAAACTACCATTTCTTTGCTATTGAAATCTCTCCAGTGATAGCCCAGGTACACTGGATTATCGCCATTTCTATTCCAGGTCAAAGCTCCAGTATTTTTCACCTTAATTTTAAATTTATATTCTGTATCCTGGGTCATTGAATCTCCTATTCCATCAATCTCAATATACTCTGCATTATACTTGCTTGCAGGCTCACCACTAATTATACGTTCCCACATAGCTCTTGCTTCTTCGATGTCCGGAATTTGAACACTAATAGTTCCATTTTCTATCCAATCTGAACGAGAAGGGATAATAGCTGTTTTAAAATTTTCAGAACTAAAAGATAGAGCAGCCTTCGAATATTTAAGGATAGTTATAATATCCAGGTCCGTTCTTGTATTTTCTACCAGAATATTAAAGTAATATGGAACACTGGATAAGTATTTTACATTTAATTTTTGTTTTAAGAGTTCCTTAAATAACTGCTGCTGACGCTGAATTCTGCCAATATCTCCAAGCTCTGTAGACCTGCTTCTTGTATATGATAATGCTTGTTCTCCTGTGAGGTGATGGTTGCCAGCCGAGAAATTAGCCCCGCTCTTTGGATCAACCATAGGTCTATCAATAATAATATCTACTCCTCCCAGGGCATCTATTAACTGTACAAATCCTTCAAAATCAAGAGTCACATAATGGTTTATTTCCGCATCCAGAAAAGAACTGACTGTTTTTATCATAAGCTCTTCCCCGCCATAGGCATAAGCAGCATTTATTTTATCTTCCCCATGCCCCGGTATTTCCACCAGAGTATCCCTGGGAATGGAAAGGAGACTGCCGGTTCCTTCTTCAGGATTTAAATAAAAAAGCATTATGGTATCAGCTCTGCCTGTATCATTTTCAGTATCTCTTGTATCCCGGCCCAGTATAAGTATAGTAACCGGCTCCTGGGGAGATTCTATGGGGGGGAGTATGTTCTCTACTTCCGAAATAGTAATTGAATTTATAGTCCTGTTTATTGAATTAATATAAAGAAAGATTCCGCCCGCTCCTGCGCCTCCGATAAAAATTACTGAAGATAAAACTATTACTATTATCCTTATATATAAAGGTAATTTTTTGAATCCTCTTTTATCCTTATTTTTTTCAATCTCATTTCCCGCTTTACTTTTATTCTTTTTCATACATATTACTATCAAAATTAAATTTTATAATAAATCAGTATTTAAAATTCCTGACCATATGCTAACTGACCTTTCTGATATCAGCACCCAGGTTCCTTAACTTCTTTACAAAATCCTCATAACCCCTCTGGATATGGTATATATCACTTACCTCTGTAGACCCTTCCGCCGCAAGTCCTGCAAGGACCATAGCCGCCCCCGCGCGAAGGTCAAATGACCGGACCGGAGCTCCTGATAATTTTTCAACCCCCTTGATTACAGCATGATGCCCGTCAATTTTTACATCCGCTCCCATTCTGTTCAGTTCGTCCACGTACATAAACCTGTTTTCAAATACATTTTCAGTTACTATTGATACACCGGGAACAACCGAAAGAAGAACTGTTATTATGGGTTGTAAATCTGTGGGAAAGCCAGGGTATGGAAGAGTGCTGATATTGGTGGGCCTGTATGTTTCTCGGGGTGCATCTACACTTATATTGTTTTCATCAACAATAGAAATATTTACACCAATTTCTTTTAACTTAGAATAAAATATTCCAAGATTTTTCCATCTCGCATTTTCAATTTCTACTCTATCACCACATAAACCTGCCGCAGTAATAAAAGTACCTGCTTCAATACTGTCAGGCATGACTTCATAATCTGTACCATCAAGACTTTTAACTCCATTTATAATGATACAGTCCGTGCCTGCTCCCTGTATGTCTGCACCCATTGAGTTTAAAAAATTAGCCAGGTCTACTATTTCAGGTTCCCTTGCTGCATTATTAATAACTGTCTGGCCATCAGCAAGACATCCCGCCATCATTATATTTTCAGTAGCTCCTCTGGAAGGAAAATCCAGATTCATCATTGTACCGAAAAGCTTCGCTCCAGCTTCATTACTGTCAACCTGGCAATTAATATATCCATGTTCTATAGAATATTTTGCTCCCATATCTTCAAAGCCTTTCAGGTGAAGATCGATTTGCCTGGAGCCAATATTGCAACCACCTGGAATGGCAACTTTAACTTTACCAAACTTGCTCAGGAGCGGCCCTGCTACCAGTATCGAAGCCCTCATCTTTCTCACAAGTTCATAAGGTGCTTCATAGCTGCTGATGCTCCCTGGATCAATTTCAACTACTTTATTTTCCACGTCCACATCTACCCTGGCGCCAAGGGCCCTGAGCACTTCTATCATAATATTGACGTCCTCAATTTCTGGTACATTTCTTAAGATAGTTTTGCTGTCGGCCAGTATCGATGCTGCCATCAACTTTAATGCAGAATTCTTAGCCCCGCTTATCTTAACTTTTCCAGACAGAGTTTTTCCGCCATTTATAATAAACTTTTCCATAAATATAAAAAAAGTAATTTTCCCTAATAAAAAAGAAAAGGCTATTATAACAAATAAAGGTTAATTAAAAAATAAGAGCAGCTTAGTAAAAAATTCGCAGCAACTATACTCTTTAAAATTATTTTTCAATTAAAAATCCAGTCTTATTAACTCAACTCCTGCTTCGTCAAGGAGTTCTATGGCAAGAGGGTCAGGGTAATCCTCAAAATAATATATTTTTTTAATTCCGCAGTTTATTATCATTTTGGCACAGAGGACACAGGGCTGGGTTGTGGAGTAAATAACCGAGTCTCTTATTTGCACCCCATGATATGCAGACTGGAAGATTGCATTCTGTTCAGCATGCAGGCCACGGCAAATTTCGTGTCTTTCACCCGAGGGCACTCCAAGTTCTTCTCTCAAGCATGTTCCTATCTCAAGACAATTCCTCACCCTCATCGGTGCACCATTATAGCCGGTCGTAAGAATTCTCTTATCCTTTACAATTATAGCGCCAACTTTTCTTCTAAGGCATGTAGATCTTGTTGCTACCTGCCTTGTAATTAATGCAAAATATTCATCCCAGGTCGGTCGCGTAATTACCATTTTTTCAATATATGCTTTTTTTATTTATAAAAATCCGCTTCTGCTGCAAATTTACGGCAGTATACTCTTTTAAAATATACTAAGGCTTCTTTATTAAAATGCCAAGTACTTTTAAAAAAGTGGGAATTGTAAAACTTGTACTGTTTTTTTTATAAAAAAAATATTATATACTGAGGCTAACCAGTTCTTATTTCTTTATGAATACATTAAAAATTAATAATCCGGATAAAATTAACAAAAACATTATCAAAAAAATTGCTGGACTTATCTCAGAAGGTAAGACAGTAATTCTACCTACCAGCACCATTTACGGATTAAGCTGTAAATATAATGACAGAAATGCAATTGAAAAAATATATAATATAAAAAAAAGAAATAAAAATTTGCCTTTCATAATACTTATTTCCAGTTATGATGATTTAAAAAGCCTGGTTTCAGATATAAACCCGGTTGCAAAAAAAATAATAAAAAATTTCTGGGATACTGAAAACCCAAAACCCCTTACTTTAATTTTTAATAAGAAAAGCTCTCTAGAAAATTTTATCACCAGCGGCAGCTCCAATATTGCCATAAGACTGGCAGATCCCAGATTTTTAAGAAATATAATAAATATCTGCGGTCCTATTATGTCTACCAGTGCCACTGTTTCCGGAACAAAGAGCTATCCTAAAAAAATAGAGGACATCCCCTTTACAATCAGGAAACAAGTGGATCTAATAGTAGAGTATCCTTCTTCTCTGACTGGAGTTGAATCAACTATTGTTGACGTAACAGGTCAAACTCCTGTTTTGGTAAGAGAGGGGAAAGTCAAATTTAGAGATGTTTTAAAATTCAAAGGCAGTAAAAGAAATTTAATATAAAAAAAGAAGAAAATAAAAATATTTCCAGCAATTTTTTTATTTTGTGATAAAATTTAGCTTTTTTAAATAAAATATTTCAGATAAATTTTGGATTATCCAGTTAATCGGGATATAATATTACAGGATTTCAAGTTTGATAGTTATAGTTATAATTAGGACATTTTAACAACTTATAAAAAAAATGGATATTTTATGAAGATAGTTATAGGCTCAGATCACGCCGGCTTTAATTATAAATCCAGATTAATTGAACTGGCAAAATCTATGGGACACACGGTACTGGACATTGGTACTGACAGCTGCCAGAGTGTGGATTATCCTGATTTTGGGGAAAAGGGGGCCAGAGCTGTAGCCTGTGGAGAAGCTGACATTGGAATACTTATATGCGGATCCGGAATTGGCATGGATATGGTTGCCAACAAAATAAATGGCATCCGGTCCGCTATCTGCTGGAATGAAGAGACTGCAAGGCTTGCCCGTGACCATAATTATGCAAATATATTATGCCTGGGAGCAAGATTTTTATCATTAGAAGAATGTATTAAAATAACAAAAATTTTTATAAACACTCCTGTAAGTGATGAAGAACGTCACATTAGAAGAGTTAATAAAATAATGAAAGTCGAAGAAAGGAACCAGACCTGCAATGGTTAAATCTAAAAAACACGAAAATCATACCTTAAGCACAGATATAGATGCCGAGGTAAAAGAGATAATAAAAAAAGAATTGGAAAGGCAAAAGAATCAACTTATTCTGATAGCTTCCGAGAATTTCACTTCGCAGGAAGTTATAAGAACTATGGGCTCAATACTGACAAATAAATATGCTGAGGGTTATCCTGGATTCAGGTATTACGCAGGTTGTGAGAACGTTGATGAGGTTGAAAAGTTAGCCATAAACAGAGCCAACCTATTATTTGGCTCGAATTACAGCAACGTTCAACCCCATAGTGGAGTTAATGCCAATCTGGCAGTATACTTAAGTGTTTTAAACTGCGGAGACAGAATACTGAGTATGAACCTTAGAGACGGCGGTCACCTCTCTCACGGACATAAGCAAAATCTTAGCGGCAGATACTATGAGATACACACTTACACCGTAGATCCTGAAACAGAAATGATAGACTATGAAAATGTAAGGAAACTGGCAAAAGCCACGAGGCCAAAATTAATCATAGCCGGAGCCAGCTCTTATTCAAGATTAATCGACTTTAATAAGTTCAGGGATATTGCTGATGAAGTAGGTGCATACCTGTTGGCTGACACGGCCCATATTGCAGGACTTATGGTAACCGGTCATCATCCCAGCTCTATAAATGTGGCGGATTTCACCACCGCCACCACTCATAAAACTTTAAGAGGACCAAGGGGCGGACTGGTCATTGCCGATAAAAAATACGCCGGTCTTATAGATAAATCAGTTTTCCCCGGTGTTCAGGGAGGTCCCATGATGCATATCATTGCTGCTAAAGCAGTAGCTTTCAGGGAAGCTTTGAAGGATTCATTTAAGGATTACAGCAGGCGCATTATCGAAAATTCAAAAGCTCTGTGTGAGTATATTAAGAACGAAGGTTTCAGAATTGTATCCGGTGGAACTGATAACCATCTGTTTCTAATAGATTTAACCAGTAAAGAATTAACCGGTTATGAGGCTGTAGGAATATTGAGCTCAGTAGGTATAATAATCAATAAAAATGTGATTCCCTTCGATAAGCTGGATCCCATAATAACAAGCGGTATAAGGATTGGTACGCCCGCAGTTACTACCCAGGGAATGGGTGTAGAAGAGATGTATGAAATTGGCGAGTTGATCTCATCAGCTCTCAAAAACAGGAAAAATAATACAAAACTTAAAGAAATCGGTAAAAAAGTGAAGAACCTGGCCGGAGATTTTCCGGTTTATACCAAATGATAAAATAGTCAGTGGCGGTCAGTGGCTTCTCACAATATCTCTTACCTTCATAAGCCTTACCGTGTTGGAACGCTCGATCTCATCAAGTTTCATGGTTATAAATCTTATAGTCTCGATTATGCTCGGGATTAATTTATACTCAAGGACATTAACCCTTCTTCTGGTCTCTTCAATCTCCATAGCCATAAGCTGTACCGCTTTCTCCTTTTCAGCCAGGTCAAGAAGTTTCTCTATGGACTTATCAAAATCATTGAGAGCAATATCCATTTCTCCCGAGGTGTTCATATAGCCGTAAGGGATAATATCACCGCTCACCTCTTTGGCATAAACCGGTACATGAACACCTACAATATTCCTCTTGCTGATTGATACTGAAATCTTCTTTAACGGCAGCAGTAATTCCTGCTCTACCTGGTATGGGCCTATACTGGCTCTTGCAAGCACAAATCTTTCCACTATGGATTGAAATTCTTTTTCTATGGATAGCCGTAATACCTTAACCTCGTCAATTACCGCCAGTAATCGTCTCATTAATTCATCTCTTTTATCTTTAAGGAGCTTGTGCCCTCTCCAGGCCAGATTTAATCTCTTCTTTAACCGGAGAAGTTCCATTCTGGTCGCATTTACATTTGCAAGCATTTAATCACTTTCATCTTCTTCTTTTTCTTTTTTAAATTTTGCCAGATATTTGTCCAGATATTCGGTTCTTACTCTCTTTAATTCTTCTCTTGGGAACATCATAAGTAGTTTCCATCCCAGATCAAGTGTCCAGTCTATACTTCTATTCTCATACTCACCCTGAGAAATATATTCATTCTCAAATTTTTCAGCAAACTTAAGATACAGTTTGTCCATATCGGTCAGTGCTGCTTCCCCCAGTATTACTGTAAGCTCCTCCACTTCTTTTCCTCTGGCATATGCTGCATATAACTGGTTAAATATATCCGCATGATCCTCTCTTGTTTTTCCCTGGCCAATTCCTTTATCCTTGAGCCTGGAAAGAGATGGCAGCACATCTATAGGAGGAGATAATTTTTTCTTATAAAGAGATCTTGAGAGTATGATCTGGCCTTCTGTTATATATCCTGTAAGGTCAGGAATGGGATGAGTTTTATCATCTTCAGGCATAGTAAGTATTGGAATCTGGGTTATTGAGCCTTTCTTTCCTTTAATTCTGCCGGCTCTTTCATAAATAGTAGCCAGGTCAGTATAGAGATATCCCGGATAACCCCTTCTTCCCGGAATTTCTTTTCTGGCAGCTGAAACTTCCTTTAAGGCTTCGCAGTAGTTGGTCATATCAGTTAAAATCACCAGCACATGCATATCCTTTTCAAAAGCAAGATATTCAGCACAGGTAAGCCCCACTCTTGGGGTTGCAATTCTCTCAATTGCCGGATCGTTGGCAAGATTCAGTACAAGGACCGATCTGCCTATAGCACCGGTTTTTTTAAAATCATTGATGAAATACTCTGATTCCTCAAAGGTAATTCCTATTGCTATAAAGACTACCGCAAATTCCTCCTTTTCCGTAAGAACCGTGGCCTGTCTTGCAATTTGTGCCGCTATCCTGTTGTGGGGAAGGCCTGCTCCGGAGAATATTGGCAGTTTCTGTCCCCTCACCAGAGTGTTCAGGCCATCTATAGAGGATAGGCCGGTTTGTATAAACTCATTGGGATAATCCCTGGCAAATGGATTGATCGGAGCTCCATTTATATCCAGGCTTTTTTCAGGAATAATCTTATCTTTCTCGGTTTTTGGTTTTCCCAGACCTGTAAAAACTTTACCCAGTATATCGAGAGATACGTACATATGTGTACCCCTTCCTAAAAACCTCACCCTTGTATTCTCAGAATCTATTCCAAAAGTACCTTCAAATACCTGTACCAGCGCATTATCTCTATTAACCTCAAGCACTCTACCACTTCTTATACTTCCGTCGTCAAGCTTTATATCAACCAGTTCATCATACTTTACCCCTTCGACACCTTCTACAAGAAGCAAGGGTCCGGATATAGTAGTAATACTTTTATACTCCTTTAACATCTTTACTCCTCTATTATTGAAGAAAATTCTTTATCTATATCTTCTTTGATTTTATCAATCTTACCGATATCATCTTTCTTTATATATTTCATCCTGGCTATCTCATTCCTTACTCCCATATTCTCTATAGCCTTAATATCAGCATTTATTTTCAAATAATTAGTTGCCTGTTTGTAAAAATATATAATTGTATCTATCATCTTATACTGTTTTTCTATTGACGAATAAGTATCTACTTCATGATAAGCAATCTGATGCAGAAAATCCTCTCTTAACATTCTGGCTGTAAGCAGGATTAACCTGTCCGGTCCGGACAGAGCATCAATTCCTACCAGTCGGACAATCTCTTCCAGCTCCGATTCTTTTTCAAGAATTCTCATTGCTTCTGCCTGCAGGTCAAAATAATCTTCCCGGACATTTTTAGTAACATAATCCCTTATATTATCATTATAAAGGGAGTAAGAATTCAGCCATGATATTGCCGGAAAGTGCCTTCTGTAAGCAAGCCTGTCCTCAAGGGACCAGAAGACTTTTACAACTCTTAATGTAGCCTGCACAACCGGATCAGAAAGGTCGCCTCCCGGAGGAGATATCGCACCAATAACTGAAAGAGCGCCAAATCTCTGGTCGTTGCTTGATAGACATTTTATCATACCCGCTCTCTCATAAAACGAAGCAAGTCTTGCTCCCAGATATGCCGGGTATCCTTCTTCTCCGGGCATCTCTTCCAGTCTACCGGAAATTTCCCTCATTGCTTCTGCCCATCTTGAAGTTGAATCAGCCATCAGCGCTACTGAATATCCCATATCCCTGAAATACTCGGCCATGGTTATTCCTGTATAAACAGATGCTTCCCTTGCTGCAACAGGCATATTTGAAGTATTGGCAATAAGTACAGTCCTCTTCATCAAAGGAACCCCGGACCTGGGATCGATCAGTTCAGGGAATTCCATAAGGACATCTGTCATTTCATTGCCTCTTTCACCACAACCTATATAAACGATAACTTCAGCACTAATCCATTTTGCCAGCTGATGCTGGATGACGGTTTTACCCGAACCAAATGGTCCGGGAATACATGCAGTGCCGCCCTTTGCAATAGGGAAAAACATATCTATAACTCGCTGACCGGTAAATAAGGGCATATCCGGACTGATTTTATTAAGGTACGGCCTGGGCTTCCTTACCGGCCACTTCTGTATCATTGTCATCTGTCTGTCACCATTCTTACCTTTTATCACTGCTATGGTTCCTTCAACTGTAAACTCACCTGCTTTAATTGATTTAACTTCTCCACTTACTCCGGGTGGAACCATAATATAATGTCTTATTATTTCTGTCTCATTAACAAAGCCCAGGAAATCGCCACCGCTTACCATATCACCCTTTTTTGCAATTGGCTCAAATTTCCACTTCCGATCCCTGTTTAATGCTGCTGCAGAAACACCCCTGGCAATAAAATTCCCGGTATTTTTATATATTTCATCAAGAGGTCTTTGAATTCCATCATAAATGGATTGGATAAGACCCGGTCCCAGCTCCACAGTCAATGGTCCACCGGTAGGATATACCGGTTCCCCAACTCCTATACCGCCTGTTTCTTCATAAACCTGTATAGAAGCAAGGTCCTTATTCAACTCTACTATTTCACCTATTAACTTCTTATCAGAAACATAAACAACATCAAACATTTTTGAACCGGACATATTTTCAGCTACAACCAGCGGGCCTGCTACCTTGACAATTTTTCCTGAATTACTCATTTACTTGCTCCTATTTTTCCCTCTGCCATAATATCTGCCCCCACAGCTTTTATTATTGCTCTTCTTAAATTTTTGACCGCATAATTATTTCTTTCTCCCAGCCCCGGGATCACCACTATCGAAGGCAGTATTTCATCTGCGTATTCTTTGATTAACTGATCTAATTTTAATGCGATAGTTTCAGTCATAAAAATAATTCCATAACCTTCCCGTACCAGCTGCCTTAGCTTTTTTTCTGCTTCTGAGGTTTCTTCAATTCCAGCGGTCACAGGAAAAACATCAATCCCTACCGCTTTAAATATCAACATAATGTCATTTTCTCCAAATGCAGCAATCCTGGTACCCATTTAAACCTTTACCTTATTTCTTATTTTACTTTTATCAACACCATAAAGAACGCCGGTAAATATAATACTTAAATACTTTAGCTCTAATTTTTTCCTTAAAAAAAATTGAAAAACTTTTTCCAGATTGGAAACTGTATATTTTACAGGATCAAAAAAATCAAGATAAAATAAGTCCTCGCTTTTTTCAAAGGAAGAAAATGTACCTTCAGAATGCATGGCATAAGCTCCCTTAATCACTATATCTGCATAATCTGTCCGTTCCATTTCCTTTACAAAAAAGTCCAGGCTCTCGCCCTCAAATTTGGACATAAATTCTTTTGACAGAAATCCATTTTCATGTAAAAAATAATCAAAACTTAAATCCTCTGCCAGATGCTTATTCCTATAAATGTTTTTTATATTCAGTATATCTATAATATGTCTTAAATAATCTGTAATCAGTCTGCTGTTCAGGTTCCTGGTAGAACTTAAAACCTTTCTCAAATAAAATTTCTCAAGTTCAAGTTCCAAAAACCTGTAATTTTTCTGCCTGCCCATAAGTTCCACCGCAAACTGTAGCAACCCGGAAACTGGCGGTTCAACTTCTTTATAATTTCCGGTCACAGCAGCATTCCTCAGCGTGTAATATGAGTGTAATATGGGAATAAAAAGTCTTTCTAAATCCATATCCATAATAATTGACTTAATAATTACCTTTAAGTTATGCAGGTTTTCTTCAAGAAAAAGAAGATCTTTTACGGCCTGATGTCCGGGTTTTAAACTACCACCTAAAAAATTTACAGCAACCTTATATTCACTTAGTATAACCTTTTCAAAGCTTCTGGATCTCTCTATATCATTTACATATCTGGAATAAACCGTATCTCGCAGTGCTCTAATAAATTCATCCGGTCCCCCGGATCTGAGCATCATCTCAATTCTATTTTCCTCCAGAAATTCAACTTCCCTTGTCTTGAGTTCTGCACATGTAAAAAGGTAATAGCTGTCGTCGCTAATATCATAATCTATCCGTATCAATTATTACTTCTCCCTGCCAAATAGATATAATGCCACATCCATCCTGATATCATCAATATTTGAATCAATTAAAATATCAGGATCTATATTATATTCTGCTTTTCCTTTAATTATCCTGATGCCTTTTTTAAAATCCAGTTTCCCGTCTGCTTTTTTAAAATCCGCAATAGATTCAATCATCTTACTATCAATATTTGTTTCCTCGCTTCCAATCTGATAGTAGCCCCCATCAATATTTAACACCTTAAAAGTTTTTTTAAGGAATTTTTCATAATCTTTCTTACCAAGGCCGGTAAGCTTTCCCCTTGCCCTGTCAATAGCATCGTCAACCAGGCTAATTTTATACATAAGTATCTTTTGATTTAATTCCGATTTAGCCCTGGATACTTCAATATTTAAAACTTCCTTATACCTTTCCAATGCTCTCAGCTTTCCACTGCGGTGTATCTCTTTTGCCTTTCTTTCAGCCTTTTCTATTACTTCTGACGCTTTCTTTCTGGCTTCACCTAGTATCTTATCTCTCTCTTTCCCCGCATCATCCAGAACTTTTTTGGAAACATTATCTAATTCCGCCATATTTTCCACCTGTTAAAATTTAACCAAATTATTAAGAAAGAAAGTTATAAGAAGTCCCAGTACTGCATATGTTTCTATCATTGCTGCATAAATAACTCCCTTCATAGCTTCTTTGGCTCTTTTAGCCACTAGATTGATACCGGCTGCACATACTTTTCCCTGATATATGCCTGAAACCAGTCCTGCAAATGCAACAGGCAGCGCAGCAAAAAATAATTGCATCCCCTGCGCCAGAGTTTCCACACTGGAAATTTTTCCAATAATCAGAAAAGCAGCAACAATTCCATAGAATCCCTGTGTGCCCGGAAGTACTACTAGTAAAAACATACTTCCAAACAGGGTAGGATCCTCTGAAAGAACTCCCGCGGCAGCTCTTGCAGGATAGCCAATTCCTACAGATGACCCAATCCCGGCCAAAATAACTGCCAGTCCTGCTCCAAACATTGCCATTATTACACCAAGAGATAAATCTGACATTTTTCCTCCTATTGCTAATCAACTATTGTTATATATTTATGTTCATCCTTTAAAGCTTCAAACGGTCTTCCACCACCTACATAAAACTTTGGGAAGAATTCGACATATTGAAGCCTTAGTGTATGAATGAAACCACCAAGAACATTAATTCCTATATTGAAAATATGTCCAAATATAAAAATTATAACCAGAAGTACAATTCCGGCAACCGGAATTGAGAGAAACTGAAATGCTATTTTATTAACAGCCACTCCGATACCCGCAGTCACCATTCCCAGAGCCATAAGCCTGAGATATGAAAGAAAATCACCTAAAAATGAGGTCAGTCCATTAACTATAGTCAGGTTTAAAAATCCTATAAATATCCTGAATCCCCAGCTCTTCTCATTTCTTGCTCCAAATAAAATAATAACCACAGCACCGGCCAGTATGGGCCACAGGAGAATTTTTAATATACCTGCAGGGAAAGGCGGTTCAGAAACCAGCTGCATGCTTACCGCCATCCTGGATGAAAGCAGAATTGCTATAAGTGACAAGACTATAACTATCCAGGGAAGCCCATCCAGAAATGCACCTCCCCAATCCTTCCGCCTCAGGCAGTCAAAAAATTTGATAAACAGTCCAAAAACGACATGGATTACTCCCAGAATCAGTGCCAATCTAAAAAAGTTCATGGATCCCTCATTGGAATTAATTGGATCACCCAGAATTGCTAATTTTGAGAAAAATCCATCAATACCTAAATACCTGGGTAAATCACCAAACCATCCGTTAAAAAGAGTTCCGGCAAATACGGCAAAAATTGCTCCGATAAAAATCAGCATAAGGAATTTTTTAATGTTCCTCATCCTGAAAGCGAAAATCAAGGCAAGAATCGCAATTATAAATCCGTATCCTGCATCCGTTAAGCAAAGACCAAAGAACATAGCGAAAAACAATGAAACAAATGGGGTAGGATCAATCTCAAAATATCTCGGAACTCCATAAAGTTCCACCACCATCTCAAATGGCCTGAATAACGGTTTATTCTCCAGGATAACAGGAATATTTTCATCTTCATCCGGTTGAATCTCTATCACTCTGGTGGATTTAAAACTCTCAATTATAGAAATGATTTTTTTCTTATCTGCTTTCTTTACCCATGCGGTGTGAAAAGAAACAGAATCTGTAGAAAACCCGGATTCTATAGCCTCTTCAATCTCCAGATTATTTTCAATGTAATCAAGAAAAACCGTCAGAGGTTTTTCATATCCCCGGGATATTTTCCTTATTTCAGCCAGTAAGTATTTTTTTCTATTTCTGTTCAGGTCAATACTTTTTTTAATTTTATTTAAATTCTCGCTAATGGTGCCCTTATAACCGGTTATTTCTGCCTCCTCAAAGGAAATACTGGCCAGATATTCTTCCGCACCCTTCTTATACTGGTTATGATAGGCTAGAATTACGTATGTAACATCTCTATCTCCAGACAATTTCTCGCAGGAAATTTTATTTTCATCCAGGTTTTTCACAATTTCTTCAAAATCATATTCCTCGCATTCAATAATCCCCAATTTTATAGTATAGACATCACCAGCCGCTATATCCTCAAGATTACCTCTGTAACAGGACCATACATTCAGTTGACTGGTTCTTAGTTCCATATCGGTAATCTCTGCATCCAGATTCTCCATTTCATCTTCAATGTCTAAAATATTATCTACTATTCCTTCAAAGTTTGTGCTCTCCAGGATCTTTTCATATTCGCTTCTTTTAATTACCAGTTTGCCCGTTCTGGAGACAATCTTTTTTAGCTTTTCGTCTTTAGAATCATTAAGAATATCCAGAGCCCTTTTAGCCCTGGTAATGTACTCCGGACTTGTATCTGAAACTGGGATCTCTAAATCGATTTTGTCCGTATGTGGTTTTACTTCAACAGTAATTGGAATTTTTTGTAATTTTTTAAGAACAGTCTCTGTATCGGATTTATGTGAAATAATAAAAAGTTTACTTAATTTAGCAACTGCCATTAACCTACAATCCTTTGAATAATTTTTTCAATAGCTTTTTCCTGGTTAGCTTTGGAAATATCCTTTATTTCTGCCAGCCTCCTGTCAAAATCTTTCTCCAGTCTTGCAGCTTCTTTGCCTGCATCACGTTTTGCCTTATTTTCAGCTTCTATGTACATAACCTTTACTTCTTTTTCGACTTCTTTTAGGATTTTTGCTGCTTCCCTGTATGCTTCCTCAATAATCTCTGTAGATTCCTTTTTGGATGAGGCTACAATCTCTTTTGCTTTCTTCTCGGTTTCTTTTATTTGATTAATGATGTTATCAATCATTTTTTAAAAAAATATTATTTAAAAACCTGTAGTATTGTAACAACAAAACCAGGTGTGTCAATAAAACCAGCTCCATTAAGCCTGCTCTTTAAAAATCCTGTTAAAATATCTTCCCGATAGCTGAATTAAGATAATAACCTAAAATTAAATCCATAAGGGAATAGCTGATTTTCTGTCTTATGACAATGGGTTCACCTTTAATTCCGCCTAATTCTGCCGCTATATTTATTGCATCTTTGTAGTTTCCAATGTCGTCAATCAGACCCAGTTCTAAAGCTTCTGTTCCCAGAAAAACCCATCCTGTAGCAAGCTCTTCCACTTCACTTACGTCCATACTTCTGGCTTCAGCAACATCAGAGATAAACTGCCTGTAAATCTCTTTAAGCTGGGCTTCAAGTAATTTCATTTCTTCTTTGGTAAGTGGCCTGTCTGGGCTTCCTATATCTTTATACTTCCCTTGCTTTATAGTGGTATATTTTAATCCCAATTTTTCATACAAGTCCTCGTAATTAGGAATTTGCATTATTACCCCGATGCTGCCAACTGAAGAAGACCTGTTTGCAATTATCCTGTCAGCTGCACTTGCTACATAATAAGCTCCGGATGCGCAGGTATCACTGACTGAAACTACAACCGGCTTTTCCATTTTTTTAATCTCTTCATATATTTCCTGTGAAGCGGCAGGGCTTCCACCCGGACTGTTTACCCTAAGCAGGATTGCCTTTACATTTGGGTTCTTGTCTGCTTCATCCAGCTGACCGATTATTTCTTCAGGAGTAACTGTTTCCCCGCTGAGTAGGCTTGAAAATTTTTCACCGGAAATTACACCCTCCAGGCGGATTTCATAAACCGATTCACCCACATTATAAGCAGTTCTGCCAAAACTCCCGCTAAACAGCCCTATAAAAAAACAACCCCCGGAAAACATAAACAGTACAAAGATACAAAGAAAAGTAATACCGACTATTTTACCTGCACTCCACCTTGCCAAAATAACATCCTTTCATTCAATGCTTATATTTTATTTAAACCATATTATATTTTTATAATAGATAATCTAAAACTGCTCTTATATATCCTAATCTAATGGAAAATTTTCTACCGCTTTATTTTAACAATAATATGATAATTATAGAATAGCTTCAAATGATTTATAAAATTATTGATTCTGTCTTAAAAGAAAAAATGCCTTTTTAATAACTTCTACAATTTAAGGTAAGTTTTGTATATTTAAGGAAATTTGTTAGAATTAAAATGATTTAATACTGATCAAAGTTCAATAAATTTCATATAACATACAATAAAATATTAGATTTAAGAAAACATTTCGAATAAAAAAGAGCCATACGCAGTCAGCCTCGGAACGCTTGGAATAAATTTTCTAAGATCTAAAGAATTAAAATACTGTATAATTCTTCCTAAGCCAATTAAGAGTTGCTTCTAAAAATCTCTCTGCATCCTTAATCAATTCTTCAGCTTCTGAATCTGAAATTCCTCCTGCATAATCATAATCAGTTATATTTCTCTTTGACCGACAGGAATCAAAATAATCTGCCAATGTATAATAATCAGTTCCCATTATTATCTTCATTGCTTGAAATACTGCAAAGTGATGACCTGATCCCTCTGGCTCATATCCCTTACAATAGAGAAGAATCGTAGCTAACTGCAGAACAGCATTATAAGCACAAGCAAATCTTCTATCTGAAGAAAGCCCTTTTACTTTTGCATCTATTATATCTCTTCTTACAAGTGCAAGCAGGTTTTCAATTTCTTTCTTTGATGTTTTATGTTGCCTTAATCTACCTTGATTTAATAAGTCTTTTAAGTTCATCCTCACTTCCTATAATATATATTTTCTTATCTTTTAACACAGAATTTATAAAATGATCTTTTCGCATAGCTTTATTTATAAACTCGTTTAATGAAAATACAGCATAATTAATCTCCCTCATTAGTTCCTTCTTAGGTTTAGAAAGAATACTTGATAGTTCTTTTAATGAGATATCGCCTAAAACCATTAAATCAATATCACTTAAAAGACTTTCTTCTCCCCTTGCATAAGAACCATAGATAAATGCAACTTTGATCCCTTTTTCTTTAAAATTGTCCTTTAAGACTTCTGCAATTCCTACACTTTTAAAGAAAATATTTTTTAAATCTTCAACTATTGGGCATTCCTTGTTTACCTTATAATAAATTCTATTACCCTGGATTGATCTTTCAATAAGACCTATTCTATTGAGTTTATCAACTTCACGCTGCACACCTCTTATAGACTGAGCCGTAAGATTAGAGATTTGCCGTTGATAGAAGCTGTTATTAGTATTAAATAAGAATAATTTTAAAATTTCAACCCTTGTTTTTGAAGAAAAAAGTTTATTTAGCATAAATTACTTCTCCTATACATTTTGTAGTCAATTATATACAATTTGTAGTCAATCATCAATAATTATAATTTTAATTTTAAACAGTGCTTAATAAACAAAAGATGGAATAAAAATAAAAGAATTTGATGCACTGGATTTTGATTTTGTTATTAATGATAGGAAAAGTTATAACGGCTGTTAAGCAGCGGTGAGAAAAAAATCGCACAAAAGCGTAAAAATCCACTGTTCTTCCATGATAATAAATTTTGGGCAAACGTTTCACTTATGAGTTTTTTTTCCTCAAAGAGCTTTATTACAAGCCTTCTGAAAACTTCAGTCATTTTATCTGTACTGGAGATGGGTATGTACACAAAACCGCCCTCGTCATTAAATCCACCTTCGATCATGCCTGAAATATATGCGCAGGCATTTTGGCAAGCAAAAAACAAATTGCCTGTGTGGAAGATTTAGAAGAACTTCCTGCGTCATAAGTTCTCCAAATAATAATGTTCTTTTTTGATGACAAGAAGGGCATAAATAAAAACCTTTACAGGAAAATGGTACAAAATAATCATGGCTGCAATCGGAATTAGTGCATCTTACTCTCGCAACACCTTCAAAATAATCGCCGCATTTTATAAACTTCTTAACAACTTCTGTAATTCTTTCTATCCTGAACTTCCCATATTCATTTGAATATTTTTCTTCATACTGATCGAAAAATTTCTGGAAATGCTCCTTGAATATTGTCTGTAATACAGTTCTGCCCCTTGGGTTATACTCTGAGAAGCTCTCACTATTAAATTTGGTATAAAGTGCGCTTTGTCCCACAATTTATATAACTACGGGATTTTGCTTCCTGCTTTAAATGATAGATAAAAGAAATGAGTATTAGTAAAAATAATCAGAAAATTCAATTTCAAAAATACAAAATACTAAAATAATAACCTCTGAACCAGAGCCAAACAGAATAATTGCTTATTATATTTCATGGGGTGTATACGCCAGAAATTATCAAGTATCGAATATCCCTGCAGAAAAAGTTACATATATCAATTATGCATTTGCTAATATTTCACAGTTGGGAGTTATTGCAATTGGTGATTCAAATGCATATAAAGATAGATCAAATCCTGGTAATCTTACTGATTTACCATTTAAAAAAATTAAATACAAAAAATTCCGGGCAAATACACAATAATTTTAATATTTGGCTATCTACTATTTTCGTATATAGGACTCCAGCCTGATTTGAATTAACAGTAATAGCCATTTTATGTATAATTCGGATACTATGATACCCAGATTAACAACAATACAGATAGTAAATAGTTTGGACCTTCTAAGATAATAGGAATTTTAGCCCCTGCAGATATAGTAAAACCATACTCATGAACCTGATAAAAGAAAAGATTGGCACGAATGATATATTAATGGTACATGGGAAAATTTGGATGTTAGTTTGTAATTGGCTTATGAAAACTACAGAAAAAAATGATCCAGCAACTTATAACCTTCTTTAAAATATAGGCCGGTTTCTTTAGCGGAAAACTCATTAAAACTTTCTGATCTACTCTTGATCTTATTAGTACTATCATAAATCATAAATGGTACTGGTTCTGAGGTATGAGTCCTGAGTGATATGGGTGTATAATGGTCTGGAAGTATCATCATCCTGTAACAGGCACCCTGCCTTTCCAGGGCTTCTTTTATGAGCTCTATAACTTCCCTGTCAATAATCTCAATGGCCTTTACTTTATTTTTGACATTTCCCTGATGACTGCATTCATCGGTAGCTTCCAGGTGAAGATATACGAAGTCCTTTTCACCTTTAAGCTCATTTATAGCCGCACTGGCTTTGCCCCTGAAATTGGTATTTATTGTGCCGGTTGCACCCTCAACTTTAACCGGCTGGAGCCCGGCTAAAATACCGATACCCTTTACAAGGTCAACAGCTGATATTACTGAGCCTTCTAACTTATATTTTTCATAGAAACTATCCAAACTGGGCTTCCTCCCCTCTCCCCAGATCCATATTGAATTTGCAGGTCTTGTGCCATTTTTTATCCGTTCTTTATTTATGGTGTGCTCTTTTAATAGACTGCTGCTCCTGACCATCATATCTAAAAGTGTGCTGCTGCCCGGACCTCTAGGAAGATAATCAGAAATCTTTTTATCCAGTATGTCATGGGGCGGTGTAAGAATATTCTTATCAGGACCGCCTTCCCACACAATTATATGCCTGTAGCTTACTCCCGGATAAAACTTTATTTTTTCAGTCTGAAGTTTACTTCCAATATCTTCAATTAATACTCTGGACAGGTCCGTAGGAATTTCTCCTGCACTGTAATCCACCATAGTCCTGTCAATATAATCATCTTCTTCGGATAATGTAACCAGATTACACCTGAATGCTACATCGTCCCCTGAAAGATTAATGCCAAGACTTACTGCTTCCAGGGGCGAGCGTCCGGTATGATATTTTTTAGGATCGTATCCCAGCACAGACAGGTTGGCAGTATCGCTTCCAGGTGCCATTCCATCTGGAATGGTCTTAACCATCCCCATTTCACTGTTTCTGGCAAGACCATCCAGAACAGGAGTTTTTGCATACTGCAGGGGAGTTTTATTTCCCAGTTCCGCTATCCTGTAGTCTGCCACCCCATCTATGAGAATTATTATATATTTCATAATTTACACTTTAAATTATCCGCCAGATTTTTTATACACCAAGAATGTCGGTTATGACATCTTTCATCTGGCTGGTTTTACAAACAGTGCTGTGGAGAATCTCTCTACTTCCTATATCTTTTATTGCATGCGGAATTTTTAAACCGGAAATCTTTGACAGCACCTCCAGAAGAGAAAATTCATCCATACCGGCATATTTTTCATCTATGGCTCTTGCTACACTGCCCGGAAATTTAAAGGGACTTGCAGTTGAAACTATGACTGTTTTTGACTTATCCCCACTGTCATCCAGATATTTCCGGTAAACGTTATATCCAACCGCAGTATGTGTATCGATTAAATAGTTGAAATCGTAAAAGACATATTTTATAGTTTCAAAAGTCTCCTTATCCGTGGCAAAGCCCCCGTAAAAATCAACCAATTCATTCTTCATATCGCTGGTTATTTTAAACTCTCCTTTTTTATTAAGGTCACTGGTAAGATTATTTATTATCCTTACGTCACCGCCGGAGATGTCATACAGCAGCCGCTCCAGATTGCTTGAAACCAGGATATCCATAGCAGGCGAGCTTGTGGCAATCAGTTTCCTTTTCTTATCATATACTCCTGTATTTATAAAATCATAAAGCACATTATTCTCATTGGAAGCGCATATAAGTTTTACTACCGGAAGCCCCATTTTTTTCGCGTAATAGGCTGCCAGAATATTTCCAAAATTTCCGGTTGGAACAGTGATATTTATCATTTCATCTGCTCCAATTTTTCCCGCTCTTCTAAGGCTAAGATAAGCATACACATAATAGACCACCTGGGGAACCAGCCTCCCGATGTTAATGGAATTCGCCGAAGAGAATATATATCCGCTTTTATTTAAAGCCTCATTGAATGTCCTGTCGGAAAAGATATTCTTTACCCCTCTCTGGGCATCATCAAAATTACCCTCAATTGCTACAGCATAGGTATTATCTCCCGCCTGGGTGGTCATATGTCTTTCCTGTATTTTACTCACACCATCTTTAGGATAAAATACGATTATTTTCGTTCCTTCAACACCTGCAAAACCTTCAAGTGCAGCTTTGCCTGTGTCTCCAGAGGTGGCAGTAAGTATGACTATTTCTTTATCTATGCTATTTTTATCTGCAGCTATTTTTAATAAATAAGGCAGTATGGATAAAGCCATATCCTTAAAGGCAAGTGTTGGTCCATGAAAAAGCTCAAGGAAAAAAGCACCGCCATTTTCCACAAGTGGTGCAATCCGGGAATCATCAAACTTCTTATCATAAGCTTTCCTGATACAATATTTGAGCTCTTCTTCCTTAAAGTCGGTAAGGAACTTACTCATTATATATAATGCAAGCTCCCCATAATCCATCCGGGAGAGGCTGTCCAGGGGCAGATCAATCTGCGGAACGGCTTCTGGAACATAAAGTCCTCCATCTGTAGCAATGCCTCTAACAATTGCCCGGGAGGATTCTATTCTGTTATCAGTTCCTCTGGTGCTCCTGTAAAATAATTTTGACACTTTTCTTCCCTTTAAAAGATAATAACTATCTGTAATTTAATATATCTGACTTATAAAAATAACAAGGATGTTTTTATCCGATACTGCTGGCTCGTGATTAACTCAAATCTTCTACCCTGATTATGCTGAGCACTTTATCTACAACATCAAGCTTTGATATCTCACTTATTGATTTATATAAATTTTTATTGATTACTTCATGGGTGATAAATATAAGCCTTGCGCTTTTTTCCTTGTCTGTCTGCTTCTGAATCATTGAATTGATACTCACTAAATTCCGGCCAAATACCTCCGCAATCCTGGCTAAAACCCCGGGCTTATCTACTACATCAATAAGAATATAGAACTTGCTTATGGTATCATCTATAGATTTGAACTTTTTATCCTCAAAACAGCTGCAGCCATAGATTATTCCCTTCTTCTTGCGGTCAAAGTTCCTGGCAATTTTTATAATATCACCTACTACAGAGCTTGCTGTGGGCCTGTCTCCTGCACCTCTTCCGTAACTCATCATCTCATCAATATAATTACCATAAACATAAACCGCATTAAATGTATTCTCAATTGAGGCCAGGATATGGCTTATGGGTATCAGGGCAGGATGAACCCTTACACTTATTTCACCATTTTCTTCAATTCCAATTGCCAGTAGCTTTATCCTGTAGCCCATATCCAGCGCATTTCTTATATCATCAGATGAGACATCTATGATTCCTTCTTTATACACATCATTTAATGTAACACGTGAATTGAAAGCTATGGAACTTAAGATTGCCAGTTTGCAGGCTGCATCATAACCTTCAATATCTGATGATGGATTTGCTTTCTCTGCATATCCAAGCTCCTGAGCTTTTTTCAGGGCATCATCAAATGACAGGTTGTCCTTTTCCATTCGGGTAAGGATATAATTTGTGGTTCCATTGACTATCCCAACAATCTTACTTATATTATTAGAAGCCAGAGATGAATTCAGGGGTCCTATAATTGGTATACCTCCGCCTACGCTTGCTTCAAAAAGTATATCTACATTATTTCTTTCTGCCACTGCCAGTAATTCCCCGCCCCTATTGGCAATGAGATCCTTATTGGCAGTTACCACATACTTCCCTGAACTTAACGCCTTATAGACATAGTCGTATGCAGGATTTATACCACCGATAAGTTCCACGATAATATCAATGCTCCCGTCCTCCAGAACATCATCAGCATTGCTGCTAACTTTTATATCTTTTAGTCCCTTCATAGAAGAGGCCTCTATCTTTTTTAAGTCTTTTTCTGCGATTCTAGTAATATTAAGATTCTTTTTTATTTTTTTAGCCAGATAATCCTTCTGTCTCTGGATAAGGGAGAAAACACAACTTGCAATATATCCAAAGCCGATTATCCCGATATTGATATCCTCTATATTTTTGTTTTCAATTTTCATATAATTTAACATCTCCCATCACTAAGTCTTTATAAGTCTGCCTTTTTATCCAGACCCAGCTCTTTCCGTTTTCAACCGCAACCACTGCACTTTTTGGCTG
This sequence comes from Actinomycetota bacterium, assembly GCA_014894375.1. Taxonomy (GTDB): domain Bacteria; phylum Actinomycetota; class Humimicrobiia; order Humimicrobiales; family Humimicrobiaceae; genus Hydromicrobium. The sequence continues at coordinate 15,460 of JADBLP010000035.1, read as the reverse complement.
GCAATTATAATTGCTGGACATAGAATAACAATAAGCTCCGGTAGTTGCCAAGACAATAAAATCACCACTGGATACCTTTGGTAATTTTATGTCGTCAATTACCACATCCCCGCTCTCACAATGTCTGCCAGCTATGGAGTAATGTATCTTCCTACCGTCTTCAATGTTTTTACAATCTTCCATCCTATTTGCAAGATATGCATCATATTTAGCCTGATACAGCATTGGCCTTATATTATCAGACATACCGCCATCTATTAAAATATATTTTTTTACTCCATTTATTTCTTTAACTACTCCGATTTCATAAAGCGTCACCCCGGCATTTCCAATAATGGACCTTCCTGGTTCAAGATATAATCTATCCAGACTGACTTCAAACTTTTTTTGGTACTTTATTACCGCATTATAAACTACTTTTGCCAGATCCTCTATACTAGAGGGCTTATCTTCCGGAGTATATTTTACTCCCAATCCTCCCCCTATATTTATACGGGTTATTGATACGCCTAATTTATCCCTGATTTCTCTTATAAACTTTATCATAACTTCTATCAGCCTGTCGTAGCATGACAGATTAAATATCTGCGAACCTATATGGGCATGAATTCCTGTAAGTTCCAGATTCTTATACTGGCTGACCTTCTTAACTGCTTCCAGAGCAACGTTATTATGAAGACTAAATCCAAATTTGGAGTCTATTTTACCGGTCTGGATATATTCATGAGTATCGGCTTTAATCCCCGGGTTAATCCTTAACATAATCTTTTGCCTTATATTATTTGCCTCACATAATTTTCCAAGCGTTTCCAGCTCCGAAAAATTATCCACCATAAAGTATCCCACTTTACTTTCCAATCCATACCGGATCTCTTCCTGTGACTTGTTATTGCCGTGAAAATATATCCTATCGGCAGGAAAACCGCTTGCGAGTGCAATAAAAAGCTCTCCTCCTGTAGATACATCCAGGCCAAGACCTTCTCTGGCTATAAGCTCACACATCGCTGTACATATAAATGCCTTGGCAGCATAAATTATTCCAACATCTAAATCAGAAAAAGTAAAATTATTCCTGTAGCTCTGGCACTTATTTTTAATAGTGGCAATATCTAAAATATATAATGGAGTGCCATATTTTTCTCTTAACTTCAGAACATCATTTCCACCTATAACCAGATGCCCGTTTTGGTTGTTTTCTGAAGTGATTGGAAGTATCATTTTCTATCCTCTCTCTCTATCCCTTAAGCATGAATACATATTAACCAAATTATGAAAATAATTAAATTATATAATTAAATACTAACCCGGATATATTCATATTTTTTACATTTTCTCCGGGGCTTCGACGTTAAGCAGTTTTAAGGCATTCCTGAGCACCTGTCTTACCAGCAGAATTAAAATAAGTCTATCCACATCTACCGTTGCCACATCTCCGTTATCATTTAGTACTCTAAAGTTATTATAGAAATAATGGAATTCAGTTGCCAGTCTGTATAAATACTGAGTTATTAGATGTGGAGCGTTAATCTTACAGCTATTGTAAACCACATCCGGATATAAGGCCATTATTTTTGCCAGTTGCCTCTCATTTTCACTTTTAAACTCTATTTTTGATGTATCGACCATATCAAGATTATATTTATCTATATCTAAGTTGCCGGGACTGGTTTCCCTTATCTTTTTAATGATATTTTCAATCCTGGCATGCGCATACTGCACATAATAAACCGGGTTTTGATTCGACTTCTGTTTGGCAAGACTTACATCAAAGTCCATTGGCGTATCAAAAGAATTCATACTAAAAAAGTATCTTGCCGCATCTTTCCCCACCTCTCTTATCAAGTCTCTTAAGGGATAGAGCTTGCCTTTCCTCCTGGACATCTTCAAAGCCTTGCCCTCACTCAGTATTTTTACCATCTGCCCTATTATTATGACAATTCTATCTTCTGCTAATCCAAGAGCTTTTCCAATTGCCCTTAACCTGTCTACATAACCATGATGGTCTGCTCCCAGAATATAAAACAATATATCATATCCTCTTTCTATCTTATTTATCAGATATAATATATCTGAAGCAAAGTAAGCGGGGTTCCCGTCTTTTCTTACCACCACTCTGTCTTTGTCATCCACATACCGTGAAGCCCTAAACCATAAAGCGCCATCCTTCTGGTAAACCACATCCTTATTTTTTAAATCATCAATTACTTTCTGGAAGTTTGAATTTTCATACAGCCAGCTTTCATAAAACCACCGGTCATACTCCACACCCATTGAAGTCAGAGTCTCACTGATATATGAGACCATTACCTTAATTATTTCTTTCTTAAAAGACTCTTTCTCTACATCTTTTTCCCCGTCTTTTTCAATTATAAACCTGTCATTATAATTGCTAACCAATCTCGCCACCGCTACGGACACTACTGCCTCTGGATATCCATCTTCAGGATAATCTGTATCCCTGCCAAAATGCCTTAGATAAATACACCTGGCGCAATCGCTAAATTTTTCCACCTGGGTTCCGTAATCGTTGACATAGTATTCTCTGGACACCTTATATCCGTTGGCATCGTAAATATTTGCCAGACTGTCCCCCAGTGCTCCCCACCTGCCGTGCCCTATATGAAGATCACCTGTGGGATTAGAGCTTACATACTCCAGTAGTACACTTACTCCCATACCGCTCTGGTTAAACCCGAATTTTTCCTTGCCGGTTACAATTTCTTTTAGGGCTTCTTTTATAAATTCATCCTTCAAATTAAAATTAATAAATCCTGGTTTTACTATATTCACATCTTTAATTTGATTCCATCCGGAAAATACTTCTTCTTTTAGCTTTTTAGCAATCTCTATAGGATTTTTCTTTAAAACCGGTGCAAGTACCATAGCAGCATTGGTTGAGAGATCGCCAAACTTCCTGTTCTTTGGTTCTTCAATAGTCAGATTGCCTAAATCGGATTTAACCTCCGCCAGCTCGCTCACATAATCCTGGATTTTTTGTTTTAATTCATTTATTACCAACAGTTTCCCTTTCACTGGAGCCGATGACCGGACTTGAACCGATAACCTGCTCATTACGAATGAGCTGCTCTACCAGTTGAGCTACATCGGCCAATCAACTGAATAAAAAGTAATTTCAAACACCCTCAGCATCATTTTTGTCCTTATCTGCAGATTTGGCCTCTTCGCCGTTATCTCCTTTGATTTCTACTCTTTCATTAGTAACTTCAACTTCCGAAAGCGGGATAGATTTCCTGGTCTCACTATCAAATTCCACAATTATAGATTCCTTTAAAGGTTCATACCCGCAGACCCCACCACAGCCATAACTGCATTTTACTTTTATTCCCCTCTCCGGTGCCTTTTCAATAAATTCCTTATATGAATCATACTCATACTTCAGGCAGCACATCAATCTTCCACATATCCCTGATATTTTAAAAGGATTTAACGGAAGGTTTTGATCTTTTGCCATTTTTATAGAAATTGATTCAAAGTCAGTTAAAAAACTTTTACAACACAGATTCATTCCACATGGACCCAGCCCTCCTATTATTTTTGCTTCATCTCTTACACCAATCTGCCTGAGTTCTATCCTGATCTTAAAATGAGTAGCAAGTTCCTTTACCATTTCTCTGAAATCCACTCTTTTTTCCGAGGTAAAATAAAATATCATCTTACTCTTATCAAACAATACATGCACGTTTACCAGTTTCATTTTAAGATTGTATTTTTCAGTCAGCTCGCTAAATTTCTTAGATCCCTTTTCTTCCTTATCCCGGTTTAATTCATCAACTGAGAGATCGTAATAGGTAGCTTTTCTTATGACTCTATTTAAGGGAGTGGTGACATCGCTTTCACTGATATCCACCGGAGGCACAATCACTTCTCCAATTTCTCTGGCATCATCACTCATATGGCATATGACCTTATCTCCCGCTTCCATTTTAATTCCGGCAGGATCATAGTAATGAACAGTATCATTTTTTCTAAACATTATTCCTACAATCAAAGACATAGCCTTCACCTCTTATCTGTATATATTCTGAAACTGAAGGAAAATATTATCCAGGGCTAACTCAGAATTAATAGAGTAGTTAAGATAACTTCTATTTCCTTCTATTACTTCCATCAGTTTAAAAATTTTATCTATTTTAATATTTTTAATGTTTTTACTTATAAATAAATAATTCTTTGAAAAATTCAAGCTTTTCTCTCCAGCTCCTAATTTTACCACAAGTATATCTTCAAGCCAGGCAGATATTATATCAAAAACCCTGCTTATGCCCAAATTATGAAACTTGTTTATTTTTCTCTTATGTTTTGATTTTAATATCTCAATATATTTATTTACATCACTTTTTTCAAAATCACTTTTTCTTATTTCAATAAACTCCTTCTCCAGATCTGTCTTAACTCCGGCTTTCATTTTTTTAAGTATTTCAACCAGTCTTAAAGTTAAATCCATAGAGGCAGTAGAAGCCCTGATTTGATTCTCCTGAAGCATTATTATGTTTTTAATCCCTTCATTCAGGTATTTCTCCATTACTTCAAAATCAGCTTTTCTCTGTGTATCTTCGTCAAATTTAAAATTCCATCTGTAAACCAGGCATCTGGATACAACCGTAGGAAGTATTATTGATATATCCTCTGTAAGTAATATAAATATGCTATCATCATCAGGAGGATCTTCTAGAGTCTTCAGCAGCCTGTTGGCAGCTTCCTGATTCATAAGCTCGGACTCTTTAATAACACATATTTTTTTTCCAGGATTATAAGAGCTCAAGTTCATAAACTTCTGTAATCTTGCAATTTCCTCTATTCTTAATATATTTCCTTCAGGTTCCACAACTAAAATATTGGGATAAACACCTCTTTTTGTATTCCTGCAGATAATGCAATTCCCACATCCTTTATCAAGACAATTTATGGAAGCAGCAAATACCAGAGCAAGTTTACTTAGAAGCTCCATATTATTTCCACAGAACATATATGCATGTGAAATATTGTCACTTTCTATCGTTCTTGCAAGCAGCATTATATTTGACCGATTAACATTATCTTCGGTCAAAAAATCAATATTTTGAAGTATTTTCATTTTCTATTTTTTAAATACTCGCAAACTTTACTTTTTATTTCTTCAAATATACTTTCAATATTCTTTTCACCATCAATAACTACAATCCTATCTTTATTTTCCCTGGCGATATCCAGATAACCTTTATAAATCTTTTTTTTAAAGTTGTCATTTTCAAGTTCAATCCTATCCCTTTTTTTGCCTCTGCTGACTTTAACTAGGTAAATTTCTGCAAAGCTTAACTGATGTGGGGTATCTATTCTTTTTTTGCCTCTGCTGACTTCAACCGACAGTAAAAAAGTTATATCAGGCACTATCCCGCCAGTAGCCCACAGGCTCATATCTAAAACCTGTTTCTCCCCCAGCCCCCTGGCTATGCCCTGATATACCACTGTTGAATCAAAAAACCTGTCACATATCACAATCTTTCCTTCCCTCAAGGCAGGTGCTATTACCTCTGATACAAGTTCCGCCCTGGAGGCCAAAAAGAGAAGGGTTTCAGCCTTATGGGACATATCGAGATTCCCCTTATCCAGAAGAATATTTCTAATCTTGCCGCCAATCTCAGTTCCGCCGGGTTCAATAGTTGTAACCACATCAAAGCCCTTACTTTTAAGATAATTATTTAAAAGCTCTATCTGGGTAGTTTTTCCTGAGCCATCAATACCTTCAAATGTTATAAATAAACCCTTTTTTATCATACCGGTTAGTCCTGTATTTTTTTGATAAAACATCTTGAATAATAATATCTTAATAATAGGAATTTTAAAACTATAAGGAAAGGAATGATGATAAGTTGTGTATTTAAAAAATCTAAAATCTTTTACAAATTCTTGAGCGCTTCTCTTCTGTAAACTACCCTGCCTTTTACCATAGTAAGCTCAACTTTTAACTTCTTATTTAAAATTACTATATCAGCGTCCTTACCTGGTTCCAGACTCCCTTTTTTACTTTCAACTCCCAAGCACCTCGCGGGATTAATGGTTGCCATTTGGATTGCTTCCGTCAATGAGACTCCAACTTTATCTACCATATTACATACAGCTTTGTTCATAGTTAAAACACTGCCGGCTAAAGTCCCGTCTTTTAACCGGGCTTGTCCATTGACTACTGTAACCTCTTGACCTCCAAGATTGTAAGTACCTTCCGGTTTGCTTGCCGCCCTCATGGCATCTGTAATAAGAACTATTTTTTCTGTTTCTTTAACCTGAGTTAAAATCTTCATAGCCACAGGGTGTAGATGTATTCCATCAGCAATTATCTCCACTATTAATTCTGGGGAAGATAAAGCTGCTCCTACTACGCCCGGCTCACGGTGATCCAATCCTCTCATAGCATTAAAAGTATGGGTAACATGGGTCAGTCCAGCTTTGATACCTTCTTTTACTTGCTTATAAGTTGCATTAGAATGCCCTACCGAAGCAATAATTCCCTGTTTATACAACCAGCGGATAAAATCTATTGCTCCAGGCATTTCCGGTGCTATGGTCACCAGGCGGATTAAGTTGCCAGAAGCCTGATTGAATTCTAAAAACTCTTCAATAGAAGCTTTTTTTATATCTTTTTCTTTTTGAGCTCCCTTTTTTTCTGAACTGATATAGGGGCCTTCCAGATGTACCCCTAAAATTTCAGCAGCCCCGGTTCCTTTTGTAAACGCCTCATGAATACTTTTAAGACTCCCAATAATTTTATCTTTACTCATAGTCATAGTAGTTGGAAGAAAGGCTGTGGTACCGAAACGGGAATGGGTTGCAGCTACCTGCTTTACAGCTTCGTATTTCCCATCCATAATATCGGATCCGCCGCCGCCATGCACATGCATATCAATAAAACCCGGGACTACAAATCCATCCCCGGCATCAATATCTTCTGTCTCCCCCGGAGCATTTATATTTTTTCTGTTCTCTATTGCTGTAATTTTTCCGTTCTGGATAAAAATAACTTTACCTTCGAGTAATTGAAAAGGGGTAATTATAGTACCATTTGAAATAATAATATTTTTATTTTTATCAATCATTTCATCAATCCCCTTGTTATTTAAATAATTTAACAAATTTATTATATTTTATGCCCTTATTCATCTAATAAAGGCAGACTGGCCGCAGCAATGGATTGACCTACTCTCCTGCTGGATTCATCGGGAAGATTAAGAGTAATCTTACTGGAAAGCTCTGGAAATTCTTCGCTTAGTACCTGGTTTGCTTTTTGTAGAATTATTTTACCACCTTCCCCGGAGGTAACCCGGCCTAAGATCAAAACAGTTTCTATTTCATAAAAATCAGCATAATGAGCAACACCATAACCTAAATAGTAACCAATTGTTTCAAAGACCTTTCTTGCCCGGTCATCCCCTTTGACCACCAGTTCCTGAATAGATTTTAATTTCTCAGCAGGAGTTTGTTTCTCATCAAGAATAATCCCTGCTCCTTCGGCAAGCCGTATAGCTGCCACCTGTGAGAAATATTGGACTCCGCACCCCCGGTCACCTGACCACTCGTCAACAGGTGCTTCTGTGTTGAAATCAACAGGTACGAAAGCCAGCTCATTTAACCAGGGATTAATATTTCCTTTTCTATTTATATAACCCCCCGCTTCACTGGATCCCATAGCAATACCCAGTACTGCATTTGTTTTCAAAGACATAGAACCAGCCAGGGCTGCAACTTCCCCATCATTTATCACCTTGAAAGGAACACCCCACACTTTTTGAATATCTAAAAAAATATTTTTTACTTTTTTTTCAAAAAGATCAGGAGGAATTCCACGGAATATTGAAGCTCTCATCACCCGGTTATTTATATAGATTCCTGCAGAGCTTCCCCCTATAGCATGAACACGAGGCATATGGGCAGCAGCACGCTGCAGCATAGACATAATTTCATGATAATGATAAGAGGGATCGTTTTGTGCACCCGGGTTCCATACTACTTCCTCACTAAAAACTGCTTTACCATCTATAACTGCACTCACTTTCCTATCACTTGCCCCAAGATCAAACCCAATACGGCACCCCTCTAGATGACCGCCTAACGGAATTGACTTTTCTTCGGCAGGAGAGATTTTTTCGGTATCAGTAATCTCTACCGTAAAAGGTTTTTCATATATTGCAGACATAAAGTTTGCATCAAAAGAACGCTTGCCTTCCTTAGAATATATTTTTTTAATATATTCACCAACTTGTTTTGAACCACTTATAATTATTTTATATCCACCATAAATCCATAAGAGCGTTTTTATTAATTGTTCTGTATAAAAATAATTAGAGAAAGCAAAGTCAGATTCATCTGAAAAAATCTGAGTCCTGTAGACTAAAATAGAATTATCCTCTTTTCCAATACCAACTGTTAGAGGAACACTTTTATTTGAACTGGTAACACTATTAAAAAAACTATGATTCCATAAAATAGCAGGCTTGAAATTATCATCAAGTGGTAAAGGTACTTTTGGTTTTACCAGCGATAATAATTTTTCACTCATAATACTTCACCATCTTTCTATAATAATTTAACAAAATATCTTTTAAGTTAACTTTTTAAATTCTCAAAGTTACAGGCAGAGTCCCATTTGCTTTGTATTTACCGATTATTATTTCACCAGCAACCCTTAAATTAAAAGGACTATAGTCATAAATCACTAAAAATGTAGTTATCCCAGGTAAAACCTGAAGATCATAAGGGTTACTGGATATAACTATAAGTGGTATACCGTTAGCCAGTAGTTTTTTAACTATCTTAACCTGATAAGTATTATGAGCAGCACCATAAGCACAAACAATAACCAGGCCAATTCCTTTTGGTAAAGACATCTCACTATTACCCTCAAAGAGATTGTGATGCTCAACTTTTATTCCTTCTTTTCTTAAAAAACTTAACAGTAAATCATTATCTTCTATATCATCCTCTGCCAGGGATATTTTTTTTATAGGAAAACTTACAACTAATATTTTTTTATAAATGGATTTATTAATAGGAATTAAATTATCTTCATCTTTAACTAATGTTACCCCCGCTTTTGAGATCTCGTATGCAATTTCTTCTTCTGTTTTTTTATTTATCTTTCTATAATCAGAAACCAGTGGGCTCTCCAGCCCAATTCTTTTTTCCTTCAGTCTAAGTATCCTCAATACAGACTGGTTAATACGTTTTTCAGTAATTCTCCCGGCCTTTAATGCTTTAGCTACCGCTTCTATAGCCGCTTTTTGTTTATCTAAACTGTGAGATACCAGAACTATATCACTACCTGCTTCAATGGCCATAATTGATCCCTCTACCACCCCAAAAGTATCGGCAATAGCTTTCATCTCCATACAATCAGTGATGACTACACCTGTATATCCTAGCTCCCCTCTCAATAAATCAGTTAAAATACTATATGATAGGGTCGCAGGTATTCCCTTCCTTGATTCCAGAGCCGGTACACAAATATGAGCAGCCATAATACTATCTACTCCTGCCTTTATTGCTGCCTTGAAAGGATAAATCTCTACCTTTTCCAGGCATTCCCTTCTACATTCAATAACAGGAAGGTCTAAATGTGAATCAATAGATGTATCCCCATGCCCCGGAAAATGCTTGGCACAGGCAATAACTCCTTCTTCCTGCGTTCCTTTAATGAAAGCAACACCTAGATCAGCTACCAAAAGAGGGTCTCCACCAAAAGACCTTGTTCCTATTACCAGATTTAATGGATTATTACTGATATCCAGAACAGGAGCAAAATTCATATTAATCCCCACAGCTTTTAACTCACCTGCAATTGCCCTGCCGGCTCTTTCAGCCAGGCGGCTTTTCTTTGCTGCCCCTATTACCATATTTCCCGGGAAATGAGTCCCTCCTACCAGACGGTTGACCATTCCGCCTTCCTGGTCAGTAGATATTATCAATGGCAAATAAGATCTCTTATTTGCCGACAATCTCTGCAACTCATTAGAAAGAACGGATACCTGTTGAAGTGATTTTATATTACGCCTAAAATATATTATCCCTCCTGCATGATAATTCTCTATCATCTCTTTTATATCAGAAGTAATTTTTATACCGGTAAAACCCACCTGAAACATCTGTCCTATCTTTTCTTCAAGAGTCATACCGGATAGTATCTTTCTTAGAATTATTTTATCCATATTTAATTTACTTTTATCCTTACCTTTAATTTATATAAAATTTTTCAATAATTATCCCGCTAGTTTACTTTAAAAGATTATTTACATTATCCCTAACATTACAAAGAGAAATAACTATCCCTTTATTGCCCCTCCAGCTGTAAATCCACGAGTTATCTGCTTATGAAATATCGCATATAGTAAAATCATTGGCGTCATTCCAATAACCAGAGCCGCAAACTGCATCCCATACTCAGTTGCAAGAGGACCAGAAAAAGAATAAATGCCTACAGGAAGGCTTCTTGACGAGTCAGAACTGGTAAAGACAAGGGCAAGCATAAATTCGTTCCAGCAGGTCAGAGCAGTAAAAATAAAAATAGTTACGATAACCGGTTTGCACATGGGCATAATGATATTAAAAAAAATTCTAAAATAAGAAGCACCATCAATCTGCGCCGATTCAATCAAGGAATCCGGTATTGCTTTTACAAATTCTGTCCCTAAATAAACCGCCAGAGGCAGATTAATGGCTACATAAATAAGTATTATCCCGGTGCGGGTGTCCCTAAGTCCAATCCGTGTCATAGAAATAAAAAGTGGAATCAAAATAGCCTGTATGGTAATAAGTAAACCTATTAAAAACGAATTATATAAAAATGGAGTTGCTCTATTTTTTATTTTAGCAAATGCAAAAGAAGCCATCATGGAAAAGAAAATGACCAACCCTGTAGAAACAAATGTATAAATTATACTGTTTATCGCATATAAATTTAATTTTCCTTTTATTATTGCCTGGAGATAATTGCCAAATATCCAGTCTCTCGGTAAAGCGAAACTATTCCTGATAATTTCAAGTTGTGGTTTAAATGAAGAATAAAAAAGCCAGATCAAAGGACAAATAGTAAGTATCGCAAATATTATGAAAACGATATAAACTAACAACTTGTTAAAAATATCCCGTTCTTTTCTTGTATTTAAAGCATCCTCGTGCACAGTTTACGCCTCCATAGTTTCAACTTTTCTTCTTATAAAACGTACCAGGATCACTAAGGCAATTGATAAGAAAACCATAACCGTAGAAACAGCAGATCCTACACCATAATTATGAAATATAAAAGATTGGTTATACATATAAATTGATAACAAATTTGTATAATAGGCAGGTCCGCCACCAGTCATAGCAAAAAGTAAATCAAAACTCTTCAAACTACCCGATATGGCTAAAATCGAGGTTAATACTATCACGCCATAAAGTTGAGGTACAATAATTTTTCTAAAAATTTGGCCATCTGTTGCTCCGTCTATTTGAGCAGCTTCAATGATATTCGGATCAATATTCTGCAGATTGGCCAAAAAAATAATCAAGTAAGTTCCTGTATACACCCAGAGAAGAACAAACCCAATGGGGATCATTGCCAGTTGTTTGCTGTTCATTATAGTCATTGAATAATTAGGATTATTAGTAATAACTTGAATAATCTTTGTTACAACTCCAATCGGAGAAAACATTTTTGACCAGAGAATTCCTATAATGATAGTGGAAATAACAGTTGGGAGAAAAACCATAGCCTGGAAAAAACCTGAACGTTTTATAAGCTTTCTATATATAAGGTATGCCAGTCCAAACCCGAGTGGTATTTGACCAAAAACAGATACGAAGATAACAAAAAAATTATTCCTCATTGAGAACCAAAAAACTGGATCTTTGAATATTTTTATATAGTTTACCAACCCTGTCCATATAGCCAGGTTTTTATAAATATTATAATCTGTAAAACTCAAGCCCACAGATGATATTATCGGAAATGCGATTACTGCCAGATAAACAGCCAATGCCGGCAAAACAAAGATCATATAAATTGATACCCTTTTGAATTTTACCATTTTTATATTCTATCCCTCTAATATATTTAATGGGCACCGAGGATACAGTAGTGCCCATTATTGGTTATTTTGTCATCTTATCGAACCTTATCGAACTAATTTCATTGCAGCTTCTATATCTGCAGCCAGTTTTTCAGGTGTAGTATTGCCTAATGCTAATTCCTGGAGACCGTTATTTATTATATTGATTGGTTCACCAGTAATAACAGCATCAAGTACAGCTGTACCGCTGTGTTCAGGATAAAAAGCTCCTCTTTTTACTGCAAGTGGCGCTATGTCATAAGCCGAAATATCCATAATATAAACAGGTATCATTCCCTGTTCAATTAATCTTATTTCTGATGCTTCAGGTCCTGCAAAGAAGGAAATCCATTTCCATGCAGCATCAGCTTTATCCCCTGTAAGGCCTGCTTTCATACCAAAACCAGTTGCTACTACAGTAGAGGTGGAACCGGACTCGCCTTTTTGACCTGCAATATCAGGAAATACAGCAAGTTCGAAATCTGCCTGTGCCTCTTCAGTTAAAAGAGGGGCTACTGCACCTACTCGCCAATCTCCGTCAATCATAAACGGACTTCTTCCAGTTGCAAACAGGTTTGCACTATCTCCGTACTCTAACTGAAGGCTTTGAGGTGGAAGTAAACCAGTATCATACAGATCTTTTACAAGTGCAAGAGAATCAACAAACTCCTGATCGGTAAAAGAAGCATCTCCTGCAATTGCTGCATCCAGCCATTCTTGTCCGCATATCCTTCCTACCAGGGTGCTGAACAGACATGACTCCATAACCCAGGCAGCTTTATTAGCCATCAAGATAGGATAAAGGCCAGCTGCTGTTATGGGTTCTACCATTGCAACAAGTTCCTCATATGTAGTAGGCATGCTAAGACCGAGATCGTTTAATATTTTGGTATTAACATACATCACATGGCATGCGGTGATTCCAATAGGAAGCTCATAAAGTTTACCATCCCATTGGGGAGCAACAGCAGCAGGAACAAATTTGTCTATATCTGCGCCTAGAAATGGATACAGATCTTCAGTAAGCTCATTTTCATAAATTTCAGCGCTTCGTCCACTTGGCCACAGATACATAACATCAGGCAAATCTCCTGCACCAGCCAGCGCAGCAAGTTTCTGATGGTATGCCTCGCCAAAACTATTTTCAATTGTCAGTGTTATATTAGGATATTTGGCGTTAAATGCTTCCACAGTAGCATCCCAGGCTGCAGCTTCAGGTGAAGTAATATCAAGGTAGTTTAGCACAGTTAACTCTACCTCTGGTCCTAATTCTACTTCTTCCTCTACTGCTACTTCCTCCTCTGCTGCTACTTCCTCTTCTACTGCTACTTCCTCCTCTGCTGCTACTTCCTCTTCAGCCACTTCTTCTTTCTTACATCCTGCAAGTGAAAAAGTTGCTACCATAGACACAGTCAGTAGCATTATTAACAACCACAATAATGACTTTTTCATTTCTTTCACACTCTCCTTTTAATAATTTTACTTATACAACAATTTTTAATAAAATCTTTTCTGAGATTTGTTTAACGTACAACCTTAAGGTGGCTAATCAGTACTTAAACAAATCTCATTTTTCTTTTACCATAAAACCTCCTTTCTATTTTTTCTTACTTCACCTGGTCAAAAGGAAGATCTTCATTGCTTTGATATAATAATCACTCCCTTCATTTAACAAAATACATATTTTAACTTTCTCACCTCCTCACCATATAACCATTAAATTTTCCTCTTAATTTGAAAAACAAATATTCTAACAGCTAAACTATCTCAACCATAAAAGTTTCTTAAAAAAATTGTTTTTATACTTTTGTTTAAATTTTTTTTATTAGGTAAGTAAAATATTTAAGCAGCGCCTACCTATTTTTTATATTTATTTAACCTCAAATCAAGAAGAAATAGAAAAATGAAATATCTCTTGCAAAGGAATAGCTGCAGAAGCAATTATTCTAAAATCCTTTCCTAAAGAAATCGGACAAATTTCCAGTTTATTAGTTAAATTAGTTAAAGCTTGCTGAAACACTAATTTTTTTACCTGAGAAATAAGAAAATGGTTATCATAAGCAACTTCTCCTCCTAAAATAATTATATCTGGATTTAATAAATTAACTAAATTAACTATCCCTGTTGCAAGATACGCTGCAGTATCCGTTATAATTTCTTTTGCTAATTGATCATTTTTTTCCAATGCACTACAAAAAATAGATGATGTAATTCGATTTATATCCCCTTTCGCTAATTCCAACATCATTGTGTGTTTTCCTTGTTCTATAGAAGATAATATCTTAGAGTAGATAGCAGGCCAGTTAACATAATTTTCAAGGCAGCCTCTATTCCCACAATCACAAAGAATACCATTTCTATCTATGGTTGTATGACCAAACTCTCCTGTCCCACCGCTGCACCCTCGAAAGATATGTTCATTTACTACAATTCCAGCTCCCACTCCATCATCAATTGTAATATAAATCAAATTTTTAAATTTTCTATATTCTCCAAATCTCTTCTCAGCTAACACGATAGCATTGGCATCATTTTCTAACCAAATTTTTAGTTTAAACTGTTTCTCCATCATTTCTTTTAAAGGAATGTTCTTTAATTTTAACTTTGTATTTTCACAAATTACAGCTTTGTTTACATCAATAATTCCGGGAGAGGTAATGGAAATCCCAATACATTTTGCTAAATCCGGGTATGCTTTTAAAAATTGATTAACTGACTTTATAAGATAATCGATAAATAATTTACCTGTTAGATTATGAACAGGAAATTTTTTTTGCCCGCGAATTTTTGCTTCTAAATTTGTTTCAGCAATCATAATATAGGAATTAGTAATAGCAACTGCGATAATAAATTTACTATCTGAAAAAAATTTAACAAGAATAGGTTTTCTTCCACCGCTGGATTTTCCTATACCATCCTCATATACCAATCCCTGTTGAATTAATTCTCTTACTGCTGCAGTCACCGTTGTAGAGCTTATCTTGTACTTTTTAGCTATTTCGCTTCTAGAAATAGGACCATAATTTTGTATTGTTTTAAGAACTATAGATCTATTTAATTCTTGAATTAATTTTAAATCCCCAGTTCTTTGCATTTAGTTAAACCCTTATTTGTAGACTTACTTTTTCCAGTGACTTTATTAAGTATTTTACTTATGATATACTAAAACATAATTAATTGTCAATAAAAATTATTTAAGAAAGGCAATTCGGATTAGAAAGCAAAATGGAAAATTTAGAAGAATTGAAACAATTTTGGGTGTAAAAAGAAAAGAGAAAAAGAGTAGAGTGCAGCAGACCTGTATTTATGCCAGCATAAAGATCAACAGTTCCAGCCTTCTGTTTTAACAATAATGTCACCATCGGTGAAATCTTCCGGGA
>JADBLP010000090.1:0-9473 GCA_014894375.1 Actinomycetota bacterium | reverse complement strand
CAAAAACAATATCACTTCTCAATCTCTACAGCCCTCCAGCCTGTGTAATAAATTTTTTAAAAGCAGTCAATATGGATAATATCATCCAATTTTCTTTTTGGTACTTGCAGTATACCTGAAGTATCTTTGTGATATTTGATGGACTTATCTTTTTCTATATCATAACACTCCGGATTTTCCAGTGGATATCCCAGCGCTAAAACCAGATCAGCGTTGTACTGCTCAGGAATCTTTAAAATATTTTCAATTTTCTTTTTATTAAAAGAACCTATCCAGCAGCAGCCTATTCCTTCTTCCAGAGCTGCCAGGGTAATATTCTCGGCACTGGCCCCTACATCATATTTAAAATATGGAACCAAAGAAATTTCTTTACTTACCAGAATTATTATATATGCCATTGGCCTCTCATTTTCTTTAGGATTTCCTTCCGGTGCAATATATCCTGCCCACCTTATATGATGGAAAATTTTCTCCCTGATAGCATCATCTACAACAACAATATATTCCAGAGGCTGCAAATTCCCTGCAGATGGCGCCAGCCTTCCGGCATTAACTATTCTTTTTAAAATTGATAGTTTTATGGGTTTTTGCTGGAATTTTCTAATTGTTCTTCTTGATATTATCAAATCATAAGTTTTCATACTTAATATTATCAGGTAATAATTTTAAATTTACAATTTAATTTCTATAATCGATTTTACACTGCTTCTTTTATTAGAGCTCTTAGTATGTGAATCATTCCTCCGGTATCCATTCCGCAGTATTTTATAAGTGATTTCCTTACTTTTTCAACTTCTTCCTTTGCAGGGCAGCTTCCACCAGTATCATAATTCCCGCAGATATATAGAAAATATACACTCGCTGCCATACCATCAGCTATCTCCATTCCCTCATAACTTAAATCGGCAATTGCCGGAAGAACATTTTTTACCGAAGCACTACCCTTCTGGGAAGAATGATAATAATGAAAATTACCAAAAGGCTTATAGAGGTCAACTATCCTGGTAAGAATCGAACCAATCCACTGACTGTAGTCAGGAAAAGTTTCAGCCAGTTCTTTTAGGACTCCCTTTTCAAATAATTCATAATAAACAATTATACTTCCTGTTTCACCTATCTGCTTTCTTAAGTTTAACAGAAGTTCTTCTCTTGGATCTTCATCTCCTTCAGCCAGAAAATCATAATGTCCGGGTTGGCCGTCAATAGTATCCAGAATATGTATGGAATACTGGAAAGGTATTCTCTGATAAGGCTTAACTCCGGTGTATAATGGAATAGCAGTTGAAAATGTCTCAAAATCAAAAAAATACAGGGGGTATTCCAGCCTGTTTATAAATTTTAATATCTCACCTTTATCTATTTTGGGCTTGTCTGTTTTTGCACATTCAAGCTGTATTTTTTGTTTAAAATTTAAATTATATCCGTCAGGAATATCCTTTATGGAAATAATTCCTTTACTGTAAAGCTCAGCAGCTTTGTCTTTACTTCCATATAGATTAAAAACATGATTATCCGGTAAAAATTCCCAGCACTTATCTTTAAGCGGACAAATGTAGGGCTCGTTACATTGCTTTCCGATAAAAATTTCCGGAGAGCTTTTTCTGGCTGCAACCAGCAGCATCTCTTCAACTCTACCTTCTATTTCCTTGAAAGTTTCTTCCACTTCTGCTGTAATATCGGCCTTTTTAAATAACTCCCCGGGATTAATATTTCCCTTCCTTATATACTGATTATTAATATTGGCAAGATAACATTTCCTGATTTTAACTCCGGCTTTATCAAAGCAGTATTTCTGAAATGAAACATCGTGGATATGCTCCTCTTTAAGCTGGGTGGAGCTCTTAACTTCAATAATATCCCATCTGTCTGTATCTGCCGGCACCAGTATATCAGCTCTGCTGTAAACATTTCCAAAACTACAGCTGGCTTCGAACAGAGGTTTTCTTTCGGACAAGAGTTCGGAAGTTTTTACCAGTTGTTCTTTTAAATCACCTATCTTTCCCAGGTCAATTCCCTCAGGGTAAAGCTTCTTTGCATATTCACCTACCAGTAATCCCTGTTTAAAAATAAACTGGGCCGTAAAACCCGGTTCCGGGATCTCTTCCCTGGCATTGACCTGGTACCATAAATATTTCAGGCACTGCAGCCCTGCCAGATATTTTGATTTTGATATGATAATTTTTCTATCCATGAAATTAATCTACTCAATCAAAGTCAGCAAATATTTTTCCGAAGTTTATTCCTTCAATAATCCTGGATTTATACTCATTTGTTAACTTATTTTTAGCATAAACCAGGCTCTCATTCCTTATACCGTTTTTTAAAGCAAGATAGACCTCTATAAATGCTGCCAGATCATCAGCTCCTTTAACCAGTCCTCCATTTCTCTGGCTGGTATCAGAAAACTCATCTTCCGTAAACATCCTTATATCATTTTGCCAGCCCTCAGGAATTAATTTATATATTTTTTTCTCCATCTCCTCAACTTCATAATCCTTTATAAGCTCATCAAGTCCTTTCACTGATTTTTTTACAGGATTGATTATATCCCTGGTTAAAACTTCCGGAAGGTCATGAAAGAGCCCTGTAAAGTAATTATTTATACAATTTTTCCTGTCCAATCTTGTTACATAAGAGAACAGGAATGAAAATATAGCAACAATTAACATATGCCCCAATACGGAAGTTTTTGGAATCCGGTAAAGATGACTCCATCTCTGCTGGAACCGAAGCTGGCCACATATATCGGCAAAGTCCAATAAGTTTCTTTTTTTCATAAAAACCTTCATACACTTCAAATCGTGATATTTTCTCTGCTCCTGGGAAATGCTTTCAACAATCTCTTCAATTAAATAAACTCTGGGATTTGCTGATTTAATAATATCAAACTCCCACTTCGTTACATAAAAATGTGCCCCATTTACAATCTTTTTTTCAAGAGTTTCTTCCTCCTTTAATAGATAATTTTTAAGACGTAAATTAAAGCTTTTTCCTATCTGCTTTGCGAAAGGACTGATCCTCTCAAAAACCCAGCAGTTCAGCTTTTCATACTGCTTTTTATCTTCTTTTATCCTGTAAATCAAGGGAGGTTTCAGGTCAGTTAGAATAATTCTTTTTAAAAACTCGAATAATCCACATTCTATTATTTCAAGCCAGTTAACTTTCCCAGCATTTATATCCTCTTCACATCTTCCCAGAATATAAGCAACAATCATCTTATGGGCCTGCTTATCCAGTTCCGTAAGCTCAATTGTGCGGATCTGGTCATTCCATCTCTGCATACTGGCTGCTTCATAAATTTTTAAAAGAAGTGATTTTTTTATCATAAAAACTTTCGTATTTTATATAACCAATAAGTTAAAATAAATTTTTGGTAACAGTTAAAGTTTGCAATCACCAGAGCTTTAAAACTAGTTTATATCATAGATGTTAATTCTTCAATAAAAGTTTCAGGCGTAGTATTATAAGTACAATGGATGTGCTATAATTTTATTTCTTTTAATCTACCTTAAAACCGGTTTATCAGTTAAAATTCTATTATAATTAATTAAACGAAAGCATGAAATGGACAGATTACCGTTAGTTAAAACTTTTAATTCCAGGATAGATGCAGAGATTGCTAAAAGTTACCTGGAAAGTTTTGGTATAAAAGCCGAGATATTTTCAGATGATGCCGGCCAGAGCATTACCTCCTTGCAGAGTATAAGAGGAGTAAAGCTTTTGACCAATCGGAAGGATCTTCAAAAAGCCCGCAAGCTACTTGATAAAAAAAATTTATCAAATGAATAACTTTAAAAATCAAAACAGCAATTCCCATAATATCCAGGTAAGTAATTTAAAATTAGAAGACCTTGATAGTTATCTTAAAATAGAATTTGATGCATTTTTCGAAAAAATAAAATTTATATTTGGCAGTAACAAAGATGCTGCATACAGTATCATTAAATCTGAAATTACTACAAACATTGATAACGGAAGTTATTACAATGCCATAATAGATGGGAAAATTGTTGGAATCGTTGAGATAGTAACTAGAAAAAACATTAAAAGCTATACCAGAAATTTCCGGACCTTTGTTAAATACCTGGGTTTCTTTAGAGCAGTCAAGGCATTTATCTTAACCTTCCTGGAGGCTCCCAAAATAGACAGCAAGACTATCTATATTAACAATGTTGCAGTTGATCTAAATAATAGGAGGCAGGGTATAGCTAAAAAAATGCTGTTTTTTGCGGAAGGTTTTGCAAAAAAAAATGGAAAAAATGCCTTAAAGCTCTGGGTAGCCGCTGGTAATAAAAATGCCTATAGCCTGTATAAAAAATTAGGGTTTAATCAACTGGTGGTAAGGTCTTCCTGGATAGCAGAAAGGTATACCGGATACCGGGACTGGATATATATGAAAAAAGAAATTTCATAATCCTTTTAATATCTGGAGATAAAAGATTTTATGCCCTCTATATAGATTTCTTCTGACTTTATGTAATTGTCATTATGTTTGCCCCTTATCTTAAGGAATTGCCTGGGCTCATTTGCGGCATTATATAGCTTTATTGCATGGGGAAATGGAACATCATCATCTTCGCTGCTGTGGATAATCAATACAGGAATGCTTGCACCTTTCAAATAATCAATAGTAGGATAGTCAAATTTGAAGAATTTTCTTACCGGCAGATAGGGGTACATCTCAGCTGCGATATCCTTGATTGAAGTAAAAGTAGAGTCTAAAATCAATGCCCTCGCCTTTACCTCTTTAGCCAGCCAGGCTGCAATAGGGCCGCCCAGAGACCGCCCAAAAATTATGATATCCTGAGGTCTTATTTTCTT
Source organism: Actinomycetota bacterium (assembly GCA_014894375.1). Classification (GTDB taxonomy): domain Bacteria; phylum Actinomycetota; class Humimicrobiia; order Humimicrobiales; family Humimicrobiaceae; genus Hydromicrobium. The sequence goes on along the minus strand of JADBLP010000090.1, from coordinate 4,652 downwards.
AGAACCTGTTAAATATTCCCAGGCTGCCCTGGCATCCAGATAGGTTCCCTTCTCAGTCGGCCTGCCTTCGCTCTTACCATATCCGCGGTAATCAATTATAAAAACAGACAGCCCCAGTTTTCTATTGAAATAATCTATAAAGGTGAGTCTGGTTGAAATATTCCCTCCGTTTCCATGTAAGACAATTATCACCCCTTTATGGTTTCTTGCCGGTACAAACCACCCAGAAAGATTTATGCCATCGGAAGATTTGAAAATGACTTCTTCGAAATACAACTTTATATCAAAAGGAGTAGCCGTAATTTCTTTTTTTGGGTAATACACATGGTATGACTGGGCCAGAAATTCATAAATAGCTGAAAACAAATATATAATAATAAGTACTGTTACAACTAAACCGAATCCAATAATTAATTTTTGATATAACATCTTATACTATCTTATCCTTTAGTATTTTTGGTTAAATTTATTTTAATTATTTATCACGGGATAATAGATGCTTCCCAATTATTTTATTAATTTTACAAAATAACAAATAAACGATAGAATTTATAAATTATGGAAGCAATAAAAAATTTCTTTACACTGGAAAATATGCGCTCATTATTTGAAACTATATATACCTGGCTGGAAGATTTACTTATTAGGGTTTTTGGTAATTTAGGATATGAACCTTTAAGGAATTTACTTATCAATCCCTGGTTCTGGATAATCATACTGGCGTTAATCTTGTTGAGTATCATCTTTAGAAGAAGATAACCTATTGTTTTTTCCACCAGTTTTTTCCTCACCTGAAAATATTTTAATCATAAAAGCAATAAAAACAATAATAAAAAATACAGCTATTACCGCAGCCATAAAAGTTCCGGGATTATTTTTAATTTTTTCAATAGTTAGATATAACCTTGAATTGCTTTTTTTAAAATAATCTATAAACTTTTCATCCAGTAGTTTTTCATCTGACTTGCCAATATTGGATACTCTATCTATTATTTTTTTATCTATATCTTTAGAAGGCTCTATAACAGCATCTTTTGCAATTTTTAAATATCTATTTATATTATTCATAATAAATAATTTCTATAAGATTTTAAATCCTGGTATATTAGATTAAAATTAATTATTTTTGTTTCAACTCATAATTTTATCATCTATACATTTTCAATTTTTCTTTTATCATCTTCCTCGCCCGGTGTATATTTGTCTTAACTGTTCCAATAGGTTTACCTGTGAGTTCTGAAATTTCTCTATAGCTGTAGTCCTGCAGGTCCCTTAAAATTATTGGAATCCGGTAACTTTCATCGAGGTTTACTATAATTTTTAATACTTCTTTTACCGTCTCTTTATTAAAAAAACCTATTTCAAGGCTCTGGCTGAATTTAGCAAAGACTACTTCATGCTCCTCGGTTATCTTGTCCAGGCTAACTTTTTTATCTTTTATTTTTGAGCGCAGCCTTAGTTTGTCAATACAGGTATTTACCGTAAGTTTCCTTATCCAGGTTTTGAAACTTGAAAGTCCTCTAAAACCCTTTATGGATAGATATACTTTTACAAATACTTCCTGGCTTGCATCTTCTGCTTCATGAGTGTCTCTTAATATAAAAAAGGCGGTAGTATAGACATATTTTGAGAATTGCTTAACCAGCTCTTCAAAAGCAGCCTTATCTCCCTTTTTTGATTTTGCAACCAATACCTTTTCATCTATTTCTCTGTATTTGCTTCCCTTATTATATCTTTCCAACACTTCCCTCTTTTTAAAGCTGCCTAGTCAACATTCTCTGTTATTGGGGCTTCAACTAATTCTAGTGTGATATTTAAATACTTTCCATCTCTATATATTTTTATATTCACTACATCTCCTACATTGTGTCTTAAGATTTGTGCAAATAATTCAAAAGAGGTTTTCATCTCAACTCCATCAAATTCAGTAATTATATCTCCGGATTTTATTCCAGACTTCTCTGCAGGATATCCTTCCGTAACATTACTAATATACACTCCGGTTACGTCAGTTTTATTTTCTCCCATCTCTATACCCATAAAAGGAATCCTTGCTTTGCCGAACTTTATTATTTGTTCTGCAATATTAACCACTGTATCGCTGGGTATGGCTAATCCTATTCCTGCGCTTGTTCCTGATGGAGAAAATATTAAAGTATTAATACCTATTACCTGCCCAGCTGAATTTACCAGCGGGCCGCCGCTATTACCCTGATTTATTGCAGCATCAGTCTGTATCAGGTTAACCATTGGAAGTGTTTCCTGTGAAACTGAAATATCCCTTCCTTTAGCACTTATCACTCCCGTGGTTACAGTTTGCTGAAGCCCAAAAGGGCTTCCTGCTGCAATAACCAGATCTCCTACTTTTGCGCTATCTATTGAGGTGAAGCTGGCAGCTTTGAGGCCATCTTCTTCTATCTTTATAACTGCCACATCAGTATTTTCATCTGCTCCTACCAGTTCTGCCGGATATTCACTGCCATCATATAAAGTCACCAGAAGCTCTTCGGCGCTACCAGCTACATGATTATTAGTGATAATATAACCATCTTCAGTATAAATTACTCCAGAACCTATTCCCTCTTGTTCCTGTGTCTGTCCGAATATATCCTGGACTTTTATAGTCGCCTTTATATTTACAACTGAAGGAGTAATACCTTCTACAACTTCGTTTATTGCTTTATCAAATTCTTCAAGTAAAAGTTTACTGCTTCCTTTAAGCAAATCCGATGGAGATACTTTATTTATTACAGACAGAATACTCAGCGTAAGCGCTCCCCCGATAAATAAAAAGACTATCGCTATCATTATTATGATAAGACCTCTTATAAAAAAAGACTTAAACCCATTATCCTCGTCCAATTTAAAACCATCCTTACTGCTTTAAATATTAGATATTCATTCCGTTTCATCAGCCTCTTCAACAGAAATAGTGCCTGATCTTAATCTGAGGGCATCTTCCTGAATTTTCAATGCGGCGTCCTCAGGCAGTATATCCCCGGATATAACATTTTTAACGTTATCCCTTATAGCATCTCTTATTACCCTTATAAGTTCTTCGTGAGGTTTCCCCCGGCACACCTTCGCCTGCTGAAAGGCATTATAAACTATGTCATTATTTCTAACTTTCTCATTTCTATCAATAATCTTTAAAACCGGGAAAGTATCTGTATTTGAAGTCCAGCCTATTTGTACCTCATCAGTCAACATATATTGTATGAATTCATTTACTGCTTCTAATTCACTGCCGTAACAATTAAAATTTATCATAAAACCAAGGCCTGAAATTAAAGGCGTAGGGTCTTCATTGCTCTGCCAGGCCCTGGGTATTTTTGATACCCCAAAGTTTAATCCAGCTTCCTGATATTCTTCTATAGACCGGATACTATCAATAATCATATGAGCGTTCCCGCTCTTGAATAACTCATTTATCTCTTCATATTCTATATCGTAAGGTAAAATTTTTTCTTCATTATATATATAATCTAAAAATTCCATTGTCTTCTGCGTTGCCTGATTAGCTAAAGTCAGTGAATCGGAACCATAATCAACAATCCAATCAGCGTATCCTCCTATAAAAGGTATTATCCAGTCTGGCTCACTGGCATTGAGCAAGAATCCATAAACATCGTTCCCAAAATTATTCACTTCTTTGCAATATTCAATAACTTCTTCAAAACTTACCAGGGGTTTATCTATCAAGTCTTTATTATAAAAAAGTACCAAAAAATCAAAGCTTCTAAAAGGAATTATGTAATTTTTACCGTTATATCCGGAAATCTCCACAAGACCATCTATGAATGAAGAATAATCTGCTTCATCCACTATTTCTTTTACTACGACGTTTCCCTGAACAAGTCTTTGTACACCATCAAAATCAAGCAGCAGTAATTCAGGTCCTGCGCCGGCCAGACTAGCAGCTTCATACTGGTCTTCCAGCTCCTCCTGGTTCCTAAAATGTCTTGTTTCTATATCAATATGATCATACTCAGCCATAAAATTGTCCACGCTCTCCATCAGGGCAAATCTCTCTTTGGGGTCAAGGCAATCCCAGAGAGTTATCTGGATTGGAAGTTTTTCACTGGCTGCAATTTCACCATCCCCCTCCTCCACTACTTCCTCTTCCGCTTTTCCAATATCCCCTTCTACCTGGGGGTTAATCAAATTACATGATGTGTTATTTAATAAAAAAAATAGGGAGAGCGCAATAGACATTATTATTAATCTTACAGGTGCTCTGCTTTTGACCTTAAGCATATTTCCAACCATTTTATATCCTCAATTCTATTAATATAACCAGGCTTTCACCAATTATATTATAAATGCGGTTTTCAATCTATATCATAAAATCATAAAAAATAGCTGTCAAATAAAACCATCATTTATTTTATAAAAAGTAGGTGTCTTTTAAAAAATGCTGATAAGCATTATAAATAATCGGGTATTAAAATTATTTTACTGCTTTCTTAGTACTTTACTAGCAATTATTCAATATTTATAAATTATAAATATGTTAGTATCTGATATCTAAATCTCAAGTACAGCCATTTTACCAGGATATTATTTTTTACTTCTGTCCAGCTTTGTTATCCTTTTTCTGCCCATAATAAGCGCCTCTTCCGTGTTTTCTTAAGTAGTGCTTGTCAAGCAGG
>JADBLP010000064.1:0-9553 GCA_014894375.1 Actinomycetota bacterium | reverse complement strand
AGCGGCTTATAATCTTATCAGAAAATATAGTATGGATAACCGCAAAAGCATGCGGAAGATATCTTTGAAGCCAGTATAACAATGGATATTCGAATGACCTGGCAATATATTAAAAAGGATGTGATTCTACTTAGAAAATTTGGTAGAAACGATAAAACTTTAAAGAATCCTTGATTATAATTCACCAATTATTTATTTTTAGGAACAAATATTATTTTTAAGAAAGGAATATCATGGCAAAGTTAAAGGATGCATATTTAACCGGGCTGGGAATTGCCGCTCTTACCTATGAAAAAGCGGAGAAAATAACAAAGGATTTAATTCAAAAGGGTGAGCTTGCAAAAGAAAAACAGCAGATGTTTATCCACGATCTGATGAGAAAAGCCAAGAAGAACAGCAGCGAAATAGAAAAAGTAATTAAGGAAAAAGTCGAATATTTAAAAGAAAAGGGTGAACCTTTAAAGGAAAAGCAGGATAAAATTATTAAGGATTTAACGGTTAAGGCAAAAACGACCGGCGGGATTGCTGAGATAAAAATAAAGGAAGCAGTCAGGGAAATTATAAAAAAGGGAAAAGATGCCGCAAAAAAACAGCAAAAAATGTTTAAGGAACTAAAAGAAAGAGTCACAAAGAGCGATGAGGAAAAAGTCGAAGAGCTGCTTAAAAAGTTAGATATTCCCACAAAAAAAGATGTAGATGAGATAAAGAAAAAACTTGATGAGCTGACTAAAAAAATAGTAATTAAATCAAAACGAAAGGGGAATAAATGAAACTCAGCAAAATAATACTGGCAGGTTTATATCAGGCACTCGGTCTTGCTGCTTACTGCATACTCATAACTTTTATAATGAATGGTGCATTCGGGTTTTTTAGCAGTGGTTTTCAGGGTCCAGATACATATTATTTTATGGTATTCTTAATGCTTTTTATTGTAAGTGCACTGATTACCGGCTCAATTGCGCTTGTATATCCGATAGTCCTGGCAGTGAATAAAAATTTTAAGGGTGCAGGGTTTGTTATTCTTTCAACAGTTATCTGGGCTATTATATTTATAATAATAGCATTTATTATTTATCTGTTTGTTTTCTGAAACTGTAGAAAATCATCAACTTTTTTCATCTTTTTTTAAGACAGTTGTAAAAATTTTGATAACTTATATTTTTTTAAACCGGTACACCAAGAGCTTTCATGATCTCTTCTTCTGTGCCAATGCTTGAAATTATAAAAAGTTTATCGTTTTCTTCAAGAACTATTTCGCCTCTGGGTATTTTTACTTTAGTGTCAGAAATTATTGCTATGATATGGCAGCTATCAGGCAGTTTTAATTCGGATATTTTTTTACCGATTGAAGTACTCTTTGGAGGCAGTGTAATCTGATCTATTGCCAGATTTTCTTTTCGAAGTTTTAATAACGTTACTATTTCACCCAGGCTTATTTCTTCCTTCATCAGGTTTGCTATGATTGTGGTTGCAGAAACAGCTATGTCAACTCCCCAGTTTTTCTGGAATAACCATTCATTTTTAGGATGATTTATTCTTGAGAAAACCAGAGGAACATTATTCTGAAATTTTGAAAGAAAAGATATAACCAGATTGTCTTCATCATCGCCTGTCAGGGCAGCAACAACATCCATTTGTTTAATACCGGCTTTTTCGAGGACATAGAATTCACAGCCATCTCCGTGTATTATATTTACTTCAGGTAATTTTATCTTTAAAGAATTGACCTGCTCCTGGCGGGATTCAATCAGGGTAACTTCGTGTTCTTTTTTAAGCTCTTCAGCAATATAGCTGCCTGATTTTCCACCGCCAACAATTAAAAATTTCATAACTACCTCCTTTAATCCATGCCTAGCATTTTTTTGAATTTGTTCATACTTCCCTGAGCGACGGAAACATACAATCTGTCATCTTTTCTAAAGATTGTGGATGAAGAGGGGACTATTGAATCGTAACCGCGTGCTATTGAAGCAATTTTTATTTCACCATCCACTTCTATATCTTTGACAATTTTATTTTCAAGTATTGCAGGGATGGTAACTTCCATCAATCCAACCTGTCCACTGCCGAAAGTATATTCACTGTGAAAATCCTGGAACAATATCAGGTTTGTAAGGCGTGCTATAGCCCATGTTGCTGATGCTATAGTCTGTATGCCAAACTTCTGGTAAATTTGTGCTCTTTTAGGATCGTAAATACGTGCATATACAATAGGCACCCTGTAATATTCTTGTGCAGTACGGGCGCTTACAATATTGCTGTTGTCCCCGCTGGTTACTGCTACAAAAACATCTGCCTCTTTTATGCCTGCTTTTTCAAGTGTCTCTTTATCAAATACTACCCCTATAAATTTTTTACCTTTAAAGCCAGTCTTCATCTCCTCAAATGAGAGAGGATCTTTATCAATAATGTTTATTAAATGCCCCTGGCTTTCAAGATTGCTCGCGAGAAGTCTTCCAACCCTGCCGCATCCTCCTATAACCACATTAAGTTTATTCATTAAACACACCTCCCTTTTTTAAAATTCAAAAACTTAAAGTATTTTTATTTAATGCCTAATTTATGTATTCTTAAATATTTTAATTAAATATTTTTTTATTTTATCAAGTTTTCGCCAGCACAGAAATTTTTAACTTTTTGCGCTTATTTACAAGCCTTATAATTAACTTTCTAATTTCATCAGCAATAAATACTGAAGGGATAAATGAAACTAAAAGCAGCCAGTATTTAACCTCTATGGGATGCAGTCCAAAAACATTTGCCAGAACCGGCACATATATTAATGCTGTAATAATTGTTAATTCAGTTAGTATACCCCATAAAAGCATTTTATTCTTAAAAAATCCAATTTTAAATACCGATTCAACATTTGTTCTGCATGTGAATCCATTTCCTATCTGAGTCATAACAATGGAAGCAAGACTCATTGTTGTTGCCTGCCTATAAAGCACATCATTTACATAGATACTGGGGTTTGTTCCTATGTTTTGTAGACCGGCAAGGTTGAAGCCGTTCGTAAAATACATAAAGAAATAACCTACTAAACCAGCAGCCCCTTCAATTGGTCCTAAGAAAAGATAAGCTTTGGCTAATATTTTCGCGCTTAGAAGTCTTTCATTTCTTGGTCTTGGCGGACGGTTCATTGTTCCCGGTTCAGGGGGTTCGGTACCAAGGGCTAATGCCGGCAGCATGTCTGTTCCCAGATCTATTGCCAGTATCTGCATTACTGTTAGCGGAAGCGGAATTTTAAAAAGCACCATGGTTATGAAGGGTACTGCTTCAGGTATATTGCTTGCAAGAATGTAAGTTATGAATCTTCTGATGTTATCATATACTGCCCGTCCTTCTTCGATTGCATTTACAATGCTTGCAAAATTATCGTCGGTTAAAATCATGTCTGCAGCTTCTTTTGCTACATCTGTTCCTGAAATACCCATTGCAATACCAATATCTGCAGTTTTTAATGCGGGAGCATCGTTAACCCCATCTCCAGTCATGGCAACAATATGGCCGTTTTTCTTAAGAGCTTCAGCTATTCGCATTTTATGTTCAGGTGAGACCCTGGCAAAGATTATATTTTCCTGTTTTAAAATTTTACAAAGTTTATCATCTCCCATTTCTTCAATCTCAGTGCCAAGATAAATCCTGGCATCATCTCTGACAATTCCAATTTTTCTTGCAATGGCTTCAGCCGTAAGCCCATAATCACCGGTAATCATTATTATCTTTATGCCTGAGCGGTAGCATTGGGCTATAGCAGCTTCGACTTCGGGACGGGGAGGGTCCATCATTGCAGCAAGGCCAAGAAAAGTCAGTTCATTCTCAATGTTTTCTATATTGTATTCACCTTTGAATTTGTTTAAATCTTTATATGCCATAGCAAGTACGCGCAGCGCACGTTTCGCATAATCATCATTTTGTTCCAGTATTTTTTCTCTTAGTTCGGGAGTGAGTTCCTGGACTTTTCCATCTATTTCAATGTTTTTACAAATTGACAGCATTTCTTTAGGCGCACCCTTCACAAAGGCATATAAGCCATTACCTGTGCTATTAATTGAGCTCATCCTTTTACGTCTTGAATCAAACGGCAATAAGAATATCCTGGGTTCATTTTGAATATTTTTTTCATAATCAAATTTAGCTTTCTTTGCTGTAACAAGCAGTGCAGCTTCAGTAGGGTCACCCTTTATTTCCCATTGATTTGAATAATCATTTAAGAATAGTCTTGCATTATTGCAGTAAGACATTGCTCTTGCAAATGTTGTAATTGTTTTGGAATAATCTGCACTTGACAGTTTTTTACCGTTTGATAATAAGTCACCCGAAGGCTCGTAGCCTACACCTGATACTTCATAATTTTTACTATCTGCCCAGACTTCCTTAACAGTCATTTCATTTTGTGTCAATGTACCTGTTTTGTCAGTGCAGATAACAGTGGTGCAGCCAAGAGTTTCAACTGAAGAAAGTTTTTTGATGATAGCGTTGCGCTTAGCCATTCTCTGGACACCCAGGGCAAGCGACAGAGTCACGGTTGGAAGAAGTCCTTCAGGTACGAAGGCAACTATACAGCCTATGGCAAAAATAAATGCAGCAAGAAATCCAAGTTTTACCACTGTTAATGACATTATAAAGAATAGGGTACCAATTCCTACAGCGATATAAGCCAAAACCTGACTGACCTTGTTAATTTCCTTTTGAAGCGGGCTTAATGTTTCTTTGACGGTTAGGGTTAGATTTGCGATTTTACCGAATTGTGTATTCATACCGGTGGCAAAAACTATTGCTTTACCTGTCCCATATGATATGTTTGTGCCCATATATACGACATTTCGAAGTCTTAAAGGGTCGATATTTTCATTAAGAATTGGTATTGTGACCTTTTTCTGCGGATCAGATTCACCGGTCAATACCGAGTTATTGGTTCTTACATCGTATGCTTCTATCAATCTTGCATCTGCAGAGATATTATCACCTTCCTCAAGAACTAAAATGTCTCCGGGTACAAGCTCTTCTGATAAAACTTTTTTAATTTCACCATTCCTTAAAACATTTGAATATGAAGGCAGCATCTTTTTTAATGCCTCAAGAGCTTTTTCGGCTCTGAACTCCTGCAGAAAACTAAATATGGCGTTAATTATGATTACAAGTATTATTGCACATCCCAGCTGCGGCATATTGACCCTCGGGATGAAGCAGAGTGCAGCAGCCAGCCATAAAATGAGCGCTAAGAGATGTATGAAGTTATCAAGGAATCTAAATATTAATGGTCTCTTTCTTTTTTCAATAATTTTATTTGGACCATAAATTTCAAATCTTTTTTTTGCCTCATCATCAGTCAAACCTTTTTCTGAGACTTTTAATTCTTTAAATAACTGCTCTTTGCTTAAATTATAATATTTCATAAAAATTACAAACCAAATTAATAATGATAATCTCTTTCCTTTACAGTATTTTCAGTTATTTTATCTTAACTTATTTTAGTATTCAATGTTTATATAATTGAGTGGATTCACCTGGTGATTTCAATTAAAAATTTTTAAATATTTATTCAATGAGGCGGTGATAAGATGGATTTTATTGAAGTAGCTAAGGTAGAAGATATACCGGTAGGACATATGGCTTAATATACTTTAAAGTCATTAAAATATACAATGTTATTACCATTAACTATTGCCCCTAAAATAATAGTGTCAAAATCTGGGTATGATGAAAGATTAAAATATATCATTAATTATTTAATAAGGCGCTAGTTTCTATTTAATAAAATTATTATTTAGGTTTATATCGGTAGTTTTTTATTCTACCGAGAATTCAACAGTTTCTATCAGCTCATTATTCAGGTAAACCATTGCGTTATATCTTCCTGAAGCGAAACCCTGATCTATGGTTAAATTAAAACTAACATATCCTGAGCCGGCTTCTTCAGTGGTAAAATCTTTAGTATCGGTTTCTTCTCCGGTTTCTAGATAAGTCCATTTGGTGGTTATTTTATCTTCCGGAGTCATGTTGTTGATTTTAACTGACACATAAACAACCTGGGTTCCTGATGGAAAGGTATCCGTAGGTTCTACAGGTTTGTAAGTGTCATCAACATTTTTACAAACGACAATTTCTTCAATCTCTACAGGACCCAGTGTACATCCAATAAATGATGCGAAGACAAATGCTGCGATAAGAGTGAAAATTACTATTTTGGTTTTCATATTTAAGTCCTTTTTTATATAATTATTTTATTGCCTTTTTTAGCTATAATAGGAGAAATTTCTTTTTTTGTAAAGGAGAGCTATATAAATATTGAAGTATGTAATGTTATGAGTTATAAATATGGATAAACAAATATTACATGCAGCAGGGAGTTTTCAGGAATACGTTATGGAAGATTATGATAAAAGGGAAAAGCTAAAGGAGTTTTACCTTAAAATCAAAAATTGTGAGCAATGCGAGCTTTCCAGGAGCAGGACAAGGTTCGTCTTTGGAAGCGGTAATGCCTGTGCACTGGTTATGTTTGTAGGTGAAGCTCCGGGCAAGAATGAAGATTTGCAGGGGCTGCCTTTTGTCGGGCAGGCAGGAAAATTACTCGACGAGCTGCTTGATTCAATTGGATTTGACAGGAGCGAAGTTTTTATTGCAAATATTTTAAAATGCAGACCTCCGGGCAACAGGGATCCAAGGATAGAGGAAATAAATATCTGCAAGGGTTATCTGTTGGAGCAGATAAAAATAATTGATCCTAAAATAATCTGTACCCTGGGTAAATTTTCTACACAGCTTCTACTGAATACCGATAAGGGTATAAATACTCTCAGAGGCAAAGTATTTAAAGTTGACAGCCGTATTATTATGCCTATAAATCATCCTGCAGCTGTTCTTTATACACCGTCCAGAATGGAAATTTTAAAGCAGGATTTCAAAAAAATAAAAAGGCTGATTGACTCTGACGGTGAAATGCCTGCTTGCGAGGAAGATGTTTTAAACCTGGAATCTGAAAATACCGGTGACAAACAGAATAAAGATGAACAGCTAGGGCTCTTTTGATATGCGAATTGAGATTATTTCAAATTCTTCTATTTTTACCAAAAACCTCGGAAAAAAATTATCCAGAGTTATCTCAAAAGGGGATATTGTTCTTTTCTCAGGAGAGTTGGGCGGCGGGAAAACAACTTTTATCTCAGGTATTGCTGAAGGATTTGACTTAAAGGAAAATCTTTCAAGTCCAAGTTTTACCATATTGAATGAATACAGTATTGATAACTGGAGAAAGTTCGTACATGCTGATTTATACAGATTGGAAAATACCGGCGAGATAAATGGAATTGGTCTGGACGATTACCTGTATGACGATATTTCAATTGTATGTATAGAATGGGGAGACAAGATAAAAGATTATATTGAAAAAGAATATTTAGAAATAAATTTGAGTTATCTGATAGATAAGAGCAACATTTCCACAAAAAGGAAGATAATTTTTAACAGCAGCAGTCAGTACTGGAATCTGAGACTGGCAAGGTTTAAGAAAATACTGGAGAAGAGCGGCGAATAGTATTATGAATATCTTAAGTGTTGAGAGCAGCACCGGGAGGTTAAGTGTTGCTGTAAATCAAAATGAAAAGTTGTTATCAGAGACATCCGATCATAACAGCATGAAGCATATGGTAAATATAATGGGCTTACTGGGCCAGGCTTTATCCAGAGCCAAACTTACCATAAAAGATATAGATGTTTTTGGTGTAAATGTTGGCCCTGGTGATTTTACCGGCACAAGGATAGGGGTCAGCGTTGTAAAAATTTTATCCTGGCTGGAAGGGAAGCCTGCTTTTGGCATAGATTCGCTGGATATTTTTGCACTGGGTATTAGCTATAGAAATATCAGTTTTATTACCCGTTCCCTAAAAAAAAATATCCCGGTACTGGTGATGCCCTGTCTTGATGTAAGAAAAAGCGAAGTTTATTTTGCCTTTTATAATGTGACTTCCGAGGTCAATGATGAGGATAAATATCTGGCTAAGATTGGAACCGGAGGCATGCATTACTTTATAAGTAAAGCAGGGGAAAATTTTTTGGTTCGCAATTGCGACCTGGAAGATTTGTTAAATGGATTAACAGCAAACGGAGTTTTAAAAATACCGGGTTGCGGAAGCGGATATAGAAATCCTGAAATATTAATTGGAGGAAACTGCTTTATAAATTATGGAAAAATGTTATCTAATATAGCCAGGCAAAATAAAATTTTTAATCTGGATAAAAAAACTACTTACCCCCGGGCAAGGCATTTAAATATTTGTGCTTATTTTAATGCGGTAAGGAAAGTAAAGGCTAAAAATCTTGTTCCCGTCTATGTCAGGGAATTTGTGCCTTTTGGCGGTTAGTATATTGTCCTGAATAAGCATTTGGCCGGTAAGATAATTAATATGGTATTTTGAAAAATGGACGCTATAAGAGAGAAGAACAAAAAAGACATATATATACTGGGCATTGAGACTTCGTGTGATGATACCTGCGCTTCGGTTGTCAAGAATGGCTCGGTAATACTTTCCAATGTAGTTTCTTCTCAAAATGAGATCCATAAAAAATATGGCGGCGTTGTACCTGAAATAGCATCAAGGAAGCATATAGAAGTAATAGATATAGTTATAAATGAAGCACTGGAGAGATCCGGTATTAATCTTGATAAGATTGATGCAGTCAGTGTTACCAACAGGCCCGGCCTTATAGGCTCCCTGCTGGTAGGGGTTGGAGCGGCTAAAGCCATAAGTTATTCAAAAAATATACCGCTTGTGGCTGTAAACCATCTTAAGGCCCATATCTATTCTAATATTCTGAAAAATCCTGATATTAAGGGCGGGTTTATAGGGCTTGTTGTTTCTGGAGGTCATTCAAGCTTGTATTTTGTGGACAGTGACTGGAATATAAAAGAAATAGGGCATACTGTGGATGATGCAGCAGGAGAGGCATATGATAAAATTGCAAGGTACCTGGGTCTTGGTTACCCTGGAGGTCCTATTATTGACAGGCTATCTAAAAGGGGAGATCCTTATTATATAGATTTCCCAAAACCTATGATGAATAGCGGAGACTTTAATTTTAGTTTTAGTGGGCTAAAAACATCTTTAATCTATAGAACAAAAAAAGACGAAAAGCTTACAGCTAGAAAAAATATTCCCAGTCTTGCTGCAAGTTTCCAGAAATCTATAGTTGATGTTTTAACTGAAAAAACAATTAAAGCCGCTAGTAAATTTGGTGTAAAAAATATCCTTATTAGCGGCGGCGTTGCTGCCAATAGCAAACTCAGGGAAGAGTTTTTAAGAAAGGGCAGGGAAAATAATATTAAAATCTTTATTCCCCCTCTTTACTTATGCATGGATAATGCAGCAATGGTTGCCTGTCTGGGATATTATAGATATTTAGAGGGCAGATTCGACGACCTGGAAGTTGATGTTTATTCAAGAAGCGACATATAGCCACTAGTCTTCTTTACAGCTGATTTTGTAACGGTTTGTAAAATCTTTAAGTTTGATTATACTTTTGAAAGTCTAATTTTTCTTAAGTTTTATTC
>JADBLP010000001.1:0-2973 GCA_014894375.1 Actinomycetota bacterium | reverse complement strand
ATCCCATAGAATTAATTGGTAAAAAAGCAGGATTTGTGGTGATTAAATTAAAGGGAAACATTTCTATTATCAGTAACGGTGCAGGATTGGCTTTATCGACCCTGGATTTACTTCATAAATATAACATGGGAGTTGCTAATATTTTAGATTTAAGCGGAGGAGCAACTCCGGAAAAAGTGATACGGGCAATCAAAGTAGTTATACAAGATAAGGACGTGAAGGGAATTTTATTTAATATTTTTGGGGGAATTACCAGGTGTGATGAGATTGCCCGGGGAATAGCCGGAGCTTTAAAGAGCATACCTGAGGATATATCTGTTGTATGTCGTTTACAGGGGACAAATCGAGAGGAAGGAATTAACATATTGAAAGATGTTAATTTAGATGCGGAAACAGATTTAGAAGAAACAGTAAAAAATATAGTTTCAACCATGAGTAGAGGGTAGAGAATATGAGCATTTTAATTAATGAAAATACCAGATTAATCGTTCAGGGCATTACAGGTAAAGAAGGAAGTTACCATGCATCACTGATGAAAAAATACGGAACCAAGGTGGTGGCTGGCGTAACGCCGGGAAAAGGTGGACAGGAAATTGAAGGAATACCTGTTTTTAATAGTGTTTACGAAGCCATAAAAAATACGGAAGCAGATGCCAGCATATTATTCGTACCTCCAAGATTTACCAAAGACGGAATTTTAGAAGCTATTGATGGTGGAATAAAATTAATAGTTACCGTAGCTGAAGGTGTGCCGGTCCATGATATGCTTTTTGCCCATTACTATGCGAGATTAAATAAATGTATTTTAATTGGACCAAACACACCGGGGATCATTTCTCCGGGTAAATCCAAGGTGGGATTTATGTCTGATAGTATATATAAAAAGGGTAATATAGGAATCATGTCAAGAAGCGCAACCTTGTCTTATGAAGTAGTTAATAATCTTACTAATAAAGGAATTGGTCAATCTACAGTCGTGGGGGTAGGTGGAGATTCTATCCCAGGTTCATCCTTTGTTGATTTATTACCCTTATTCGAAGAAGACTCCCAAACCGATCTCATTGTAATGGTGGGAGAAATTGGCGGTTCTGATGAAGAAATTGCTGCCAAATATATAAAAGAGTATATAAAAAAACCAGTAATAGCCTTTATTGCCGGTGAAGCCGCCCCTGAGGGAAAAGTAATGGGTCATGCCGGTGCTATTATTTCAGCGGGAGGAGAAGGGGGCGTTAAATATAAAAGAAAAGTATTACAAGAAGCCGGTGTTCATATAATTGAAAAGTTAAGTGAAATAGCTAATATGGTTATAGAGCTTCTTAAAAAAGAAAAAAATAAAAATAAATCATTATAAAAAAATATAGATAAAAATTAAGAAAAAGAAATGTGAGAAAAAAGGATAGTTTCTTATCTATAAATAGAGAATTTCTTTAATAAAGAACAAAAGTAATACAAATATAGTATAATTGGTATAATATAAAACATGAGGAAGACAAAAATAAAGATGCGTGAAATTAAAGCCAGTCAGATCATAGACAAAGTGAAAGAATTATTTCTTAAGGCTAATTACCATTAGTGATGCCCAAGGGATTTGGCAGTGAGAATATGAGTGCCTTGGGGATGTTAAAGCCATAGGAATTACTTTTATGAAAAATATTATAAAAATAAATGCTCCTTTAAACGAAGAAAAAGTTATACAATTAAAAGCTGGAGATTTGGTAAATATCACTGGGTACATCTATGCTGCCAGAGATGCTGCTCATCAGCGCCTTTTTGAATTAATTCAAAAAGGACAAAAACTTCCTATAGAGCTTAAGGGACAAATTATTTTTTATGCCGGTCCTACTCCCACTAAGCCAGGATATTCCTGTGGATCTGTTGGTCCTACTACTTCCTATCGTATGGATCCTTATACTCCAACATTATTAAATAAAGGCCTAAAAGGGATGATAGGGAAGGGGTTCCGTTCCCCAGAAGTAATTGAAAGTATGAAGAAGAATAGAGCCGTCTATTTTGGAGCAATCGGAGGAACAGCCGCTTTAATTTCAAAAAGTATTAGAAAATCTGAGGTAGTAGCTTATGAAGATTTAGGAGCAGAGGCAATTTATAAATTTTATGTAAAAGATTTTTTGGCGATAGTGGTGATAGATTCATCAGGCTACAACCTATATGAAACCGAACCACCAAAATATAGTAAGTAATAAAAATAAAAAGGAGATATAGGCCCAGAAGCAGCTCTACCAGTAATGGAAGGAAAGGCCATCCTTTTCAAACACTTTGCCGGAGTAGATGCCTTTCCTATCTGTCTGGCTACCAATATTCTAAATAGAGGTAAAAAAGAAAAGATGAAATTAAAGTATGGTAAAGAGGAAGTTCAATTAATTTTACCAGATAAAAATATTTTACAGGTATTAAATTTGAAAGAGCAAGAAGTTTTATCTAATCCAAAAGAAAAACTTAAATATTTATTAAAAAATCCGATTGGTAGTCCTTCCTTAAAAGAATTAATCTTTCGAAAAAAAGCTCAAAAAATTTTAATTATGGTAAATGATATTACCAGACCTACTCCTTACAAAATAATCTTGCCACCATTATTAAACGAATTAGATGAAGTCGGAGTAAACAAGGAAGATATCAAGTTTATCATAGCTACTGGGATTCATCGAGACAATTACAAAGAAGAGCTGAGTAATATATTTGGAGAAGATTTAATTTCTACTTATAAATTTATAAATCATAATGCGGATAATCCTGATTTACATTATTTAGGTAAACTGAAAAGTGGTAATGAACTTTGGGTTAACTCGCTCGTATCCGAAACAGATTTTATTATCACTACCGGAGTTATTGTACCTCATTATTTCGCTGGTTTTTCCGGGGGAAGAAAATCTATCCTTCCAGGTATTTGCGGGAGAAAGACTATTGAAGCTAATCATGCCAGGATGGTCCACCCAAATGCCCGAGCCGGAAACCTGA
>JADBLP010000047.1:1388-2992 GCA_014894375.1 Actinomycetota bacterium | reverse complement strand
AAAATATGCCACAAGTGCATATTTTACGGGATTCGAAAAGACGGACCGAGTCGAAATTTTTTACTTTCCAAAATAAGGTCAATAAATGTTAACTATTTACCTTCCTTTTCTAATAATTCAAAAAATGCATCTACTATTTTGGGGTCAAACTGGATTCCGGAAAATTTTTTTATTTCATTTTTTGCTTCGCTATTTGTCATCTTATTTCTATATGGTCTATCGCTTGTCATAGCATCATAAGCATTAATAAGAAATGATATCCTGGACAATACTGGAATCTCTTCACCTTTTATACCTCTTGGATATCCCTGACCATTATACCATTCATGATGATAGAGTATAGACTCCGCTATGGGCTTAAGCTTTGTGGATGATTCTGCAATACGGTATCCTACCTCGGGAATCTCTCTTATTATTTCCCACTCTTCTGCGGTCAGCCTTCCTTTTTTTGCCATTAATTCATCAGCGAGTGCTAATTTTCCTATATTGTGAAGATTCATAAGTAATTTCAGTTCTTCAAGCTTTATACTGGAAAGATTCAGCCTTTTTCCTATAAGGATGGCATAATTTTCCATTTTTTTAATACGCGTCTCAGTTCTATAATCTCCTTTTTTTAGACCCACTCTAAGAGACTGTATAAGACTTTCATGAATAGGCGCACTCTCCGCTATTTTACTCTTATACATCTTATCTTCAGCTTCTTTTAATATATCATCTATATTTTCTGATGAAGACTTCTTTGTTGAAGTCCCAAGTGAAATGCTTAGAGGCATCTCGGTTGTACTTTTTTCTTCACATAATTCTTTAATTCTCTTTACAATGCTTTCTGTATCTTTTACACTGGTCTTGGGAAGTATGGATATAAACTCATCTCCTCCCCACCTTGAAATAATATCTTCTTTTCTAAAGCTTTCTTTTAATATATCTGATATATTTTTAAGAAGCATGTCTCCCCTGGAGTGGCCAAATGCATCATTTATTACTTTAAGCCCATTTAAATCTCCCATTACTATAGTTATAGGAAGCTGTCTTTCTGTGTCGAGTCTATTCAACTCTTCATCAAAATATGCTCTATTATAAAGTCCTGTAAGTCCATCATGAAAGGATAAGTATTTTACTTTCTCTTCTGCCTTCCTTTTATCTGTTATATCTCTTGTTATACCAAATATTCCTATCATGTTATTATTTTCGTCATACCAGGGTAGTTTTGACGTAGAAGCCCACCTGTCTTCTCTATCTTCATAGGTTTCTTTTTCTTCAAAATCTGTTATAGGCTTACCTGTTTTTATTACTTTCTGCTCATCTTCAAATGCTTGTTTAGCATGTTCTTCAGAGAAAAAATCAAAGTCTGTCTTACCAATTACTTCCTCCGGATTTTCTATTCCATGTTTTATGGCGCATGCTCTATTGATCCTAACAAATCTGCTGCTCTGGTCTTTGAAGAATATGCTATCAGTTATGTTATTCATTAAAGCGTTAAAAAAACTTTTTTCTCTACCTAAAAGACTTTCATCGAATTTCTTTCTCTTTGTTACATCTCTGGATATACCCATAGTCCCTATTATATTCCCATTTCTATCATACCAGGGTATTTTGCTAGTGGA
>JADBLP010000047.1:0-1288 GCA_014894375.1 Actinomycetota bacterium | reverse complement strand
CCTCTTCCTATGATATAACTTTATATTTTTAATATTGTCTTATTATCACCTGGTACTTTTATAAATTTATATTAATTTATATTATAGGATATTATAAAATATCACAAAAAAAATTAAAAGAAGGTTATAAAAATGATAGGATCACGATATAACCAGGAGGAACTCTGAACAGTATTAAATTAATCCAATCTATTTTTATTTTTTCCCGGATTCTGAAAGTTTACTTAACTTATCAGCAAATTCTTTTATTCTTTTATTAATTTTATAGTTTATAGTATTTTTAGAAAATTTACCCGAGGCCAGTCTTCTTCCAGCTTTTACCCCGGTTAAGATTTCAACACTCTCATCAATGGTTTTAACTGTATATATATGGAAAGTTTTATCTTTTACTGCTCTGTCCTGCCCGATAATTTCCTTTAAAGGAGTTAGTTTTTCAGTAGTTTTGCATTTAAGTTTTTTTCATCTAAATTGAATTTTAATTTATCAGGGGATAATTCAGAAATAATTTTACCCTCAATAATATTTTTTATGGTCTTTTGATATTATGATAACACTAAAAATTTTATAATAAAACTCATATAAAAAATAGTTATTTTTTGATAGAGAGTATACAAAATAAGGTAAAAAAGATATACTTTTACAAGGCTAAAATTTGAAAAGAGCTGGTAAGTAATTATTAATGATGGAAGGAAGTTATGGTAGAGAAATATACAGAAAATACAAAATTATCAGAAGTATTAAATTCATCTGAAGCAAGTAAAATTATCGCTAAGTATAAACTGCCCTGCCTGCATTGTTCGATGGCTGCATATGAGGCAGAGATATTGACGCTTGGCCAGGTTTCTAAAATTTATGGTATTAATATTGATGAACTGCTGAAGGAATTAAATGAAGTTTCCTGATATAGTTAAAACTGCTACATTTTAAAAATGGATATATTTTTATTATACTAATATACAGTAACTGTAATTCTTCTATTTATGCTCATGAACTTTATGGTTAAGAATAATGAGCGCCTGTAGCTCAATTGGATAGAGCAGTGGACTACGAATCCGAAGGTTGGGGGTTCGAATCCCTCCAGGCGTACCAAGTTTGTATACGTAAAACGTTGCGTACGGTAGAGGTAGTTAGTGGAAACATGCCAGTGGCATGTTTTCTGGATTCGAAAGAGCGGACTGAAGCGATAGCTGAGGGAGCTCGCGGCTCTGCAGCGAACGCAGTGAGACGAAAGACCGAATCCCTCCAGGCGTACCAAGTTTGTATACGTAAAACGTTGCGTACGGTAGAG
>JADBLP010000007.1:0-9728 GCA_014894375.1 Actinomycetota bacterium | reverse complement strand
CAGAGCAGCCAGTCCTGCAACTACTATTATAATTATCTCCCGCATTCACTATCACCAGCTTCGTGTATAAAATATATCCTTTCATTATTCCACTAGATAAAAAGTCTTCCTATTTGAAATACCAGAAAAGACATCACCCAGGCAAGCAGGAAAGTATATCCTATCTGAAATAACATTTCCTTTGTTCCTGCTTCTTTCCTGAACATAACCATACCAGCCATACAGGGAAAATACAGCAGCGTAAATAACATAAAATTATATCCTACAAGGGGATGATAATGCTTATATAAAGCCGTCTTTAACGAATTAGACTGCCCGTACGCTTCCTGTATGCTATAAAGAGTGCCCATAGTGGATACTATTACTTCTTTTGCTGCAATTCCCGAAATAGTTGCAACTACCATTTTCCAGTCGAAACCAAGCGGTCTGAATGCCGGTTCCAGAAAACGTCCGATTCTTCCTGCTGCCGAATATGCAAGTCTCTCGCCCGCCATCTTTCCCTCTGTTACCGCTGCCTTTTCATTAAGTTCATCTTCGGTTATCTCACCGGACCTGTAAGACTGCTCAAATCTCTCTATCTGGCCGTTATAATCCTGTGAGTAGTTATTTCCAATCATTGGAAAGGTAAAAAGTATCCACACCAGTATTGATATTGCCAGTATTATCGTACCTGCCTTCTTTATATACATCCAGGCTCTTTCCCAGGTATGGATCAGTATTCCTTTCAGTGTTGGAATACGGTAGGGCGGCAGCTCCATAACAAAAGGTTCCGATTCACCTCTAAATCTAGTTGCCCGCAGCACTCTGGCCATGATAACAGCCATTAAAACCCCTATTAAATAAATTGAAAATATCACATTCCCAGCAATAGCAGGAAAAAATGCTCCAGCAAAAAGTATGTATACCGGAAGCCGGGCACCACAGCTCATAAATGTATTTATATGCATGGTAACTAATCTGTCTCTTCTATTTTCAAGAATTCTTGATCCCATATACGCCGGGACTGTACAGCCAAATCCAATAATCAAGGGAATAAAGGACTTTCCATGAAGCCCGATTTTATGCATTATCCTGTCCATAACAAATGCTGCTCTTGCCATATACCCAGAGCCTTCAAGAAGAGCTATTGCAAAAAACAGCAGTATTATATTGGGAGTAAATATTATTACTCCCCCCACCCCACCTATTATTCCATCAACCAGAAGCGATCTTATGAGTCCCTGCGGCACAATCTCAGTGATAAGAACACTTAATTTCTCAAAACCTAACTCAATCCAGCCCATGGGGTATTTCCCTAGTGTGAATACAAATTGAAACATAAGCCAGATTATAAGGACAAATATTGGTATCCCCAGTATCCTGTTGGTGAGCACTCTGTCAATCTTTTCGCTTACATCTAATTTTCCCGAATCAACTTCTTTATATGCCTCCATAAGTGCACCATTGATAAATCCATACCTCCCGTCCGCTATTATTATCTCGAGAGTATCCCTCAATATGCTTGTTATATGATTTATTGAACCAGTGACTGCATCTTCAATTTTTGAGTATTCTGGACCTGAAGCTTTTTTTAAAGTGTCTATTATATCCCTATCCTGCTCCAAAAGCTTTACTGCGATCCACCTGGCATCAAACTTCAAAACAGGTACTTTTTCCTTTTTTAAAACTGATATGATCTTATCGATCTCATTTTCTACTTCTTCACCATATTTTACTTCTACTTTTTTTTCTTTCCTTTTCCTGCTACTTACTACCTTGATTACTGCTTCCAGCAGCTCGTCACTACCCAGGCCTCTGGAACCCACAGTCTCAACAATGGGTATACCGAAAAGTTCAGACAGTAGATTAATATCTATTTTCTTGCCGCTCTTTTTTGCTACATCAGCCATATTAAATGCTAAAATTAGGGGCACGTCCAGTTCCATAAGCTGTGTTGCAAGGTAAAGATTACGCTCCAGATTGGAAGAATCGATAACATCAACAACTACATCCGGCTTCCAGTCAATTATGAAATCCCTGGCTACAATCTCCTCCAGAGAGTAAGCAGTAAGGCTGTAAGTACCCGGGAGATCAACAACATTTATCCTGTATCCTTTATATTTAATAACCCCTGTCTTTTTTTCAACAGTAACCCCGGGATAATTTCCTACGTGCTGTCTCAAGCCGGTCAGATTGTTAAAGATAGTTGTTTTACCAGAATTTGGGTTTCCGGATATGGCAATGGTTATTTCTTTTCCTATCATTATATCTCCCTGATTTGAATTCTTTCAGCCATTCCTCTTCCAATTGCAAATTTCGTACCCTTGACCACTACACATAATGGTCCTCCCCTGGAAGCACCGGAGACATAAAAAATTTCGTTAGGAATAAATCCCATCGCACAAAGGCGGGAATTAAGTCTATATTCACCATCAACTCTTACTATTCTGTACTTTTTCCCTGGAACCGCATCAGTCATATAAAAAATCCCGTTACCAGCCGGCGGTGTTTCCCTGGCATCTACACCTCTATGTCTTAAGCCCCATCTTTTCATTTTAACTAGCCTTATTAATAAATATTAGTCTTGTCTAACATTAATAGGTTTATATATATTTGTCAAGGCTTTTTTTAAAAATGAAGAGAAAATATATGAGGGAAAACTAAGATTTCTTATTTTGAGACGTTATTTTTGGTACAATTTGAAGGATGCTTGCCGTGCTTTGCATAATAATTAAAGTTCTTCAACCACTCTGGGTACCCTTCAGGACAGGTGTCTACAAACCTGGTAAATTTTATCATCCTATCCATTGCTTCCTTGCTTATATAATGTTCAATATTGCAGGCATCTTTTTTTGAAATATTATCACTTACTCCAAGAACCTCATTAAAGAATTTATATACCTTTTCGTGTTTATCATTTACTTCCTTTGCCAGCTCATAACCTTTATCAGTTAATTCCAGATATCCATATTTTTCATGAATTACCAGTCCTCTTTCAGTAAGTCTTCCAACTGCATCCACTACTGATGGTGTTTTTACATTTAAAAATTTTACAATTTCTTTTACCCTGATTACCTTACTGGTAAGGCTGGTTACATATATTGCCTCGAGGTAGTCCTCCAGGCTCTGGGTTAATTTTTTCATATTTTTCCCACTTTTTATTTCATCTAAAAATGTTAGATTTATCTAACTATAAACATAAATAAAATCTTTGTCAAATTTTGACAATTAATTTTAATTTGCATATGGTTAAAAAATTATACTACTACCCTGTTTCTACCTTCAGCTTTTGCTTTATACAGGGCATCATCGGCATATTTTATAAAATGGTCAATTTTCGTCGCATCAAAAGGAAAGTTGGAAACCCCTATACTTATGGTAAGACTACCCACGGATTTTATTTTTTCCTCCCCTCCAAATTTTTCCTGCTCTACAAACTCGAGCAATCTTTCGGCAAAAATTCTAGCATTTTCTTTATTGGTCTCACTACAAATTATAGAAAATTCTTCTCCTCCATAACGGTAAATTCTATCAGTCAATCTTTTATTTGCGATAAAAACTCTTCCTATTTTCTTTAAAACAATATCCCCCATTTGATGCCCGTGAAGATCATTGTATTTTTTAAAATAATCAATATCTATCATAAGAAGTGACAGGCTCTTTATATATCTTATGGCTTCATTAAATGCATCTCTTAAATCTATATCGAATTTTCTCCTGTTAAATACACCGGTTAATTCATCTATTACAGTTAATTTTTTTATCTGCTCGTAATTTAATGCTCTCTCTATAGCAATTGAGATTTCATGAGCCAGTATATTTAAAAAATACTCATGCTTGCTGGAAAATGCATTGGTTCTTTTTGAATCAATATAAATAATTCCCTTTACTTCCTCTTTTACTATGATAGGTATACATATCATAGAAGTTGTCTTTTCTCCCCTGGGAATACTGTATTTAAAATATGAGCTTTCAATGTCTCCAATAAAAAGCTTATTTTTTGTGGATAATATATATTTTATGAGGGGCATTTCTTTGCTAAACTCTACCTCTCTAATACTTTTGCCAAATCCAATCTCGCTCTGCAACTTGACTCCCTTTTCATCTACCAGAATTATCGCGCACCCGTTACAATTGATAACCTTAAAAACCTTTTCTACAATTAAATCGCAAACTTTTTCCAATTCCAGTTCAGACCCAATAGATCTTACTATCCCAAAAATCGCTTTTAGAATTTTTAAATCAACACTGTCCTTTTGATCCATTTTGATTTAAAGAAATGTCTTAAAAATTTATATTTCTACCTGGCCGATATTTACATTTAGCATTATTATATACCAAAGTAAAAAGAACCGATATATTATGTAATAAGTCTTATATTTAGGTAATCAAAAAGTAAAGCAACTTTTAACTTCTGGCTTTTTTGATTTTCTTTACAATCGCATCCGCAAACTCGCTTGTACCAACAGCTGTAGGATCATCCCTGTGGGGTTTAAAATCATAAGTCACATATTTCCCCTCTCTGATGTTTTCCGCAATGGCGGATTCCAGCAGGTCAGCATAATTTTTTTCTTCTATATGCCTTAACATCAACACTGCAGATAGCATCATTGCAGTTGGATTTACTTTATTCTGACCCTTATATTTCGGAGCACTGCCGTGAGTGGGTTCAAATAATGCAATATCCTTTCCAATGTTCCCTCCAGGGGCTACACCCAGTCCCCCGACCAACCCGGCAGCAAGGTCAGAAACTATATCTCCATATAAATTTGGCAAAACCAGAACATCATAAAGTTCCGGTTTCTGTACCAGCTGCATACACATATTATCTACAATTCTATCTTCTGACTCTATATCATCATACTCTGATGCAACTTTTTTAAATACTTCCAGAAACAGGCCGTCGGAATATTTCATTATATTTGCCTTATGCACACCGGTAACTTTCTTTCTGTTATTTTTCCGGGCATATTCAAAGGCAAATCTGACTATATTTTCCGAACCTGTTACAGAAATCGGCTTGATACTTATTCCGCTGTCACTTCTGATCTGGACATCTTTCTTTTCTTTTATAAAATTAATAAGTTCTTCTGTTTCCATTTCCCCTTTTTTAAACTCTATCCCTGCATACAGGTCTTCAGTATTCTCCCTGATTATCACCAGATCTATATTGCTGTATCTGCTTTTAACTCCCTGGTAACTCTTACACGGCCTGACACACGCATACAGATCGAATAACTTTCTCATAGCTACATTTACACTTCTAAATCCGGTTCCTACCGGGGTGGTAATGGGACCTTTTATTCCCACCTTATTTTTCTTAAGTGATTTAATAACCCTATCGGGTAGAACTGTGCCTTCTTTCTGGTAAACTTGAGCCCCTGCATTTACCGTATCCCACTCAATATTCACCCCCGTTGCCTCAACCACCTTAACTGTAGCCTCGGTTATTTCGGGACCTATGCCGTCTCCTGGTATTAAAGTTATTATGTGTTTCATAGATTAAACCCCTTATTCCTGGTAATATGACTGGTCAGCCCGCCATCATTTAAAATTTTTATCATTACTTCTGGCAAAGGATTGAATTTTAATTTTAAATTTTTAGTTTTATTATTAATTATTCCTTTTTTAAAATCTATCTCCAGTATATCTCTGCTATCAATTTTATCAGTATCACATATTAAAACAGGCAGCCCCACGTTAATGCTGTTTCTAAAGAATATACGGGCAAAAGATTTAGCCAGGACTGCACCCACACCAGCAATTTTCATAACCAGAGGTGCATGTTCTCTGCTGGAGCCAAGCCCAAAATTCCTGCCGCCAACAACAAAATCTCCAGGTTTTACTTTCTTTGCAAACCCTGGATCCGCGTCTTCCAGGACATGTTTTGCCAGTTCGGGTAAATTGGACCTGAGGTGGAATAACCTTCCAGGAGCAATCAGGTCGGTAGAAACATCATCACCAAATTTAAAACTGCTTCCAATTATAATTTTTGGGTCTTTCTTATTTTTAAGCATTATCCTAAAACCTCCCTTGGATCGGCAATATAGCCCTTAACCGCGCTCAATGCTGCTGTTGCAGGAGAAGAAAGATAAATAAAAGAGTTGGGATTTCCCATCCTCCCTTTAAAATTCCTGTTTTGAGTTGAAAGGCATACCTCTCCATCACCAAGTATCCCCTGATGTACGCCCACGCATGGACCACAGCCTGGAGATTGTACTACTGCGCCGCTATTTATCAATGTTTCTAAAACTCCTTCCTTTAAAGCCTCAAGGTATATATCTTTTGAAGCCGGAACCACAATAAGCCTAACCCCGCTGGCTACTTTTTTACCCTTAAGTATATCAGCAGCAATCTTCAAATCACTGAACCGGCCGTTGGTGCAGGTTCCTATAAATATCTGATTAACCATAATCTTTTCCAGACTACTTACAGGCAGGGCATTGTCTACAGTGTGGGGCAGGGAAACCATTGGCTCAATGACCGAACAGTCAATATCTATGATTTTTTCATATTTTGCTCCTTTATCTGCGGATATTTCCTTGAAGCAATCCTGTCTTCTCTGGCTTTTTAGATATTCCTTTGTAATATCATCAGAAGGAAAGATGCCTGTTTTTGCCCCCGCCTCTACCGTCATATTTGAAATAGTAAACCTGTCGTCCATACTTAGCCTGTTTCCAACCTCACCCCCGAATTCCAGAGCTTTGTAAGTCGCTCCATCAGAAGTAATCTTTCCAATTAAATAAATAATTAAATCTTTTGCAAATACTCCTTTATTAATTCTTCTGTTAAAGTTTACCCTGATTGTCCTGGGAACCATAAGCCAGGTTTTAGCCAGTGCATAACCAACAGCAATATCTGTCGAGCCCATTCCGGTAGCAAAAGCCCCAAGCGCACCTGAGGTGCAGGTATGAGAATCCCCTCCGATGACAATATCGCCGGGGCATGTATATGATTCCACTAAAATCTGGTGACAGACCCCTTCTCCCACATCACTCACTACTGCTCCCGTTTGGGATGCAAACTCCCTTAAAACAATATGAGAGTTGGAAAGCTCACTTCTTGGACTCGGTGCAGCATGGTCAATAAAAAAAATGGCCTTTGAAGGATTCTTTACTTTATTGAAACCCATTTTTTTAATCTGGCTTACTGCCAGGGGGCCGGTCCCATCCTGGGACATAACTACATCCACATCCACCACTGCAATGTCTCCGGCTTTAAGTTCCCTGCCGGCATGCTTGCTTATAATCTTCTCGGAAATTGTCTTATGCAAAAAAACTCCTTTCAAGCCTTATCTTCAGGGTTCTGTTCTTCTCTTTTACTCTCTTTTTTCTTTGTATATTCATTATAAATATACATAAGCTCCTTATCAAAAAGAGACCTTTTTAGATCTATAGACATGGTCCTTGCCAGAGCAAGTATTTCATTTGCCTGCTTATCGGTAAGTTCTATGTCAAACTCCTTGAATTTGTGAAGAATGGTATGAGAGCCTGAATGTTTGCCTACAACCAGTTGCCTGGTTAACCCTACTTCACTGGGATTAAATACCTCATAATTTTTTGGATTCTTAATAACCCCGTCTACATGTATTCCCGATTCATGAGCAAATACATTGGTTCCAACAATTGCTTTCCAGATAGGAATAGCTCTGGAGGAGGCCCTTGCTACATATTCAGCAATTTCCCTGAATTTCGAAGTCTCTATGCCCAGCTCTATATTCTCAAGATATTTAAGAGCCATCACAATTTCTTCCATAGCCGCGTTTCCGGTGCCCTCTCCCAGGCCGCCTACACTGACCACAAGACTCGATGCGCCGCCTCTTATCGCCGCCATCCCATTAGCGGTTGCCATTCCGAAATCATTATGATTATAAACCTCAAGTGGAAAATTTGTAGCGCTTGAAATAGTGCTGATATACAAAAAAGTCCTAAATGGATCAAATTTGCTTACGGTGTCACAAATCCTAAATCGGTATGCTCCCTTTTTTTTGGCTATGGAAACTAACTTTAATAGAAATTCAAGATCGGTACGGGTAGCATCTTCAGCACTTATGATAAAATTAAGATCATTCTGTTTTGCAGTTCTTATAGTTTCCCTTAATTTATTTATAACCCATGTTCTGTTTTTTTTATATTTCTCCTTAAGATGTATGTCAGAAGTAGAGATGTTTATAATCACATTCTTAGCTCCACACCGGGCAGCATATTTTATGTTTTCGGGTTCAGCCTCACAATAAACAAATATTTTACAGTTAAATTTATCCTCTGTAATTTCCTTAATTATTTCTCTTTCAAAAATCCCAAGTGAAGGAGTCCCCACTTCGATTTCCGGAATCCTTATTTCATCCAGCATTTTAGCTATTCTAATTTTTTCATGTTTTGAAAAAACTACTCCGGCTGTTTGTTCGCCATTTCTTAAAGTTGTATCTATAATATTTACATATCTTTTACTTTTTGCTACTGCCATCATTTCCTTCCCTTTTTATCTGATTTGCTTTTATCTGACCGGCCTTTATAAGATTTATAGGTATCAATTATTTCACTATCAAAAAGAGCCCTTTTAAGAGATACCGCTTTGTTCCTTATAATTTCAACTAATTCTTCTGCTTCTTCCCTGCTGATTTTAAAACCCAGTGTATTGAGTTTATAAATTATGGTATTGACTCCTGAATATTTTCCCAGTATTACTTTTCTTTCCAGACCGACATCTTTTTCTTTAAATAATTCATATGTCTCGGGGTTGGCCAGCACACCAGAAGCCTTACTTTCGCTTTCATAAACAAATAAATTTCCGCCCACTATAGGTTTCCAGGTGGGAAGAATTCTATTGGAAGCTCCGGCTACATATTCAGACAGCGCTCTGAAAAGAGTGGTATTAAATCCCATGTCCACACCCTCAATATATTTTAGAGCCATAACCAATTCTTCAAACGCGGCATTCCCTGCCCTCTCTCCCAGTCCATTAATAGTAGTATTAACATAAGTTGCTCCTGCTTTAATGCCGGCTATAGCATTAGCAATTGCCATCCCAAAATCATTATGGGTATGCATTTCAATATCTATTCCGATAATATCAATAATATTTTTTACCCTCATAAAAGTTTCAAAAGGATCAAGAATACCCAGAGTATCGCAATACCTTAATCTGTCCGCACCGGCATCCCTTGCCGTCCTTGCAAACGAGAGAAGAAATTCCATATCGGAACGGGAAGCATCTTCGGCATTTACCGACACATAAAGATTAAAACCCTTGGCATAATCTACACTAGTTTTAACACTCTCCAGCACCCATTCCCTGCTCTTTCTAAGCTTATGTTCAATATGTATATCGGAAGAAGATATGGAAACAGCCACCGCATCAACGCCGCATTCTACTGAAGCATCTATATCTGATTTAACCGCCCTGTTCCAGCCCATTACACTGCAATTAAGGCCCAGTGAAGCAATCTTTTTTATTGCTTCCTTTTCATCTCCTCCCATTGCAGGTATACCAGCTTCTATCTGATGAACTCCCACCTTATCCAGCATTTTAGCGATATGTATTTTTTCATCATTTGCAAATACCACCCCTGCAGTTTGTTCTCCATCTCTTAAGGTAGTATCATCAATTTTTATATTCTTTGGATCAATTTCTGTTCCTGCCTTCTGTGAAAATTCAGTAAGTAAATCTATTTCTCTCACAGCTATCACTCCTTAAAATTAATAAAATTTATAAATATTTGTCAAAAATTTAAAAAAATAGTAAATAAT
>JADBLP010000004.1:0-9794 GCA_014894375.1 Actinomycetota bacterium | reverse complement strand
TCTTAAAAGCATTCTCTTTCTTGGTGATTTTAAGCCTACTATTTTTTTTGAATCTTTTTGTATTTTAAGCATAATTTAAAAGGTGCACAAACAGCCCATGATGAATGTTTTACTTGACGATTTTTTAAAATATTAAAATTTTAAGGAGGTAGTTTATGTTAAATTTCAAGAAGATTGGTTTGATGGGACTTGTGACGGTTTTTTTGTTGGTATCGAGTTTTTTAGTAGTGTATGGTGCTGAAAAACCTATTAAATTAGGATTTTTTGCTCCCATAACTGGTCCAGCTGCTGCCGATGGAGAAAGTTGTCTGCAGGCAGCACAATTAGCGATAAAATTAATAAATGAAGGAGGGGGAATAAACGGAACTCAGGTTGAGTTAGTTTATTACGATGATGCTTTCTCGCCACCTCAAGCAGTAATCATTGCTCAGAAGCTTACTACTAAAGATGGAGTAGTTGCGGTAGTTAGTGGCTCTTATAGCCATACCACCAGAGCATCTGCTGAGACTTATCAAAACGCGAAGATTCCTATGATTTCCGCATACGGAGTTCATCCCGATATAACTAGAACTGGAGATTATATTTTCCGTCAGTCTTTTGTGGGAGCTGTTCAAGGAAGAGCAGCAGCTGAGGTAGCAACAAAACTTTTAGGTGGTAAAACTATTTCTGTGATTTATGTAAATAATGACTTTGGAAACGAGTTATCTAAATCATTTATTGAATATGCAGAAAAGAAGGGTGTTAAAATTTTATCAGTGGATTCCTTTTCTCTGGGAGAAAAGGAATTTACTCCTGTGCTTACTAAAATAAAACAAGAAAATCCCGATATACTATTTATGGTTGCCTATGCGGGAGAAGGTGCACAGATTATTCTTCAGGCAGATGCAATTGGTTTAAAGTGCCAAAAGTTGGGTACTGAAGGTGTGGACTCTACCATGCAGTTCTTAAAAGTAGCCGGTATAAAAGCAGATGGATTAATTATTACCACTAATCTTAATAGAGATAGCGAAAGACCTGAAGTACAGAACTTTATAAAAGCATTTACTGCGGAATATGGTTATGCTCCTGATATGGTTGGAGCATCAGTATTTGACGCCTTTACGGTTTTAGGATACGTGATGAAAAACTATGGTACTTCTCCAGAAGAAATTAAAAATGGAATTTACAAGGTTAAAGATTTTCCAGCAGTGACCGGGATTATCAAGGGTTATAATGAATTAGGAGAAGTAACTAAAACCGTACAGGTTCAAAAAGTCGTGAACGGAGAATTCCATTACTTTTCAGAAATTACTGATCTAGAAGTTGTTGCTCCTCCGACCTTATAAAAAAAGTAAAAATTGTAAAATTAGTAATTAATTAAAACCAGCAAGATTAATTAAATTACTAAAAATTAAGGAATTATCCGTAAGGTTCATTATTTATTAAAAGAAATAGAATTTTACGGATAATTTCAATTTATGTAATATTATTCCCAGATTTATTTTTTTATTTTTATCTCCCCAGGATGTCCATAAGCAAAAAAAAGGAAAAGGAACCTGATGTTACTTCAACAAATAATTAATGGTATAGTAGTTGGTAGTGTATATTCCTTAACCGCAATGGGCGCTACACTGGTATATAGCATTCTTAGGATTTTAGATATTGCCAATGCCGGAGCATATGCTTTAGGTGCATATGTTGGCCTTTTTTCTTATGTGGCAACTAAAAATTTGTTACTTTCTTTTCTAATAGGAATGATAGCTATGGGTATTTGGGGTATTTTCGTACAGAAGTTTTTATATCTTCCTTTATTAGGTAAATCTCCGCTAATATCTCTTATTACCAGCATAGGTTTATTTATATTTTTGGGTGATTTTATAAGATTATGGGCAGGCCCTCAGATAAAAGCTTTCCCGGCAGATTTAAAATTGCCTTTTCCCGGAATTAAAACAGAAAATCTTACTATTATGAGTGCATGGATATTAGTTCTTTTAACTACTGCTATTCTTTTGCTTACATTATGGTATTTAATAACTAAGACTAAAATTGGATTAGCCTGGAGAGCTACAGCTCAGGATTTAGAAATAGCTAAAGCCATGGGAATAAATGTAAATGTAGTTGTAGCTTTTAACTTTTTTTTGGGGTATAGTTTTGCAGCTGCCGCAGGGATTATGATAGGAATAATGTATAATTTTGTCTCCCCTACCATGGGTGAGGTTCCGGCTTATAAAATGTTAGCTATCATTGTTTTAGGAGGATTGGGGAATCCTGTGGGAGCGGTAGTCGCGGCTATGTTAATAGGATTAATTGAAACTTTAGTAGGGGGTTATATCGGTTTTTTCCTTCCCAGAGATTCTATAGCCTTTATCGCTGTGATTTTAATTTTATTAATTAAGCCGCAAGGTTTATTTGTAAGAAAAAATATTTAAAAATTAGGTTAAATAAATATGTATGAAGTGGTTGTAGCTGTTAATATAGGCATTTTTACCATATTAGCACTAAGTGTAAATATTATCACCGGTTATATAGGTCAGCCTACTTTGGGCCATGCTGCTTTCTTTGGTATTGGTGCATATGCTTCAGCTATACTTACCGGAAAATATGGGGTGCCCTTTTTGTTATCTCTTCCTTTATCTGGTCTAATAGCAGGTTTTATTGGGGTGCTTTTAGGACTTGCCAGTTTAAGAGTTAGGGATGATTTTTTAGCTATTACTACCATAGGAACTAATTTTGTGGTGGTGGCTATTTTCCAATATGTTCCTTTTTTTGGAGCATCTTTTGGTTTATCTGTTCCTCCAGCTTATATTTTTGGGATGAAAATAACTTATTTAGGTTATTTATTTTTAACTATTTTTCTAATTATATTGATCATTTTTTTTTTACGGAAATTAGAAAAATCCTGGTTTGGTTTGGCCATGGGAGGGATAAGGAATAATGAGGAAGCAGCTGGATCTATAGGAATAGATATCAAAAAGTTTAAGGTAGTAGCTTTTATTTTAGGTACAGCTATTGCCGGAATAGCTGGATGTATTTATGCCCATTATATGACTTTTATTTCTTCAGTGGACTTTGCTTTTTTAACTTCTATCACCATTTTATCTATGGCCATGGTGGGAGGTTCGGGTACTATCAGGGGTCCTATAATTGGGGCAATATTTCTCGGTCTTGCTCCGGAGGTATTTAGATTCGCAATGGATTATAGGATGTTAATCTATGGTGCCTTATTGGTATTTACCATGAGATTTCAACCCGAAGGTCTTTTAGGAGAAAGAAGCTTTTTATGGACCAATATAAAAAAATTATTCAAAAAGACCTACTCTAAAAAAGAAATAGAAAGTGGTATGTAGAATGGCAATTCTTAAAGTAGAAAACTTAAAAAAATTTTTCGGAGGAGTAAAAGCGGTCAACGGAGTGAGTGTAGAGGTTGAGATGGGAGAAGTCCTCGGAGTAATTGGGCCTAACGGAGCAGGAAAAACTACCTTTTTTAATACCATATGTGGAGTGTATAAACCCAATGAAGGTAAAATAATATTTCAGGATAAAGAGATTCAAGGATTGGCTTCTTTTCAGATAGCCAGGCTGGGTATTGCCAGGACTTTTCAAATAGTAAAACCATTTGGAGATATGACTGTTTTAGATAATGTAATATCAGCAATTGGAATTAATAGATATAAAAGTGTATGGGGATCTTTTAAAAATAGCCGGGTGAGTGAAACTATAGATAAAGCTAAGAGACTTCTTGAGATGGTTGAGTTAGGAGAATATGAAAAAGAGAAAGCAGGAGCTTTAAGTTTAGGACATATTAAAAGATTAGAAATTGCCCGAGCTTTAGGGATAAATCCCAAAATTATTATGTTAGATGAACCATGTGCCGGTTTAAGTCATGATGCTATAAAGGATTTTATACAATTGTTTAAAAAATTAACCATAGAAGGGCTTACCATAATGATGGTAGAGCATAATATGCCTACTGCTATGGCTTTATGTGACAGAATGATAGTTTTGGATTATGGAGAAAAGATTGCAGAAGGAAAACCAAAAGAAATTCAGGGGAATGAAAAAGTAATTGAAGCATACTTGGGGAAGGAAGAGGAAGAAGATGCTTAAGTTAGAAGAAATTCATGTATATTACGAAGAATCTCGAGCAGTCAGTGAGGTATCTATCTCTGTAAAAGAAGGGGAATTTGTAACTATAATTGGGGCAAACGGAGCAGGAAAAACTACCCTAATGAAAGCTATTATGGGGTTAATTAAGATTAGGGAAGGGAGAATATATTTTGAAGACACCGATCTAACTAATAAACCACCCTGGGTTCGGGCAGAGATGGGAATCGGTTATATTCCTGAGGGAAGAAGAGTTTTCCCCGATCTTACCGTAATTGAAAATCTAAAAGTTGGGGCATACACTATAAAAAGCAAGCAAGTTTTAAAACAAAATTTAGAAAGGGTTTTTTCTCTTTTCCCCAAACTCGGAGAAAGGGGAAGGCAATTAGCTCGGACTATGAGCGGAGGAGAACAACAGATGTTAGCTATTGCCCGGGCGATGATGCTAAATCCTAAACTTCTCCTTATTGACGAAATAAGTATGGGTCTTATGCCCATTTTGGTAAATACAGCATTTGCTTCCATTAAAAAAATGCATAAAGAGGGGATAACCATTCTTTTAGTAGAACAGAATGCCAAGAAAGCTCTCGCCGCCGCAGATAGAGGTTACGTATTAGAAACCGGGCATATTGTTTTAGAGGATAGAGCGGATATTCTTAAACAAAAAGATGAAATAAAGAAAGCCTATCTGGGAGGATAGGCTTTCTTTATTTCATCTTAATTATCATAATTATAGTAATTTTAAAAGAGGTGATAGTTATTATGTTATCAAATTTTGATATTTCAAAAGCGATGATTATTAAATTGGATGACAAGCTACCCGAAATGCCGAAATTTGTAAGAGGAATAAGAAGGGCATCGAAAAGAGAACTTATTTTAAATCAAGAAGAAATTAAATTAGCCTTAAAAAATGCCTTGCGCTATATTCCAGAAGAATGGCATGAAAAATTGGCTCCTGAATTCTTAGATGAGCTTTTAGA
Source organism: Actinomycetota bacterium (assembly GCA_014894375.1). GTDB lineage: Bacteria > Actinomycetota > Humimicrobiia > Humimicrobiales > Humimicrobiaceae > Hydromicrobium. The sequence goes on along the minus strand of JADBLP010000004.1, from coordinate 4,731 downwards.
AAGAGGAAGAATTTATGGATATCGTTTTAGACCGAAAGGGAGAATTTATGGGAAACCAGTCAGTGAATATAACGGAAATTGTCTTGCTGGAAAAGCTATACAGGTTATGATAGATAATAACCTGGATTTTGAAGTTGCTTTATATCCTTATGAATTAACTACTTATGGAGAAACGGGGCAGGTCTGTCAAAATTGGATGCAATATCGGCTTATTAGAAAATATTTGGAAGTATTGACTGAAAAGAAGACTCTGGTTGTATCATCAGGACACCCTCTTGGGTTATTTGAATCTTCACCAGATGCTCCCCGAGCAATTTTAACAAATGGTTTATTAGTTGGAGAATATGATAATCAGGAAGACTGGCACAAAGCAATATCTTTGGGTGTAACCAATTATGGACAAATGACTGCGGGCGGATGGATGTATATCGGTCCTCAGGGAATAGTTCATGGAACTTATAATACCTTATTAAATGCAGGCAGATTAAAATTTAATATACCCGACGAAGGTGATCTTGGCGGATATTTATTGGTGAGTTCAGGGCTGGGAGGAATGAGCGGAGCACAGGGTAAAGCAATAGAGATTGCCAATGGGGTAGGAATAATTGCCGAAGTTGATTATTCGAGAATTCAGAGTAGGTTTGACCAGGGTTGGATTAAGAAAGTGGTAAAAGACCCGGAGGAAGCCTTTAAACTAGCGAAAGAATATATGGATAAGAGAGAGAATATTTCCATAGGATTTTATGGGAATATAGTTGATTTACTCGAATATGCCGTGGTAAAAAATATAAAAATTAATTTATTATCAGACCAAACTTCCTGTCATGCCCCTTACGAAGGAGGATATTGTCCTCAAGGACTAAGCTTTGGAGAAAGAACAGAACTTCTCAAAACAGATAAAGCGAAATTTATAAAATTAGTTAATCAGTCCTTAGCTCATCATTTTGAATTAATTAAAATCCTGGTGGATAGAAGTACATATTTCTTTGATTATGGAAATAGTTTTATGAAGGCAGTGTATGATGCAGGAGTAAAAGAAATTTGTAAGAATGGAGAGAACCCTAATAATGGTTTTATTTTTCCCTCTTATGTAGAAGATATAATGGGCCCAATGTTATTCGATTATGGGTATGGCCCATTTAGATGGGTCTGTTTAAGTGGTAAACACGAAGATTTGTTAAAGACCGATAAAGCGGCGATGGAGTGTATAGATCCTAATCGAAGATTTCAAGATAGAGACAATTATATTTGGATAAAAAATGCTGATAAAAATAAATTAGTAGTGGGAACACAGGCGAGAATTTTATATCAAGATGCAGAGGGAAGGATAAAGATTGCTCTTAAATTTAATGAGATGGTTAGAAAAGGAGAAGTTGGCCCAATAATGTTAGGCAGAGATCATCATGACTCAGGAGGTACAGATTCACCCTTTAGGGAAACCGCTAATATAAGAGATGGCAGTAATATAACGGCAGATATGGCCACTCAATGCTTTGCCGGAAATGTAGCCAGGGGAATGACCATGGTTACTTTACATAATGGTGGTGGAGTTGGAATTGGGAAGGCCATAAACGGTGGTTTTGGTTTGGTTCTTGATGGCAGTAAAAAAGTGGATGTAATAATTAAGAAAGCTATTTCCTGGGATGTTTTAGGGGGTGTTGCCAGACGCTCCTGGGCTCGAAATGAACATGCTGTGGAGACTGCCATAAAACACAATAAAGAAAATAAAGTAGGTGACCACATCACCATTCCTTATTTAGTTAATGAAGATTTAATAAAAAAAGTTATGTCACGAAGAGACTTAAAAAATGCAGATTAAATTGTGAAGATATATCTAAAAAGGAAAGGTAAGTTAAATGAAAACTAAGAAACAAATAGTCGAATGCGTTCCTAATTTTAGTGAAGGCAGAGACTTAACCAAGATAGAAAAAATAGTAAATCCTTTTAAGAATAAGAAAGGCGTGAAACTATTAGGATACGAAAGAGATACAGATCATAACCGGCTTGTAGTGACAGTTATAGGAGAGCCTGATCCCTTAAAAGAAGCGGTTATAGAAGTTATGGGTGTGGCTATAGAAGTTATAGACATGAGAAAACATAAAGGTCAACATCCTCGAATGGGAGCTATTGATGTCGTTCCCTTTATACCTATAAAGAATTTTAGTATTGAGGAGGCGGTTTCTCTTTCTAAAGAGATAGCTAAGATAGCCGCAGAAAAATATAAATTACCTATATTTTTATACGAAAAGTCGGCTGCTTCTCCTAACAGAGAAAATCTTTCTGTAATTCGAAAGGGTGAATTTGAAGGAATGGCCGAGAAAATAAAACAGCCGGAGTGGAAACCGGATTACGGACCTGCAGAGATTCATCCTACTGCCGGGGTTACCGCTGTAGGCGCAAGGGTTCCGTTAATAGCTTACAATATAAATTTAAATACCAATAATTTGGAAATAGCTAATAATATTGCCCGAAGCATCAGACACATAAATGGTGGATTAAGATATTGTAAGGCAATAGGTGTTGAATTGAAAGAGAGAGGGATTGTTCAAATTTCTATAAATATGACTGATTATACTAAAACTCCTCTTTACCGAGCCTTTGAACTGGTAAAAATTGAAGCCAAAAGGTATGGGGTCAATATAATCGGGAGTGAAATAGTCGGCTTTGCACCTATGGAGGCCTTAGTGGATACGGCCGTGTATTATTTGGGTTTAGAAAAATTTTCTACGGAAAAGATTTTAGAAGCAAGGATGATGGATTAAGCTGATGAATAAGGGAAATATATTAATTAAAAATGCTTCGGAAGTAGTAACTTGCAGTGGTTTTGAAGCTAAAACAGGCAAAGAGATGTCTGATTTAAAAATAATTTCCGACGGAGCAGTGATTATTGAAGAGGGAATAATTAAGGCGGTAGATAAGACTGATAAAGTATTAAGATTTTTCGAAGATACAAACAATTATCAAGTGATTGATGCTTCTGGTAAGTCAGTTTTACCAGGATTTGTGGATTCCCATACTCACTTTGTATTTGGAGGATATCGAGCTGAAGAATTTTGCTGGAGATTGAGCGGAATAAGCTATATGGACATAATGCAAAGAGGGGGAGGGATTATTAATACGGTAAAGGCTACCAGAGCTGCTTCTCAGAAAGAGTTATATAATGAAGGAATTAAGAGATTAAATTCCATGCTTTCTTTCGGAGTTACTACTGTTGAGGGTAAGAGCGGATATGGTCTTAATTATGAAACCGAAATAAAACAATTAGAGGTAATGGATGAATTAGATAGGACTCATCCTATAGATATAGTCAAAACTTTTTTAGGAGCTCATGCAGTTCCGGAAGAATACAAGGGGAAAGAAGATAAATTTCTTGATTATATTATTACAGAAATACTTCCTGTAGTAGCAGAGAAAAGATTAGCGGAATTTTGCGATATTTTTTGTGAAAAAAATGTATTTTCCATAGAACAATCTAAAAGATTATTATTGAAAGCAAAAGAAATGGGTCTGGAATTAAAAATTCATGCCGATGAGATAGTGCAATTAGGAGGAGCAGAATTAGCAGCTGAATTAGGGGCTGTCTCTGCCGATCACTTGTTGCAGGCATCCGAGAGAGGAATAAAGGAAATGGCAAGGGCTGGCGTGGTTGCTACCTTACTGCCGGGAACGGCATTTAGTTTGAAAGAACCTTACGCTAAAGCAAGATATATGATAGATAACCATTGTGCTGTAGCCTTAGCAACCGATATGAATCCGGGGAGTTGTTTTACTGAATCGATTCCTTTAATTTTTGCTTTAGCAACAATTTATATGAATATGAGTGTAGAAGAAGCAATATCTGCCTTAACTATTAACGGAGCTGCAGCTTTAAATAGGGCGGAGACCATAGGAAGTATTGATGTTGGAAAGAAAGGGGATATGTCGATTCTTGAATTTCCTTCCTATAAATATATTCCCTATCACTTAGGAGTAAGTTGTGTAGAAAAAGTAATTAAAAATGGGAAAATTATCTTTGACAAAGAAAGGTAAGGTGAAAAGATATGTTGATAGATAAAAATGTCCGCGTTTTTTTAGAGGAGTTAGCTTCTCGTGCTCCGGTTCCTGGGGGAGGGAGTGTTGCTGCCTTAAGTGCAAGTCTTGCTTCTGCTCTAACTGAAATGGTGGCAAATCTGACTATAGGCAGAAAAGGCTTTGAGGAAGTAGAGGAAGAAATGAAAAGGATATCCCAGGAATCATCTAATTATCGGGAGAAATTTTTAAAGGATATTGATAAAGATGCCGAAGCTTTTAACAAAGTTATGGATGCTTTCAAATTGCCTAAAAATACACCGGAAGAGATAAATAAGAGAAAGGGAGTTATCCAGGAGGAATTTAAAAATGCTGCCTTAGTCCCTCTTGAGGTAGCTAAAGGCGCAGTTAAGTTAATGGAATTTACTTCAAAGGTTGTAGAAAAGGGAAATAAGAACGCCATTAGCGATGGAGCAGTAGCTGCAATGATGGCCAGGACTGCGGTTCTCGGGGCATTATATAATGTGAAAATAAACTTGCAATCAATAAAAGATGAAGATTTTGTAAGCCGAATTTCAAAACAAGTACACGAGCTTGAGTCAAAAGCGATTGAAGAGGAAAAGAAAATGCTTTCTAAAGTAGGTTTATAATAAAAAAGGTTGTTAATATTACGATAAATACCTTAAGAAAAGATAGGCTGAAGACAGAGCAATAGATATTAAC
>JADBLP010000137.1:40433-54136 GCA_014894375.1 Actinomycetota bacterium | reverse complement strand
CCCTTTCAACAGGAAATAACTGTTCTGATTGAGGAGCTCCTTCCATGTGCGCTGATGCGTCTATAGATTGTTTTGACATACCCTATGATACCATTTTTGGGTTAGATTGTTCCACCAAATATCGAGGAATTAAAGGCCAGTAAAAATGTAAAGGGCTTGATTGGGGCTTTAAAGGATAAAGATAGGCGTGTCCGACAAATGACTTTAATAGCAATAACTGCAGCCCACTCATTTTTTATACACAGGGGTGAACCGGGTACAGAACCTATTCTTATAAAAGCTTTAAATAAACATGGTAATAAAAGTATAGGCGAGGCTTTTCTAAATTGTGGTAATATTAAGTTGGAAGAAGCAGCACGCAGCTGGGCATTTTTTAATGGTTTTACTATAATCCAAAATTACCGTGCAGATTTCCCAAGGTGGGGAAGTCATCGATAAATTGTTTACTTTTGGGGGGCCTCCTGTGGTTCTTATTGCTATGCACCTTGCCCCAATGTGATGAGTTGCCCCCAGAGTCCTACCGGAGGGGCTCAACCCCTATACCGATACTAAATCAAGCTTATAGCTTGTACCGTTTACTGAAACAGTGCATGTGGTACTGAAAGTGGCTCTGCTCCTAAAATTTGAGTAAGAAGTATTTTCCAAAATCCGTTGCTTTTTACAGTAATTTTTTATCTTTAGGTTTATCAAAATAAAGTTTTATCTCTTTCAGTATCCGTTACCTGGTTTGGAGACAAAATTCGTTACTTTTTAAAATTTAATCTTTGCCTCTATAGGAGACTGAATTCATAATAAATTTTCTCATCAAACCAGGCACAAATAAAATTTTTCAAAGGAATTGAGGTTCCAAAAGCTGAACTTCTATAATTTTGTCATTTTTTTATGGCTGGTTTTTTTATAAATGCGGTTGTTTAAAGTAGAATAACTACTTATTTAAATAGACTTTGTATAAGGCTTTCTTTATCTATTTCTAAATATCTTGAAATATCACTTAAAATATTATTTAAAGTTCCGATTCTTAGTCCTTTTTGTTTTGGTATTGTTATATTATGTTCCATTTCCTTTATATTTGATGTTAGTCTAATGTGACTTCCGGTCTGGCGGGTAATTTTATACTCATATTTTTTTAATAACTGAACTATTTTATCACTGCTAACGTCTCTTGGAATTTTCATACAGTTATTAATTCATCTTTTACCAAATGTAACCTTATTAACTTAGGTGCGTTTTCCTTACCAAAATGGCATATTACTGCATCTTTTACAGCTTCTTTTAGGGATTCCATATCTTTTGCTTCGGTGTAGATAGAATAATCTAACGATCTTGCCTCAAATCCACCTTCTTTTGATTCTTCTATAATAAATATTATTTCAGTCATCTGAAATCACCATATCTAATCAAATAATAAGTTAGAACTTTATGAAGTAAATTTATCATAATTAAATTTAAAAAGAAAATCTACTGTTTCCTTAAAAATGCAAAACCCCGCACGCTTTTCGAGCAACCATCCGGAAGCCCACGCACGAGGAATTACTTACTATTATCAGTATAATAGCAATAAATATTGTGTCAATAGCCAAATTTGTTTTGAAAAATAGGGTTTTAATTGAATAATTAATGTGAAAGGCAGAAGGCAATTAAAACGGACCTAGCTATTTAATTTAATGAAGTGTTCAATTGATCTGTCATAAGTCCTTTCAGCCTTATTATCAAAATAGCAGGCCGGAAGCTCGCCGGATTGCTTGTGGTAAGCTATGCACTCACAACAGATACCATTTCTTGAGCAGGGTTCATAAGTACAGTTACAGCTTTTTAAATTTCTTTCTTTATTACATTCCATTTCAATGATTCCTTTCCCTAATCAATTTAAATTTTATTAAAATCCAGTTCTACTTTTCACTTATAGTATTTTAAAATTCAGCCAGCTTGCAGTAATCAGTATTCAATCCCCTTTCTAGTCTTTATACCCTTACTGAAAGCATGTTTTACCTCTTTCATTTCAGTTACCGTATCAGCAATATCTATTAATTTGCAGGGAGCATTTCTACCTGTCAGCACTATACAGAGTTTTACAGGCTTATTTTTTATAAGGTCCACTACATCCTCCACTTTTAAAAGCCCGTAATCAATTAGATTATTTATCTCGTCTAAAATAACCATATCGTACTTACTACTATAAATCTTCTCCCGGGCATACTTAAAAGATTCTATAGCATTATCTATCTCTTCTTTTGTAAGTTCCGGCCTGCCATTTTTAAATTTTATAAATCCTCTGCCCAGCTGTTCTATCTCAATTAGGGGTTTTAATTTTTCCATAATTTTAGCCTCACCGGTCCTGTAGTGGGGCCCCTTAATAAACTGCAGGATTAAAACTTTAAAATTATGACCTGCTGCTCTTAGAGCCAGGCCAAGTGCTGCTGTTGTCTTTCCCTTGCCGTTACCTGTATTTATCAGCACCAGACCTTTTTTAGAATCTTTCCCGCAGATATTTTGCGAACAATTATTTTTTTTCTCTAAATCCATTTCCGGTTAACCTTTGCTAATATTTTAATTTTATTATAACCCATGCACCAGTATTTTATAAAACAATTCCATATCCATATTTTTTCTGAAAACATCTGCCAGCATGTTATATTGCTCCTCTTTAAAAATTCCATATGATATAGATGCATCATTAATGTCAGTACCTCTTATACTGTTCTTTTTTCTGAGCAGTTCCAGGATGAGCTTTCTAAAAGTACAGTTATCAAAAATCCCGTGAATGTATGTGCCAAGCGCCATACTGGTGGTCTTATTTTCAAATTTTATAAATCCATCATTAAAATCAGTAATGCCATCTCCCCTGGATTTTATCTTAAAAAGTGGTATTAATTTGCCGGACTTACCAGGTACCGGTTTGGATATACCCATATGGATCTCGTATCCCCTCATAGCTTCCATCTTGCTGTTTATAAATCTCCTGCTCATCTCTTTTAAATACGAATTACAATTGAAAACATCTCCGTTGACTTCAAATTCTACCTGATATGTACTTTTATTTTGTAAAAATTCTGTATTTATATCCATAAGGCCAATGCCATTAATGTTCCCGGCATCCGGCGATTCACTTTTAAATTTATCTGTAATTTTTTTCCCTAAAATCTGGAAACCTCCGCATATGCCAAATACCACCGTGCCCCTTTTGTATTGCTTTTTAATTTCTTCCTCTAATCCAGATCTTCTTAAATACAGAAGATCGCTTATAGTGCTTTTGCTCCCGGGAATAATAATCATATGGGGCCTTAAATCTTTTAACTCCTTATTATCTCTGATATAAATCAGGCTTACATCTTTTTCTAGTTCAAAAGCATTAAAATCAGTAAAATTTGAAATATGGGGAAGATAGACTACACCAATTATTATTTTTCCGCTTTTATTATTTTCCCCGGTACTACTTAAAATCAATTTTTTATTTCTTTCCCGCTCCAGATTTACTGAATCCTCTTCTTCTATGTAAATATCTCTATAATAAGGAATAGTACCTATCACCGGGATTCTTAACTTCCGGGATATGTAATCATTACCGGGTTCAAGAAGACTTATATCTCCTCTAAACTTATTTACCAGTAAACCCTTTATGTATCCTCTATATTTTTTCGGAAGAAGCTTTACCGTGCCGTAAAAACTTGCAAATACGCCGCCCCTATCAACATCTCCCACCAATATTACAGGGGATGCGGCAATCTCTGCTGTTCTCATATTTACAATATCATTTTTTAGCAAGTTTATTTCTGCCGGGCTGCCAGCTCCTTCTATCACTACAAAATCAAATCTTTTTTTCAAATCACTGATGATTTCTTTAATTTTATTTAAATAAAAAATCTTCTTTTTGCTATATTCAACAGCACTCATATTTTTTACCACTTCTCCCATAAATATTATCTGCGCCCTTGAGTCAGCTACGGGTTTAATAAGTATTGGATTCATATAAACTTCAGGTTCCAGTCCACATGCTTCAGCCTGGACTACCTGGGCTCTGCCCATCTCCCCACCTGTGGCAGTAACATACGAGTTCAGGGCCATGTTTTGTGATTTAAATGGACATACGCTGTATCCATCCTGTTTCAAAATTCTGCATATTGCAGCAGCTGCAACACTCTTGCCAACATGTGAGCCAGTGCCCTGTATCATTATGGATTTTGATTTACTCTTTGTCATATTGTAATTACAAACGCCTGAGTACCTGATTTATCGACTTAACTACAATTGCACCGTCTTCTATTATTCTTCTGTAAAGCTTTTCTGCTTTTCCACCGGTATGATCTCTTTCCCTTATGTTTTTTTCATCTATTACTATCACTTTTTTCCCTGAACTGATTGCTTCTTTTACAGATACCAGATTTGAAAAATTGCCGGAGCCAAACTCCACTGCAGGGAGGATTATCACATCGCTTGATTTAATAAATTCAATGTTCTTATTCTGTGAAACAAAACTAATAGGTGAAAAAGGTGCCTCAGTTACATAAGGGATTCCCAGCATCTGGGCAGTATCAAGATCTGTATCCAGAGTATTTATGACTCCGCAGGATACCGTATAACCGCTGCTGTGGAGTAAATTCATTACCGGTGATGCAGCTCCGCCACCGCCAATTATATGAACTCTTAAATATTTGTTTGCTGTCTGACGGGAAATACCCCAATCATCACCTGGATTAAAAACCGGACTAACGTAAAGTTTTTTAGTTATAGGATTTCTGCCTACAAATACATCACTTCCAAATACACTTTTTATACTTTCCCTGTTTATTATATCTTCTCCACTGCCGAAATTAAAAATCCTGCCTTCTTTTAGAAGCATTATTTTTTTGCTGTTTTGTATGGCAAGATTCACATCATGAAAAATTCCAATTATGGTTTTATTTTCTTTTTTATTTAAGCTTAGAAACAAATTCATAAATTCAATCTGGAAATTTATATCAAGATGAGAAGTGGGCTCATCCAGAAGCAGTATAGAGCTATCCTGGGCTAGAGCTTGAGCCATAATTACCCGCTGTTTTTCACCGCCTGACAGTTCCGTAAACTTTCTATTTGCAAATGGTAATATTTTAGTCTTTTCCATGGCTCCGCTAACTACATCAAAATCCTCTTTTCCTTCCATTCCAAATCTTGAAATGTACGGGTGCCTTCCCATCATAACTATTTCAGCTACAGTAAAGCTAAAGCCCGGATTGGTATACTGGGGCACGACAGCCACTATTTTTGCAATATCTTTTGGATTTAACTCCTTTATATCCCTTCCACCGACTTCAATTTTACCTTCGTATCCTCTTAGAACCTTGCTTATAAGATTTACCAGAGTACTTTTGCCTGATCCATTTGGACCGAGGATTGATATAAAACTTCCCTCTTCCACACTAAAACTTATATTATCCAGAACCTTATTCTGATTATAAGAAAAATCTAAATTTTTAACCGAAAGTATTTTTCTCTTTCTGCTCATCTCACCTAAATTAACCAGTTTAAAAAACCTGTTTTTTTGACTTTACCAGTAGGTAAAGGAAAAACGGAACCCCGACAATTGAAGTTATAATCCCTACCGGAATTTCCCTGGGCATAAGAATAGTTCTGGCTAAAGTATCAGACATAAGCAGAACTATTCCCCCTGCTACAGCAGAAGTTGGATATAAAATTTTATGGTCGGGCCCTACAATCAACCTTAAAATATGCGGTGTGATAAGGCCCACAAATCCTATAATTCCGCTAATAGAAACAGCTAAGGCAGCTATAAGTGAAGCTATTATCAACAGTATTTTTTTAACTCTATCTGTTTGAACCCCTAACTGAGCTGCTCTTTCATCTCCCAGGGATATGATATTTAAATCCCTCATATAAAATCCGGAAATCATAATAAGCACCACTACCATAGGAGCTATAATATTAAACTTATACCATGACGCAGCAGTCAAACCACCCATAATCCAAAAAATTATTTTTGCCAGATCATGAGCCCTAAATATCATGATAAACGAGGTCATAGAACTTAGCATAGCGCTAAGGGCAATGCCAGAGAGAAGCAGTGTAGTCACTGAAACCTTCCCCCTGGCGCTGGAAATACTGTAGACCAAAAATGTAGTGACCAGTGCCCCGAGCAGGGCAAAAATAGTAGTAGTGGAAATACCCAGTAGACCGACGCCGGTAATAAACACCAGACCAATAGTTGCTCCAAAAGCTGCTCCTGCGGAGACCCCGATCACAAAGGGATCTGCCATAGGATTTCTAAAGAGCCCCTGAAAAATAACCCCTGCGCTGGCAAGTGCTATTCCCACAAATATGGACAAGAATATCCTGGGCAGCCTTATCTGTGAAATAATCACAATATCCTGAGGATTTAGATCTTCAATATTGATAAAATTATTAACTCCCGGAATAAAACTAGCTATAATCAAGCTGGTATCTTTTAAGCTTACTTTCGCAGCTCCTATTGAAGCAGCAACTATAACAAGCACTATTAATATTATTAGCAGTACTATTATATACTTTATAGTTTTTCTTCCGGTTCCCATAAAAATTTATATAAAAAAAGTAAATACTAAATAATTGATAAATAAAAACAGTAGTTCTACAATCTCACTTACTCCACCTATGATATCTCCGGTTATGCCCCCTATTCTCCTGGTAAAAAACCAGCTTAAAGGCAATAAAAGCAAAAATAAGGCACTAGTAACCAGCAGGGCTTTGGCTAAGATAAATAGTATTAAATAAACACTTTCTAAATTATTTAAAAAACTGAAACTGCCTACCCCGCTCCCAGTAAGATATCCAAAAAATGTATATAAAACTAAAAATAACAAAAATAAATATATACTTGAGATATAAAAATTTTTTCTTTTATTTTTATTATCTGTAAATATTTTAGCCAGACTACTGCTGCCTCGAGCATTTTTATACCTGCCAATCAAAAAAACCATGCTCCATCTCCCAAATGCGGGCATAAAGATGATTGTTAAATAAAAAATTAAAACATGCCCTGAATTAATACTGGCTAAATAATAGACTATAGAAATCTTTAGAAGCAATAAGAAAACTATGGATAAAATTCCATATACCCCTATATCACTTTTTTTCATAATCTCTAAAATCTTATTCTTATCACTCCTGCCGGAAAAAGTGCCATCAAACATATCACCAAGGCCATCAAGATGAGCTCCGCCAGATAAAAAAACTTCCAATCCAAGAAGTAAAATTACAGATAAAAATACCGGAAATATAAAACTTGCAACAAAATAGAACAAAGATAATATTATGCCAATGACTAATCCAGCTATTGGAAAATAAACCGTAGAATCAGCTACTTGTTCTCTTTTTAATATATATTTTTTTGGAATTTTTATAATGGTTAGAAATCCCAAAGCATTGATAAACTTGCTCATTATTTTAACCTTTGTTTCAGTCCTGCTATAAATAAATAAACTTCATCTGAAACTTCTGCTATATTTTTGTTTACAATACCCATTAAGTCCCTGAAAATTCTTCCAAGGGGAAATGCAGGAACAACTCCAAGGCCAATTTCATTTGAAATAATTATTACGTTTAACTTGCTTTCTCTTAATTCTTCCAGTAGAGATTCAAAAAATGATGTGACTTTCTTTTCTGCGGCTATTCCAACTTCATTTCTTATAATTTTAATAGAATCTAATTTATAATCATAAATGATTCTAAACAGCAAGTTAGTTATACAATCAATAATTATAGTGTTGATATTTTCTTTGGAGATACTTTCTATAATTTTTTTTATACCCTGTTCGTCTATATTTTTGTCAGCAATTTCATAGGTTTTCCAGTTTTTTGGCCTTCTCTTTCTATGATGCAAAATTCTTTTTTCCATTTCTTCATCGGTGATCTTTGAGGTAGCAATATATGCTACTCTACCATAAAGAGACTTTGCCAGCTCCTCTCCGTAACTGCTTTTTCCACTTCTCGCTCCGCCAATGAGAAAATAAATTCTTGCCAAAAAACTCCTCTTTTTCTAATAGTATACTTGTTATTATTATAAACAATAATAATAAGTATACTTTACTTTATAAAAATTATTTAAGAATTAATTTTTTACTCTATTACTTCAAATTCACCAAAAATTTCAGGATGGATTGCTTTTGATAGCATCTGCAGTGCTTTAATAAGGTTCTGGTTTGGACGGGAAATTGGATTATCCGGGACAACATAAACCCTGCCACTGGTCACTGCATCAATGCTTGAAAACCTCTCATCTCCTGTTATTACCGAAGAATCTGCCGCCAGGCTCATAGGAGCAATTATTACATCCGGATTTTTCTCTATTAACTTTTCAACGCTATATTCAGGCCATCCGGTTAGATTATCTTCTGATAATATATTTACTCCACCTGATTTTTCAATAAGGTCGTTAATAAAGGTATCTGCTCCTGCACTCATCAAGGGATCATTCCATACCTCATAAAAAACTCTTGGCCTCTGTTCATCGCTTAAATCTTTAATCTGATTATATATTTTATCAACTTCTTTTTTAAGTTCGCTCACAAGTTCCTTCCCCTTATCTTCAAACCCAATTATTTTACTGATATTAGCTATTTCATCATAAACACCTTCAATACCTTTAACATCAATGACTCTGTAAATTTCAATTCCCAGCTCTTCCACTTTCCGGTAATCATCTTCAGGGCCACCGGTAATAGTTATTAAAATATCAGGATTCAGCTCAGCTATTCTTTCTATATTCAGTCCGTAGGAATCCCCAACACCTTCAAATCCTTCTGGCAATGGTTCACCCGGTGTTACACTAGAGTTATAAACCTCTACCACCAGTTCCATGGCACCCAGGCCGTCAATTATTTCCAGTGCGCTAGGCGCAAGGACAATAATCTTTCTTGCAGGTGCAGCAAGCTTAACTATATTTTCTTCACCATCCACCACCTCTACTGGACTGCCCAATGATTCTTCTGTAGCTTGCCCCTTGCATCCTGAAAAGATACCCAGGGTAGCTATAAGAGATAGAATTAGAATCACTACCACTGCTAGCATAATCTTTTTTGACATTCTTTTCTCCTCTAATCTTTTATGGTTTATAAATAAAAAAACCCGCCTTTCTTCGGGCGGGAATTTTTCCTTTTAATAAACGAAAAATCACCCTCTTTCTGCCGAAGAGAGATAATTAAAACACTTTTAAGGTTTCCTGGCTTAAGGGACTTTACTCTCCGCCTTCCCGGCAACACTTTGCCAGTGGCTTAATTAGAGAGCACACACCCTATCACAGTGGCGGGACCGCTCCAGATTTTAACTGGATTCCCTGATGTGACAACACAAACTATATAATCTATTTATTTTTAAAAGAGCACTTTAATTTTCTAATTGATAATATTACTATAATAATATTAAATTGCAACAGGAACCCTTTAAAGGACTTTATCCCGTTTTCTACATCAATATTTGTCAGGGTAATATAGATAGTTAGTTGTACTTATGTCTGAATGCCCCAGGATGCCCCAGGATGTGAAATTTCGAACCGGATTTTGAATGAATTAATCAATTTGAAAGATCTATTTAGTGGTTAAAAGAAGTCTTTTGTTGTTTCTATAAAAAAACTTTGTTACACTACTCTTGATTATATAGAAAAGAGGAGTCATTAATGCATAAATTGCAACAATTTACTGCGATCATCGAAAGAGAAGAAAATCAATATGTTGCTCTCTGCCCGGAACTTGACATAGCTAGTCAAGGAGAAACTGTAGAACAAGCTAGAACGAATCTTATAGAAGCTCTGGAATTGTTCTTTGAAACTGCCTCCCCACAAGAGATTAATAAACGATTACACAATGAAGTCTTTATTACACGACTAGAGGTATCTGTTGGGTAAGCTGCGGATTTTATCAGGACAAGAAGTCTGTGAAATTATGTCACAGCATAGTTTTAAAATGATTCGACAGTTTAAAAACTACCAGGTGGCAATAAAATTATAAACAAACTTCTAAGAGATTTAACAATTTAGGAAATTTTGACATCTTACCCAAATCCCCTAAATGACTTCATGCCGTTTTCAACATCTATGTTGGCCAGGGGGATGTAAATGATGGTTTTGCTTGGTTTGATAATAAAATTTATTATTGAGTTTAGCCCTACTAATGCAAGAGTAAAACTATAAAAAAAGTAACTAATTCTGTCTCCAGAGCAAATACCATTTGGAATATTTTTTAATAGGCAATTCGATATGGCGTTAGCCATCCGATGAAGCAGGAACTCACCATGAGTAGAGTGCAGGTTTCGGAATTTGCCTAACTGGGATCACCTTGCTTTAGCTAGGTGAGGATGTCAATTTCCCTAAACCACTTAAAAGTATCTTCTCTACAAAATCGTAAGCTCCACTTATAGTCATTTTCATCTTACTTCTGGCAAAGTCAATAAATGTCTGAGTCATTGCTGATATCCTGAAATCATAAGGACCTAACAACGCGGTTGAGCTGCATGGGCGTGTATTTAATCACTGTCTATTGCAGCGCAAGTGCTAATCCGCTGATATAGTATGCTATGGCTGCAATATAAGACGACCATGCCAGCTCCAACCGCATGTTAGCATGTTTTGTTTATTCTTTTTATTGAATTTATATATTCATTTATTTCTTTTTCTTTTTGCAATGGATATTCGACATGAATAAAAACCGCTGTCTCTTTAGCAATTTTATTGAATGACTCGAATGTTAATAATAGGCTTCTCCAAGTGTCATCTTTATCGTATCTGGAAAAACAACTTGTGACTAGATCATGATACTCTGATGGGATCCATTTCTCGAAGCGCTTTCCGTCTTTGTGGATCAAAGTGTTTTGTTTCCAGTTATTTTTTGCCTGATAATTCCATAAAATCATTAGAAATAGCTTTTCCTTAAGAATAGAATTTTCCATTTTTTTTGCATACCACAAATCATTTCGATATAGATATTTGGCAATACAATATGTTTCGAACCAAAAATCATAAATAAATTGTAAAAAAGTAGATCGATTCGGTTTGGGAATTATATATCCCTCACCATTTGAAGGCGCCAGTTGTTTTGCAAGTTTATCTTTATCAATTATAATTTTATACCCATTATTATAGCTTTCATACTGCTTTCTGCCTTGAACAATATCGGTGAGCAAATTGATGTGCCAAAAGCTAAAATCAATTCGTAATAAGCCATGAAATAAAACTAACCGAGTTGGAATAATATCTGTGTAAAATTGAAACTGTTCTTTTTGATAGAGCAGTACTTTCCCAAATTGATCTAGCCAATCGGCATTAGAAAGATATGAATCATAGTTTATACAGAAAAGATTAAGATCATAATCAGAAAGAGCATCTGTTTGAAATTGAGCTGCAATTGAACCTTCTAAAATGATGGCGCGAATATTTTCATCATTTTTAGCGAAATTGATAATACTTTTAAGCAGTTGCGTATTCATCTTTAACCATGCTAACGATAGAGCTGAGTTACCGCGCCGACCGAAGCTCTGCACCCCGCAGTTCTTTTCAACTACATTGACACTACAACATGGCATTTCAGCGGTCAACTCCAGCGATTTGTTATGCTACTCTCTTTCCAATTATCATTCCAGATTCCTTAGATACTTTGATATAGCCCTTTGCACGGATTTCTTTCAATAGAATATCCTTCAAGATGCCAAGCCTATCTCCTTGAAGGTACGTGCTTGCGTTGCTTATACCATCTGAAGGCATTATATACTTGATGAGATCATCAGCATTGGTCACCTTCAATGAATCTTCATACTCTCTTACTTCAATTTGGCTCAGATACCTTGCCAGGATCGCTGGTCCACTCTGCAAGGTAAATTTGCCGTAGCTTATCTCATTGAATACAATCCGTTTATCAATTTTGGAAAGTACCTCTGCGATTTCTGCAAAATGCCGCTTACCGATGGTTGTGCAATACACTATTCCTCCAATTCTTAACACCCTCCTCATTTCTGATAACGCTTTTTCCAAGTCTGGTACATGATAGAGCATGTGATTTGCAATTAGTATATCCATCGACTCGTTTCCAAACGGAATGTCTTGGGCATCAATTACGATGTATTTGAAGTTTCCCGGTATATCAGTCATTCTTATATTTGCTTCATTTAGCATTTCAGCCGAGAAATCAGAGATGGTAAAGGTCACGTCAGCTGGTATCCTATTCCTGTTGTCTAGCCACAATTGGCCATTACCGCAGCCAAGCTCAAGTACGGAGCTACCCTTCGGGAACGTCATCTGTCGATATACCCATGCTGACCAACCTTGACTATTGGTACTGTATAGTCGATGCAGGTTTATTCTTGAATCCAAGTTCGCGGCATTTGCATATTGTCTCTTTACACCACTACTTTCGTTGCTCGTCATTGACTTCCTCCAAGAGCAGCTAACGATCGAATTCAGCGGCGGCGTTTGCGCCGTCCGCTGCAATGATTTGTTAGATGTTTTTCCATTCTTTTTTCAGGATACCGTAGCTCACTATATCTTCATGCTTTTTCCATTTAATTACGTGTTCTCGAAAAAATCCTTCTTTCTTCATTCCAATTTTCTTCATTACTTTTCCTGAGGCAGGATTTCTAGTGATGTGAGTAGCAATAATCTTATTTAAACCTAAATTCCTAAATCCATATTCGAGCATAGCTTTTGAAGCCTCTGTACAATAGTCTTGATTCCAATATTCCTTCCCAATCCAGTAGCCTAATTCCGCTCTATTGAACCTTTTTTCTATATTTAAACCTATTGCTCCAACTAATTCTTTTGTAGATTTGAGGATAATGGCATAATTTGCCAATTCTCCCGATTCAAATTTGGGCTGATGGGTTGATATCCATTGCTCTGCCATTCCATCTTTGTATGGATAAGGAATATTTAATGTTGTATCTGCAATAGCTTTATCTCCAGCCAATTCTTTTACACGAGGTGCATCTGATAATTCAAATGGCCTTAACAATAATCTATCAGTTTTAAGCTGTATTCTCTTCTTCATATTTTTATGCATCTAACGGCTGAGTTCACCTGCATTTTGGAGCGTAGCAGAAAAATGTCAGGTGGAACGATTTGTTATACTGAGGTGTTTATTCTCCGGCAAATTAATTCTCCTAGTCCAATTGGTACAATTAAGCTATCAAATTTTGTATTTTTCATAACTTTATCAATCATTTGTTTCATTGTTTCATAGTGACTAATTGCATTATCCGCTACTATCATACCATTCTGAATAATTTTATCTTTAATTAATTCATAGCACTCTTCATATATTTCTTTTTCTGCATCTAAAAAGCAAAATGAAATGTTATCAATCTTTTTCAAATATTCTATAGCGTCACCTTCTACCAGATCAATATATTGCTCTATTCCTGCAGATTTAAAAGTTTCTTTCGCCAAAGCAATCTTTTCTGGTTGTTTTTCAAAAGTCGTTATTTTAAATCCCTTTTCTTTTGCAGCTAAGGAAAGCCACATTGTTGAATATCCAGCACTTGTTCCTATTTCAATAAAATTTCCTTTAGGGCAATTACAGGCAAGTATAGCAAGAAACTTCCCTATTTCAGGAGGAATTTGTCGTAATCTTTTTATATGTTCTGTTCCATTCTCGCGGTCTTTCTTATCAATATCTTCGAGATATTTCATTCTTGATAGAATTTCAGAAGGAATGTTATGAAACATGTTTAATTATCCTTTCCATTGAATCAGT
>JADBLP010000137.1:0-40333 GCA_014894375.1 Actinomycetota bacterium | reverse complement strand
AATTTCAGAAGGAATGTTATGAAACATGTTTAATTATCCTTTCCATTGAATCAGTATAACATTCGAAATCAGCTGCCCGAACCAGAGTAAGCGAGGGTAAGGGTCAGCTAGATTGAGTTGTTAGACATTTATTGATTCTTTCAAAGGCTTTATTGCTTTTAGAACAACTCTTGCAATTGCTTTTAATTGACGCAAAGAAGGTCTATATCCTCCGACAAAAAGATTTTCAATTTTTTTTAATATTTCATCTTTATCTGATTTTGGTGAACCAGCATGAACTCCGCCCATCACATGAGCTTCATATTGAATAATATCTTTTATAGAGTACTCTTTGCCTTTTACTAATAATATGGGTGTTTTAAAAAAATTATCTCTGTTGATTTGTATTTTCTGCTTTCCCGGTCTTGAAGTGTCGGGATCTAAGCCATCTTGAACTGAAAAAAAATCAGGAGCTGGTATTCCGGGTTGATATAGTTGTGTTTGAGTAATTTCAAATATGATTTTCTTTTTGTAATTTCTGTTTACTTGGTCTACAAGAGAAGAATCATCTAAAAGCAACTTTCGAATTAATGCAGATATTTGTAGGATTTCATAAGGATCCTCTTCAGTTAATCTTTTTTCAATATCTTCATAAGTTTTTAAAAAAAGATGTTCTTTTTCATCCATAATATTTTATGTCTAACATCTTAATATACAGAAATCTATTATATCAAGATTTATTAACATGACAAAGTAAATTAAATCAATTTTTTTCTTGATATGCTATAAAAATGCTTTATTAACTGGTATTATTCCATAAAATACGTTATATCTCGAATTATACAGAATTCTATATAATAAGGAGTTTACATATCAATAATGGAATTAAATACAAATTTTGAAGAATTTAAGGAAATTATCAAATACGATTAATTACAATATTTTATTTTCCCTAAACCACTTAAAAGTATCTTCAATTGATTTCTTAATTGGCCGGGGATTATACCCCAGTTCCCGGCTTGCTTTTTCGTGACTTATGTATGAATTAGATTGAAGAGTATTTATAGAATAATAGGTAAA
The DNA here is from genome assembly GCA_014894375.1 of Actinomycetota bacterium. Taxonomy (GTDB): domain Bacteria; phylum Actinomycetota; class Humimicrobiia; order Humimicrobiales; family Humimicrobiaceae; genus Hydromicrobium. The sequence continues at coordinate 39,274 of JADBLP010000137.1, read as the reverse complement.
TCGTGGAGTTTTATTTGCTAATTTATAATATAATGGGGTAACCATACCAGCAGCCTTTGCCAGCCAGATAGGAACTTTATATTTAGGCAGCTGCACCCCGCTAATTTCAGAAAGCATTGACATCATTTCATCCATAGTAATTCTTTCACCAGATAATATATAATACTGGCCAGTCCTACCTTTTTCAGCCGCGAGAAGAAGACCTTCTGCTACATCTCGAACATCAACAAAATCATAAGCTCCACTTATAGTTATTTTCATCTTACTTCTGGCAAAATCAATAAATGTCTGAGTCATTAGCGACCCTCTTAAATCATAAGGGCCTAAAACACCAGTCGGACAGACTACTACTGAATCCAGACCATTTCCATCTGCTTTTATTACTTCCAAACTGGCAAGAGCTTTTGACCTGTCATATTCACCTCTTCTGCTGTTCAGATCAAAAGGCATACTTTCATCAATAATTGTTCCCATAGGCGGCTCTTTTAATGCATGTATACTACTGGTATACACTAATCGCTTTACACCACATTTTAAGCAAGCATCTATAACATTTCTGGTTCCCTCAAGATTAATCCTGCGGATTAATGTCCTATCTCCGGGCATTATCGATATTATGGCTGCAAGATGATATACGATATCCGCACCTTTAAAAGCTTTTATTAAAGAATCCCTATCCAGAATATTCCCTAAAACCTTTTCTATTTCCAAGCCTTCCAGTGAAGAGATATCAGAAGTGGAGCGTATTAAAACTCTAACCTCTTTGTCTTTCCGTAGTAATTCCCTGACAAGAACATTTCCTATGCAACCTGTTGCACCAGTCATAACTTCCATAAAACTACTCCTTTTTTTCCGATACCCCTGCCTGGTTAAATGTAGCCATTTCACTTAATATTTTTACCGAGGCTTCCACAATATTTATTCCTATTGCTGCCCCGGTTCCCTCACCAAGGCGCATATCAAAATCAAAAAGCGGTTTAAGGCCAAGCCTGTCAAGAACAATCCTATGGCCCTTTTCTGCCGAACAATGTGATGCGATCATATAATTCGTTGAATCAGGTGAAATAGCAGCTGCAATAAGTGCCCCGGCTCCGGATATAAAGCCGTCAATTATCACCGGAGTCCTTCCGGAAGCACATCCTAAAATGATTCCGGCAATTCCCCCAATCTCAAATCCTCCAACCTTTGATAGTACATCAATACCATCCGCTGCGTCGGGCTGATTTACCGAAATAGCCTTTTTTATAACATTAATTTTATTTTCAAGGCACCTATCATCAATACCTGTCCCGTAGCCGGTCACAGATTCTACATCGGTTCTGCAAATTACCGCTGCTATGGCACTGCTGGCAGTAGTATTTCCAATTCCCATATCCCCGGTTGCTATAATATCGTAACCCTTTTTTATCATTTCCTCCGCAGCTTCAATACCCACTTCCAATGATTTTACAGCCTGCTCATCCGTCATTGCATGGCCCTTTACCATATTTTTCGTACCATAGTCAATCTTTTTTAGCATTAGCGACTGATGTTCCTGAAAGTCAGCAGCAACCCCAACATCAACTATCAATACCTCCGCTCCAATATGTCTTGCCAGGACATTAATTGCCGCACCACCATTAAGAAAATTATAAACCATTTGAGGAGTGACCTCTCTGGGGTAAGCACTTATGCCTTCTTCAACAACACCGTGGTCAGCTGTCATTACAATTATGGCTTTCCTTTTTATCCTGGGGCTTAAATTACCGGTAATGCTTACAATTTGTTTTGCCAGCTCTTCAAGCCTTCCCAGGCTGCCCCGGGGCTTGGTGAGACTGTCAAGCCTTGCCTGTACCTGTTTCATTAAACTCGAATCCGGCTTCTTTATTTTTGCTATTGTTTCTTGCAATCTATCCATTTTTTTTCTTTTTTAATAAAATAATAAAAATATATATAATTTGAAATACAATGTCAAAGTGATTTTCCAGGTAGATTTAAAGTTAAATTGTAAAAAAAATTCTTTTTATCACTTGTAATTTTTTTATTTATACCTTAGGATTTTATTTTAAATTCCTTATAATTTTATTTTATTACTATGCATCTATTTTTATTATATCAGTATTTTGTTACATCAGCTCTGGCAATATTCTTATTTAATTTTATTGTTAATAATATTTTATTTAAAAATACTGCTAATTATTTACTTCCAGAATCTTTAGTAAAATCTCCTCCTCTGGTATCAATACTGGTTCCTGCTAGAAATGAAGCTGGAAATATTAAAAGGTGTCTTCTATCTCTTTCAAAACAGGATTATCCTAATATAGAAATATTGGTATTAGATGATAATTCTAATGATGACACTTCGATAATTGTTGAAGATTTTGCAAAAAAAGACAATAGGGTAAAGCTTATTATCGGCAAGCCGCTAAAAAGTGGATGGATTGGAAAAAGTTATGCCTGCTACCAGTTATCAAAATATGCAAAGGGAAAGTATTTTATCTTTACAGATGCAGACACATTACATTTTAAAAATTCAATCTCCAGCGCAATTGGCTGTCTTATTAAAAATAATTTGGGTGCTCTCTCTGCAATTCCAAAACAGATAATGGTTTCTTTTCATGAGAGAATGGTGGTTACCTGGGTTCATTTTGGGATTCTTACTCTGTTACCTTTATTTCTTATAAAAAAATCAAAAAACCCCTTATTTTGTACTGCAAATGGTCAATTTATATTATTTATAAGAGAGGTTTATGAAAAAATCGGGGGACACGAATCCGTAAAAACTAAAATTTTAGAAGATATACATATCTCAAAACAGGTAAAAAGATATGGATATAAGTTTATGATATTTGATGGAAGTAAAAATATATATTGTAGAATGTATAGAAGTTTTAGTAAATTGATAAGAGGATTTTCTAGGTTTATGTTTGCTGCTTTTGATTTTAATCTTTTTACTATAACAGTAGTTATTTCATTAATTTCAGTGTTATTTTTATTTCCGTTTATTTTGCTTCCCCTGGGAGTTTTTATTTTTGATTGGTCCGGGATGATAATAAACCTGGGTATTATTCAAATTTTTATTGTTTTTATTATGAGAATTATACTAGCCGTTAGACTTAAAAACAGAATTCTTGATATACTTTTTCACCCTCTTTCAATGGTGTATATAATATTAATTTGTATTAATTCTGTTCTTCAGACCAAATTCGGTGAAGGAGCGTGTTGGAAAGATAGAAAATATGGTATTGACTTTAAATAATCTCTTTATTATAGAAATTATTTAAAGTTAATCAATGATCAGGGTTAAAAAATGAACATTTTAGAGTTAATTTTTGGTGAATTATTATAAATATGAAAAAGCAATTATTCCTTAAGGCTCCAGTCTTTTTACATCCTGTAGTTCGTCAAAATCTCTGTCAAAGGAGTAAATTTCGGTAACACCATTGGCCCTTATGAAAGAATAATTATATGCATCAATAAAACTTATATTTTTCTCTTTATAAACATTGACAGCATTTACTAAAATTGCTTTATCTTTAAACCTTATATTGGGTGTGATTAAAATGAATTCTATATTATCGCAGATTTTTTCTTTATTCCATTTATAGGATCTACTTAATACCCAAACAACTTCAGCAATAATCATTGCATTTGCTACACCAATTATATTGCCTAAAATTATTTCAGAAAATAATTTTTCTAATCTTCTAAATACTGATTCATTTTCTTTTAAAAAATATCTTAAAAAAATATTAGTATCTAAGAAAATCATTTCATCTTCCTTACAATCTCTTCAGCAATATCTTTTTCCATTTGTTCCCTGAGCTTTTTAAAATTAATTTTTCTATTTGTTTTCTCAATATGGGCATCCAATATGGTTCCCTTCTTCACAGTAAAAACAATTATTCCTTCCTTTACCGCAAACTCACCAATATCGTGTGGTTTTATATTAAATTTATCCCTTATTTCTTTTGGTATGGTTATCTGCCCTTTTGAGGTAATTCTTGTCATTATGCCCGCTCCGCTTATTTTGTTAATATCAATATTATAATCCAGGTAATACCAATATACAAGTATTACTTTATATATTGTAATACCTTTTATAAGACAGCCCAACAGATTTTAATTCCCTGAAATGATAGATATGCATTTTACTTAAGGAATTTTTCCGGAAAGTGATATTCAACCGGAAGTTTTTATTCCTTTATCTTAAATTATAAAATGCATCCAGTCCCAGATACTTTGCTTCACTCCCTAAATCTTCCTCAATCCGGAGCAGTTGATTATATTTACAAACCCTGTCTGTCCTTGATGGAGCTCCTGTCTTAATCTGGCCGGCATTAACTCCCACTACTATATCAGCAATGGTGGTATCTTCCGTTTCTCCCGATCTATGGGATACTACAGCTGTATAACCTGCCGTTTTGGCCATCTCAATTGCATCAAGGGTTTCGGATAAGGTTCCTATCTGATTCACTTTAATCAAAATAGAATTTGTTACCCCAAGCTCAATTCCTTTTTTAAGCCTTGCAGTATTGGTGACAAAAAGATCATCTCCTACCACCTGAACTTTACTGCCAATCTTATCGGTTAGCTCCTTCCACCCATTCCAGTCTTCTTCAGCCATTCCATCTTCGATTGAGATTATAGGATATTTCCCTACAAGATTCTTATAATAATCAACCATCTCTGTTGAGGTCAAGACTTTGCCTTCGCCTTTAAGATTATATTTTCCATCCTTATAGAACTCGGTAGCCGCAGGATCAAGTGCTATATAGATATCTTTCCCCGGTTTAAATCCGGCTTTTTCAATAGCTTTGATTATATACTTTATTGCATCTTCATTAGTTTTAAGGTTAGGAGCAAAGCCGCCTTCATCGCCTACTGAAGTATTAAGCCCGTCTTTACTTAGTACAGCTTTTAGACTATGAAATGTTTCTACCCCCATCCTTAAAGCTTCACTGAAATCACGTGCACCCAGCGGCATAATCATAAATTCCTGCAGGTCAACACTATTGTCAGCGTGCTTACCGCCATTTAGAATATTCATCATTGGCGAAGGAAGAATATGTGCATTGACTCCCCCCAGGTATTTGTAAAGAGGCAGGTCAAGCGCTATAGCGGTAGCTTTTGCCACAGACAGAGAAACACCCAGTATTGCATTGGCCCCTAATTTAGACTTATTCTCCGTACCATCCAGATCAAGCATAGCCTGGTCTATTTCCCGCTGATAAACGGCATCCATACCTTCCAACTCCGGAGCTATAAAGGAATTTACATTTTCTACTGCTTTTTGAACACCTTTACCCATATACCTTTTCTTATCTCCATCTCTCAGCTCAACTGCTTCAAATGCTCCGGTAGAAGCTCCGGAAGGTACCGACGCTTTTCCAATTGCTCCGCAATCCAGTACCGTTTCAACTTCTATAGTTGGATTCCCCCTTGAATCTAAGATCTCCCTTGCAAAAATTCCTGTAATTTCTGTCCAATCACTCATTATTATTCTTCCTTTCCTGTTATTAATAACAAAATATTTTTTTTACCACAACCTGGTAATTTTTCTATGATATAATAGCACAATGTTATTTATACGATTTATTATATTAGTATTTTCTACATTTTAAAATTAATTATTAAAAATTATGCTTGAAATTTAAAAAAAATCTGGTTAAATATTATCCAGTTTGCAAATTTTTAACTGTAAATATTTTAAATAAATATTAAATATATATTTTTAGATAGAATATTGAAGAGTAGGAGATGAAATGGGAAATAAAATAACAGGAAAAATTTTTCTTATAATTACCATTATCACTATTATTATAGCGCTACTTAATCTTTTGGCCTGTAGAGCAATTGGAGATAGCCAAGAAGACGCTGAAACTTTTGAAGTAACGAAAGGCGATATTATTCAAACTGTTAATACCAGCGGTTATGTGGATAGCATCGAACAAAACGACTACTCCCTTTCTGCTTCAGGTAAAGTCTTGTGCGCTCTTAGCAAGGGAGATACTTTTAGCAAAGGTGTCGTGCTCATAGAGATAGATGACAGCAGGCAAGAACTCCTTATTGCTCAGGCAGAAGAAAATCTAAACACAGCTAAAAATTCCCTGGCGCTTGCCAGAATAAGCTACCAGAATGCACTTGATGCCAACCATATAGCAATACAGCTGGCTGATACCAATACCAAACTTTCCGAACAATCGGTACAGAATGCTTTAACTGCGCTGGAAGGTGCTAATGAATACTTAAACCTGGTAGAGGAAGAGGTTCTTTCCACTGATCTCCAGATATCCCAGGCATCGTCCCAATCCCATTCCGCAGAAGGTGTATACTACCAGACGCTGATAAATCAATCCTCCACCTACTGGTCAAATCTTTCCACTACGCAATCTGCAGCAAGTCAGATTGAAGTAATCGGTAAAAACATAAAGCAGGTAGAAACGCAGCTTAAACTATCCGAAATCAATCTCGAGCTGGCCAAACTGGATATGGGTAGCAGTATAATCCATGCACCTTATAACGGAATAGTGTTATCTTCTGTTTATAAAGAGGGACAATATGCCAGTCCCGGGATAAATGCAATTTCTATAATAAGCAGTGACTTTATAATAAAGGCAAATATAAATGAGATTGATGTAGTTAACCTGCAGGTTGGGCAAGACGTAGATATAAGACTGGATGCCTACTATGAAAATGAATTTAGCGGCAAAATAATTAAAATATCTCCTATTTCCAGCAACATTGGTGGTGTGGTTTCTTTTGAGCTTACCGTAAAGCCGGAAACAGGAAACGGTCCTGAGCTTTTATATGGTCTTTCGGCTAGTCTGACTATAACTACTTCCGGTGTGGAGGATGTTTTATTTGTTCCCATACAATCTGTATATGAAGAAGATGGAAAATCATATGTTGATCTTGTAGCTGAAGATGGAAGTATAGAAAAAAGAGAAGTTACTACCGGTACATTCAATTATGACTTTATTGAAATAAAATCAGGTCTGAACAAAGGAGATATCATTTTAACTTCACCAGCTCAGTATAATATCCCTGTCTCGGTAGGGTTTACAACTGATTAATAATATGACAAAGAATAATAAAGACACCATCATAAAAACAATAGACATTACAAAAGTTTACAGAATAGGAACTATTAAGGTTAGTGCACTCCGGGGCGTAAATATTGAAATTAGAAGAGGTGAGTTTGTGGCAGTAATGGGACCTTCGGGATCGGGAAAATCAACTTTAATGAACATTATTGGCTGTCTTGATGTGCCAACCTCAGGGCAATACTTCCTGAATAATATGGATATAAGTAAGCTAAATGATAATCAGCTTGCGAATATTAGAAATAAAGAAGTAGGTTTTGTGTTCCAGACATTTAATCTGCTTTCCAGGACTAATGTTTATGGAAATGTTGAGCTCCCTATGATTTACTCTACTGAAAGGATCATAAATAAAAAAAAGAAAATACTGGATGCCATAGAATCCGTAGGATTGACAGCGTGGATAAAGCACAGGTCCAACGAGCTATCAGGCGGAGAGAAACAGAGAGTGGCCATAGCAAGAGCGCTTGTCAATCAACCCTCCATAATCCTTGCTGATGAACCTACCGGAAATCTGGACTCTGTAACTGGAGAAGAAATAATGGCCATATTTCAAAAACTGAACAGCTATGGAAAGACAATAATAATAGTTACCCATGAGCTGGATATAGCCAGACATACCCATAGAATCATTTATTTAAGGGATGGTATTATTCACGGACAGGAAGAAGTCAAAAATCAGATATCTGCTGAAGAAAAACTAAAACAGATGCCTAAACTGGGAGATAAGCTAACAGCAAACTAAAAATTTTAAAACTATGAAAAGATTACTGGAAAATATAAAAATCGCCTTTCAGGCTTTGTTTTTAAATAAGTTAAGGTCCTTTCTCACCATGCTGGGAATAATTATTGGAGTTGGTGCAGTAGTTGCTATATTTTCCATTGGCCTCGGAGCACAACAGTCCGTAATACAAAGTTTTCAGGATATCGGCTCCAATTTAATTTATATAATTCCCGGGAACCCTGAAGACCAACTTGTCTCTGGTACACAACAAGCTAAATTAACAATTGATGACGTTAGAGCAATAGAGAGAGAGGCAACTCTGATCACTGAAGTTGCGCCGGTAATAACTAGCTCATCTGTCGCCTCTTATTTAAATAAGAGTACACGTCCTATAGTAAATGCCTCAACTGAAAACGGACGGGAAATATTTAATATGAAGATTGAAAAAGGTAATTTTTACAGTAGAAGCGATGTTTTAAATGCTTCAAATGTAGCAGTAATCGGCCAGACAGTTATAAAAAACCTATTTGGTAAGACCGATCCCATAGGGAAAATAATAAAACTTGATGGAAAGAATTTTAAGGTTATAGGAACTCTGGAATCGAAAGGAACTGGTGCGTTTGGAAGTGACCAGGATAACTCTATTGAAATTCCGGTTACTACCGCCCAGAATAAATTATATGGACTGGATTCATACAATATGATAATGGCCCAGAGTATAAGTGAAAAGGATATAGATGCTGCCACAGAAGAGATAAAATCAATACTCAAAAGACATAGAAACATAAGATTCGGCGAAAAAGAGGATTTTATGGTTCAAAATCAAACACAGATACTTGGTATCATCACCATCGTCACCGGTATTTTCACTGCAGTCATCGCCGGTATTGGCAGTATATCACTTCTTGTAGGCGGCATTGGAATAATGAATATAATGCTTGTTTCGGTTACCGAAAGAACCAGAGAAATCGGAATACGAAAAGCTATAGGAGCCAAGAACAGAGATATACTGGTTCAGTTTCTTGTGGAAAGTATAGTACTTAGCGTTACTGGCGGTATTTTTGGCATCTTATTTGCAGTTTCTGTATCTGCCATATTAAGTAGGTTTACTGTCCTTGAAACCTCCATTACAGTATTCCCAATAATCATTGCCCTGAGCTTCTCTACAGTCATTGGCCTTTTCTTTGGCATTTTCCCGGCAATGCGTGCTGCAAGGCTTAACCCTATAGATGCCTTAAGATATGAGTAATATAATAATTTTAGTTTAAAAGAGAGAAATTATTAACATAAATTATTTGATTTATTAACTATATTAAGATAGGAGATGGTACGATGGCGGAAGCAAAGAATCGGCATGGTTGTTTGATGACGTGGCTGGTATTGATAATCATAGTGAACTCAGTAACGGCCCTGGGGTATCTGATGTACCTACTACTCGGAAGAGGGATGATTAGCCAAATGCTCCAGATCCAAATGCCCCAGAGCCAAATGCTCCAGATCCAAATGCTCCTGAATATTCCCGCCTGGATATTTCCCGTGTCCATTGTGTTTTCGATATTCAACGTGGTGTGCGCAATCGTGCTTTTACGGTGGAAGAAGTGGGGGTTTTGGGGATTCTGCGCAACTAGCGTTGCTATGCTGGTCGTGAATCTGTCATTCGTCAGCAGAGGAATCGGCCCTGTACTTGTTAGTGTACTTACTGGTCTCCTGGGAGTACTTGTGCTCTTTGGAGTACTCCACATTGGCGACAAGGAGAACAAAGGCTGGCCTCAGCTTAAGTAGACAAATTGCCGAATAACAGGGTGGAGGCGACGCGGACAAGCCGCGCGCCTGACCACTATTCCGCTGCGCTCCATAGCAGCAGGTGAGTTTTGTCATTAGGCTTTAAAGCGCCAAACAAGTTATACATACTTGGCTAAGAAGAATCCTGGGGCATTCCGATATCAGCACCACCACAATCTACATTACCCTGGCCAACATAGATGTAGAAAACGGAATGAAATCCTTTAGAGGATTTGTATGAAACTTATTATTGCTGAATTATCGGCTCTATTATTGCAATATTTACATTAATAGTACAACTAAAATTGCTAATTTTACAATAACAGATATATTCAAAAAAAAATCAACTACTTACAAAATTTAGCACGGAGTTTTTTGGAGTTAGTCCATAAGCCGAGTTATAAACTAAAAATACTTAAAATATGTGTTTAAGGTTGTAATAAGAAATAATCTGTATAGTTTTTTAGTATTTTTTTCAAAAATTAAGATTGTTAGTAAATATACTGATTTTATTTTCTACTTTAAAATAAAGTAATGGGAAGTTATTTCTTATACCAGATGCTTTACAGCGGGCTTTAAAAAAATTCCCTGCAGATAAGATAACTAAATTAGAAGCAAAAATTATAATTTCTTCTTTAATATAAAAAGGTTTAGAACCAGAGCTGCTGCCAGTAAAATGGCTGATATTATCATATAAATATAATTTATTTTTTTTGCAGCAGCAAAACCCTGCTTTATAATGTCTATTTTGCTTGCATGTATATCCAGATCGCCCCCGTGTTCCGGGCATGCCCTGTTAAATATTCCAGTAACTTTTACCGTATCTCCGGTAAAACCATATTTTCCTGTGTATTTTATCTCTATTGCGTCACCTGTCGTTATCCAGATGCCAATAGCATTTGTCCCATCTGATATGTTTACCCAGGCATTTTCACCTCGCTCCATGATGTCGCCAATAACCTCACCTGAATAAACCACTTCCTTTTTATCATAGTCTTTTGCATTATTTATTAAATCATCACTTGTTACAGAGACTGCAGCAGAACCATTTGCGATCAGAATCGCTGTAAAAGCTGATGCTAAAAATGTTTTTAACGCAACCATCTTCTTCTCATTCCATAAAATAAATAGGCCAGCATTGCAAGTACTGACATAAACTCAAGTCTTGCAACCCACATGATTAATATATAAATAATTTTCAGCGTATTGGGCATCGAAGGTGCTGTAATCCCTATCGACAAACCTACATTGCCTGTAACACTTGCAGATTCAAAAGCAGCAGCAGACAAAGGATATCCAAAAAATACTCCTCCCAATGTTCCAATTGCAAATGTGAGAATATAGGCAAGCACTATAAGCATTGCACTCCTGACATGTTTTTCTTCAAGAATTACATCACCTATATGGTGAAATTTATCTATCTGGATTCTTGATTCCGGCAATAAAATTCTTTTTATGTCCCTTATAAAACCCTTAAAAATAATACCCATTCTCAGGCCCTTAAAACCACCAGCAGTTGAAGCAGCGCTTCCACCAACCAGCATGGAAATAATAACAGCTAAAAGAGCTATATTTCCCCACTCTGTGAAAAATTGCCTAGCATAAATAGTCATAAAACCAGTAGTGGTATGACCCGAAATCAGAAGGTAAAAACCTTTCCTGAAAGTTGCAATAAAATCAGGATATACATTCAGTTTCGTAAGCCCTGCAACAGTAAGTATTGTAAGGAAAGTCACTGTAATGGTAAAAGATTGAACTTCAATATTTTTAAAAATTTCTTTTCTATTCTTATTCCAGACAGCGTAATGCAATGCAAAATTAAATGACCCGATTACGAAAAATATTACAGTGGCAATTTCAAACCAGGTGCTGTGGTAATATAATATGTTTTGTGTCTGCGGTGCAAATCCACCGGTACTCCATGCAGCCATGAAAATCCAGAGGCCATGCAGAAAGGCTCTGTCTGCAGGCAGTCCTATAAATATACCCGTAATCCAGAGAACCAGGGTTCCGACAATAAGATATGACACACTGATATACCAGATTGCTTTTGCAGTATTTATAACATTGGGAAGGAGCTTTTCATCTTTTGCTTCACCTACATACATTCTGTATGAACCGCTTGTACTTCTTACAAGAAATGTCAATGCAAGCACAACCATTCCCTGGCCGCCAAGATATGTCAGAGAATGTCTCCACATATTAATCCCGTTTGATACATGATCAAGATCCCGTATGAGTACAAGACCTGTTGTTGTAAATCCACTCATAACATCAAAACAGGCATCCAGAAAGCATGCATAATTACCGCTTAGATAATAGGGTATTGCACAAAGAAACATCCCCAGAAACCATGAAAAAGCAGCAATAATTATCCCATGGCTCCATTCGACCTTCCTCTTTTTGCCTGCATTGCAGGTTATGACTAAAACAGCACCTAAAATCAGGGAAATTGACATGCTTGTTATAAAATTAAATGCAATAATCCATTCTCTGTATATTAATGAAGTAATCAGTGGAAGCACCTGTATGAGCCCAAGCACTGTAATTATTTTACCTATATAATAACCTATGATTTTTATTGTGTTGTAAGGGGTGTCCAGCAATTATTTCTCCATCTATGTTGTTTTCAACATTTTTACAGTTTTATCTTTAGTTCATAAACCCAAATAATAAAGAGATAAGCAATCCTATAAGAACCAGAGCAGCAGCAAAACCAATTTCTATTAAAAGTCCTATAAGATTATGTTTTATATTTTTAAACATTATGAACTGCCTTTAATAGCTATACTTTCCCGAGCACGCTTTCGACTTTTTCTTCAGATCCTTTCCTGGATATGGCAATAACCTCGTCCCCCGGTAAAAGAGTTGTGGAGCCTCCCGGGATTATTACATTATTATTTCTTATGATGGAAATTATTATACAGTCTTTAGGGAACCCAAGATCCCTTATCCGCTTGTTAACAGAATGGTAATTTGGCTGTAGTTTTATCTCATTTATGGAAAGATTACCTATAGTTACCAGTGATTTAAGCCCAGATATGAATACTTCACGTTCAATTATATCCACAATGGATGCAGTGCTGCTTACTGCTGTATTTACTCCAAGCTTTTCAAAAATTTTTATATTTTTTGGATTATTAACACGGGCAATTGTCTTTTTTACATTGAATTTATTTTTAGCAATCTGGCACGCAACTAGATTATCCTGGTCCCTTCCTGTTACTGCGATTAATGCATCTGCAGTTTCAATTTCTGCGTCAATTAAATAATTTATACTGGTTCCATCCCCGTTTATTACACTAACATCAAGATTGCTGGTTGTATTTGCAATATTTAAACAAAGTTCCCTGTTTGATTCAATTACAGTAACCTTATGTTTTAATTCTGAAAGTGTCTTGGCAAGATAATAACCAACCTTGCCACCTCCAATTATTATTAGAAACATCGTACTTTCCCCCTTGTGTCAGACATATTCAGCTATTACAAGCATATCTTCCCTGTTTATCCTTGTATCGGGATTTGCCAGCAGGAATTCTTCATCCCTTACAATTCCAAATATTAAGTAATTGTCTACAGGAATATCTTTTATATTCCTGCCGATAATTTTTGGATCTGGCTGCAAATACCTGAATCCTATATTTTTATTTCCAAAAGTATGCCATATGTCACCTGATTTTTGCTCAAGTATTTTTTTTACATGAGCAACTGCAATACCTGTCAAGCACATTGTATTTAAACCAAGCTGCTGGAAAAATATATCCCTGTCCGGATCATATACCCTGGGAATAACTCTGGGTACATGAAAAATTTCTTTGGCTATTTGTGAAACCATGATGTTCATATTTTCATCAGGGGACACGGCAGCAACAGCATCTGCTTTTTCAATTCCGGCTTCAAGCAGTATATCTTCATCAATCGGCACTCCCAATATCATCTTTCCGTTAAATCCCGAGCCAAGTTGTGTAAATTTGTCCGGATCACTGTCTATAACAACAACATCATGATTATTAACAGACAATTCCTTTGCAAGATTTGAGCCAACTTTTCCACATCCGACAATTATGATATACATTACTATTCCTCCGTATTCGCATTATCGTCAAATCTTAAACCCTCTTTTGTATATTTAAACCTGGTAGTCCTTTCCAGGTTTTCATTTGCGGGTTTATAGGTTGGATCCAGATCCAGCGCTGCCCTGTAATGTTTACGAGCAGTTGAAAGGTCTCCTTCAAATTCAGCAAGTACCCCAAGAAGGTTATGGGGTTCAGGTAAGTCCATATTTTCTCCTATTGCCTTTTTCAAGTATTCTTTTGCCTTAACAAAATCTTTTTCAATGATGCATTTTTTACTGTATTCAATTAAATTTTCAAAACTCATTGTTACAGATACATCTATTGTTTGCCTGTTTATTGAATTGTTCACTACATTTTTTAAGTCTTCAAGCGTAAATGGCTTGCTTAAAAAATCCAGAGCTCCCAGTTTCATAGACTCAACGGCATTTTCAATTGTTCCGTATGCTGTCATCATTACAACATTGTTTTTAAATCCCATTTTTCTCATTTCTTCCAGCACCTGCATTCCGTTAAGGCCGTACATCTTAATATCAAGAAGCACCAGTAAAAAATCTGACTCCTTTATTTTTTTTAGCGCTTCTTCACCATTGGAAGCAAGTTCTACCTCAAAACCGGAACTGGTCAGATAGGTTGAAAGAGTTGTCCTTATATTTTTTTCATCATCAACCACAAGTATTTTATTATTCATGATTATTCTCCTTGTATAAGCAGTTGTTTTTACCAAACATGCTGCATGTTATTTTTAATTATTTTATTTTAAAACCTTTTTTGTTTTTTTATTTTCTACTGTATTAAGGGTAAAATAAAAGGTGCTGCCTTTCATAAGCCGGCTTTCAACCCACATCTTACCCCCATGGTTTTTTATTATGCTTTTGCTTATTGCAAGACCAAGACCGCTACCATTTTTAGAATCAAAACTTTCTGCACTTTCAATTCTTACGAATCTTTCAAAAATTCTTTTCTGGTCTTCTTCAGATATTCCCCGTCCATTATCTGCCACAAATACGACCAGTTTACCATCTTTATCGTGCGCACCAATTTTTATAACAAGTTTTTTATTTTCATTTTTGTAATTAATACTGTTGTTTATAAGATTTGCAAAAACCTGGGAAATTTTTCCAAATTCTACCATGACCAGAGGAAGTTTTTTATCAATTGTTTTAACAATATCAATTTGCTGTTCCTTTATCTGTATATTAAACATCTTTATTGCTGAATCAGCAATATACGATAAATTATTGGGTTTTAGATCAAGATCGACCTTGCTGGACTGGAGTCTAGAAAGATCAAGTATATCGTTAATCAGATTTTTTAATCTGTTTCCATCCTCCAGGACAATTCTCAGCATTTCTTTTTGCTCCTTGTTTACTTTTCCAGGAATTTCTTTTTCTAGTAATTCTGCCGCCATTATTACTGAAGTAATTGGAGTCCTTAATTCATGAGAAACTGATGATATAAATTCTGACTTCAGTTCATCAATTTCTTTAAGTTTTGTAATATCCTGAAGAAGTGTTACAACACCAATGCTTTCCCCTTCAATATTTGTAATAACCTTGGATATGGCTCTAAAATACTGCAATACACCCTTTCGTTTTACCTTTATGTCCAGATATTCCTTTTTTGACAAGCCGTTTTTTTCACTTTTTATCTCGTTTATATATGCAAACAAATCATCATTTTTTATAACTTCTGTAAAATGTTTCATTATTACTTCCTGCTGCTTTATATCGAATATTTTTTCTGCTGCTTTGTTTAAAAGCAGTACTCTGTTTTCCGCGCCTGTTACCAGTATTCCATCACTAATACTTTCAACTATTGTTTCGATTTTCTGTTTTTCCTTCATTAACTGGTTAACATTTAGCAAATCATACTGCCTTAATTTCGAAGCCATTATGTTAAATTCATTTGCAAGAGATGCAATCTCATCCTTTCCTGCAATATTTAACTGCTGGCTGTAATTTCTTTCAGCAATGCTGCGGGTCTTCTGGATCAGGTCTCTTACAGGCTTTATTATTTTATTAATCAGGTAAAACATGAATATTATGCTTATTATTATTGTAAAAGAAGAAATAACAAGGGCAACAAGAGAGGCTCTTTCTGCAATTATTTCAGAATTATTCTTGAGCACAATCATTTTACTCTGGTTAATTTCCACCAGGTTTCTGCATTCCTGTTTTATGTTTTCAAATACAGGGGAAATTTCATTGTAGTAATAGTCTCTTGCTACAGTTGTATTATTATTGCCTATCATTGTTTCAAAATTGGTGAATTTATCAGTATATTCTGCGTAAAAGCTGCCAAGATTATTTACAATCCTGTTTTCGCCTGTTTCAGTGATATTGCCTTCTGCCTTTGCCAGCCAACCTAAAAATTCCTTTTCATTATCAAGGTATATTTTCTTTGCACTCTCTTTATTTTCTTCAAACACCATAGCAAGTTCTGCACTGTCTTGCCTTTCAATTGCAATAGCCATGTTCTGTGCATAAAGGACGCTGTTAAAATTGGCTTTTAAAATATTATCAATAGAATTTTGAAGGGTTGAAAAATTCAATATT
Source organism: Actinomycetota bacterium (assembly GCA_014894375.1). Taxonomy (GTDB): domain Bacteria; phylum Actinomycetota; class Humimicrobiia; order Humimicrobiales; family Humimicrobiaceae; genus Hydromicrobium. The sequence goes on along the minus strand of JADBLP010000137.1, from coordinate 23,055 downwards.
GCAATGACGCTGTTTACTGCAATCACTGTAAAAATCAGCAAAAAAATAGCAAGTAATTTTGATTTAATGGTACGCATTTTTAATCACTAAATAGTTAATTTTACTACTCCTGATATTAAAAACAAGAAAAGGATAATTTTTATCATCTATAGAAACTTCTACTTTTTTCATTGCAAGATAATCCTCCTGATTTTGAAGATTTGCTTTTATCTTTTATATATTGCTCTGCCAATATTTTCATAAGGGTTATAAGAGCCATTCCCTGTGCTGATAGAACACTTGAAAAACTCCTAACCAATCAATAACTTAGAATAATTTAATTAGGAAAAATGCATTGATTATTTTTTAATCTATTTTAATTTCCTTAAATTAAATAACTTTTTTATTATCAAAATCACTCTCATATTTATTATTTCTATACCATTTTATTATGCATTTATCTAGATCATTAAATTCATAAGTTAGAGTTAAATCTTGAGAAGTACTTGGATTATCTGGAAGGATTTTTAAATTTTTTATTTCTGGGGGACTGTTTTTAGTTTCAAATGCTGATTCAGTACTTGTTTCTTTAGAAGAATCTGTAATAGTTGCTACTGGTAGTAATTTCTCAATATCAGTAGATTTACATGAGATTGAAAATAAAATTACACCAATTAAGAATAGTATAAATACAAATTTTAAAAATCTCTTAATATTTGTTCCTTTTTAAATTTAATAGAACCCTTGATTTCTCTACGGAACACTACTAGGCTATTGCCAATTAAAAACACTGTTTTTGTGCTTAATTTGAGTATTTTTAATACTACATTTAGTTCTTTTGATATGTATTTTTTAAGTGTTTTTAGTGGTTGCAGATATAAAAATAGAAGTGGAGTTAGCCTATAAGCCGAGTTCTGTACTAAATTATACAAGCCCTTTTTGATTTAAAAAGGGCTTGTATCTATTTAGGCAAATATAAAAATTATATCAAATAAAAATTATTATTCAGTTTCTTCCATACTCTTCTTTAATTCCTCAGCGTATTTCTGCGCCTGCTTTTTTACCTGTGCCGTTTTTTCAGTAATAAATCCACAGGTCTTGCCGCAACATTCTTCCATTTGTTCCCTTAATATTTTACGGGTTTCTTCACCCTTGCGTGGCGCAATAAGAATACCGGCCAGGACACCCAGTCCGAAAATAAGCAGAGTGCAACCAAAGGCATTGGAACTTTTCATATTATTTTTGCTCCTTCCTGGCTCTTCTTCTTTTTCTTGCTCTTATAACCTGCCATACTATGATTAATATTATTCCTATTGAAATCCATAGCGGAGCAGTTATAATTATTGCTACAACCAACCAATTAAATACATTTACTGCTCCCCTCAAACCTCTCTTTAACGCTTCAACGAATCCCCATCCGGCAACAGTTATAGGTTCGGGTTCATGGAAGTAAACATCAATAGTAGAAAAAGATACCATATCGTCCAGGTATTGCATTCTTCCCTTGATTATTTCAATCTGCTCCTGAACGACACTCAATTCTCTCTGCACTTCTAAACTGTCACTGACTTTTTTTGACTCCTTCATTAGATCCAGAAGGATTTCCTCCTGAGCTTCGTAGTTTCTAAGCCTGCTTTCAAGATCGGTGTACTCCTGTGTCACATCCTGTCCGGAACTTGAAATATTTTTAACTGTACCCATTTCTTTGACCCTATTTAAAGCAGAATTATATTTATTGGAAGGGATCCTTATAGTTACGCTTCCGCTAGTCAGATTGCCCTCAGAATCAGAATAACTCTGGCTATTTGAAATAAAGCCTCCATTCTGCTCTGCCAGATTGGTGAGTTCGAACAGTGTACTTTCAAATTTCCCCTCTTCAATCTCAAGCTCAATATAAGCGTTCTTAATAACTTTCCTATCACCGGCAACCGGAACTTCACCATACTGGGTCTCAGTATCAGTTGCAACCTTTTCTTCCTCAGAAACAGCTTCTTCTGCCACTTCCATGGTTTGAGCTTCCTCCATTGCTACCACTGATTCGTCGGCAGTCGCAAATTCCCCTTCCTCGGCTACTACTTCTTCAGCAGTTTCTGCACTACATCCGGTAAAAATCATCCCGGATATCAAAATGCTCACAAGTAAGATGAATAATAATTTTAATGATAAGCCTTTGTTTTTCATTTCTACCTCCATTATTCTAAAATTACATTTTTGATATTATAATTATAACCTATTTTATAATACTTATTAACAATTATTATTAAGTCAAGTGCTTCAAATATTCAAATACCTTCTATAACAAATCTCTCTAGAAAGTTAAATTATAATATATATACGAAGAATTGCAGCATTAATTAAGGTATTTACTTAAAAACTTTAAAATAAGAATTTCATATCCTAATAGTTATTATTACCAGATACCGGTTCTTATATATTCATCTATAGCTGCAGCTGCACTCTTACCGGCGCCCATTGCCAGTATGACTGTAGCAGCACCAGTAACTATATCTCCACCAGCAAAAACGCCTTCTATATTTGTTTTCCCGGTCATCTGGTCAGCTTTTATATTTCCCCATCTGGTGAGCTTTAATAGTGGAATAGTAGATGCGAGAAGTGGGTTGGGACCCTGGCCTATAGCCATCACTACTACATCGACCTCTATATTGAATTCTGAACTCTCTAAAGGCACCGGTCTTCTCCTGCCAGAGTCATCAGGCTCTCCTAATTTCATCTTAATACACATTATCTTATTCACCCAGCCATCTTTTCCTATTATCTCAACAGGATTTACCAGTAGTTTAAAATCAATTCCTTCTTCTCTGGCATGCTCTATCTCTTCATTTCTGGCAGGCATCTCTTCTTCACTTCTTCTATATATCAAATACACATGTTTTGCCCCCAGCCTTTTTGCTACCCTGGCTGAGTCCATGGCCACATTTCCCCCACCAACTACCGCGACCTTATCTCCCCTGATAATCGGAGTATCGCACCGGGGAAATTTATAGGCTTTCATCAAGTTTGACCTGGTGAGATATTCGTTAGCAGAATATACTCCATTCAGATTTTCTCCAGGGATACCCATAAAATATGGAAGGCCTGCTCCAGTGGATATAAAAACTGCCTTAAATCCTTCGCTAAATAAATCATCCAGGGTCAAAATTTTTCCCATTACCATATTTACTTCAATCTTAACTCCCAGGCTCTTTACATAATCTATTTCTCTTTTCACTATTTCTTTGGGAAGCCTGAATTCAGGGATACCATAAACCAAAACCCCTCCCGGTTCATGCAGAGCTTCAAATATGGTAACCCGATAACCCAGTTTAGCCAATTCTGCCCCACAGGTAAGCCCGCCAGGACCGGACCCAATTATTGCTATTTTTTCTCTGGTGCACTGTTTGGTAACCTCCGACCACGCACACTCTTTTACTCCTTCAGCTTTTCTTTTTAATTCCCGGTCTGCTACATATCGTTCAAGCCTTCCGATAGCTACCGGATCATCTTTTATACCCAGGATACATACCTTTTCACATTGATCTTCCTGGGGACATACTCTGCCACATATAGCCGGAAGGCTGTTCCGTTCCCTTATCTTTTCCAGAGCCTCATTAAATTTCTTCTCCTGGATCAGTTTAATAAAAACTTTTATGTCAATCTCTACCGGACAGCCTCCTATACATTCAGGATTTTTACACTGAAGACATCTTGATGCTTCACGCAGAGCATCTTCTTCGGTATATCCCAGAGTAACTTCATTAAAATTCTTATTCCGCTTCTCAAGGTCCTGTTCAGGCATAGCCACCCGGGGAATCTTTTCTTTTTTAAATTCTTTTTTATTTATTTTTTCGGTCATCTTTAAATTATCCCTACCACTTATCTACATCCTATCATTACTCCGACAGCCTGCATTTATGTTTATAAAGATCCATGCACTCCTTCTCATGATCACAGTAGGTCTTCTGCCTTGAAAGAAGAAGATCAAAATTTACCTGGTGTCCGTCAAATTCAGGTCCATCCACGCATACAAATTTAGTTTTACCTCCCACTTCTACTCTACATGCCCCGCACATTCCCGTCCCATCAACCATTATGGAATTCAGAGATACTATGGTCTTTATGTTAAAAGGTTTGGTCGCCTCGGCTACAGAAGCCATCATAAGAGCCGGACCAATAGCAATTATTCTGGAAATTCTCTTATCCTTTTTTTTATCTGCATTACCGGTTAAATTTTTCTCCAGATACTCCTTTAAAAAATCTGATACAAAACCATGATATCCGATGGAACCGTCATCACTGCAGATATACAGTTCATCAGATGTATCTCCCATTTCTTCTTTTAAGATAAGAAGGTCTTTACTCCTGGCGCCGATAATGGAGATTACATAATTGCCAGTCTTTTTTAATTCCATGGCTATAGGAAAAATTGGAGCCACTCCCACTCCACCTCCAACACAGATCACCCTTCCAAAATTTTCAATCTCAGAAGCATTGCCCAGCGGACCTACAACATCCAGTATACTGTCACCTTCTTTTAAACTGGAGAGCAAAGAGGTAGTCTTCCCCACTCTTATAGAAACTATGTTTATTATCCCATTACTGCGGTTATAACCTGCAATAGTCAAAGGGATTCTTTCCCCATCTTCATTTATTCTGATAACTACAAACTGTCCGGCTTTTGCTTTTCTGGCTATTAGCGGAGCTTTAAGATAAAACCTGTCTATATCTTCTACCAGCTTTTCTTTTTTTACAATCTTATACAAATACCCACCACTTTCTAGTTTTACAAATGTTTCTTATTTTAATTGAAAAAAAATAGGTACAAGACTTTTTAATAAGATACCTGTACATCGCAGAATAATCTTATTTTTTGTCAATATATTTATCTAACTTAGTGGCAATTTCTTCAATTGATTCCTTGAATTTCTCATCCGCATCACATGGAGAAAAATGTTTCAGATCTGACTCTCTTACCCTGTCGCTGTAAGGAAGTTTTCCCAGTATGACAAAATCACCCAGATTATCTTCAATCAATTTTTCTTCTTCATCATTTCTTACTTTATTTACCACGATAAAAAGATCCCTGATTCCCAGATCCAGGGACATCTTTCTAACCGTCCAGGCAGTCTGGACACTCCTGAGTCCTGGTTCTACTACAATAATCAAGGCATCCATACTCTCACAGGTACCCCTGCTCAGATGTTCTATTCCCGCTTCCATGTCCAGAATTACAATCTCCTCCCGGTTGACAACGAGATGCCTGAATAGACTTTTAAGCAGAACATTTTCAGGACAATAACATCCACTGCCGCCGGCTTTTATTGTTCCGGCAACAAGCAGTCTCACACCGCCAATATCTATCCCAAATTTCTGGGGAATATCGTCCACCTTTGGATTTAATTTAAAGAACGCTCCATATCCCCCGGGCTTTGCTCCTGTTCTCTCTTCAATTAATTTTTTCATCTCTACCAGCGGTGTAATCTTTAAAGCCGCTTCATAATCTATTCCCAGAGCAGAAGCCAGATTGGCATCAGGATCAGCGTCAACGGCAATTACCTTATGATTTTTATTGGCATAATACTTGGAAAGACATGCTGCTAAAGTGGTCTTACCCACTCCGCCTTTGCCGGATATCGCAATCTTCACTTAAAACAAACTCCTTTTGACATTAAAGTCCGTACTACCATTTCCCGCTGGCACCACCGCCGCCTGAGGATCCTCCGCCAAAACCTCCAAAACCTCCTCCACCGGAAGATCTGCTGCCACCACTCATTCCACCTCCGCCGGTCCAGGATGATGACCTGGTCTTTTTTGGTATAGTCACTTCCTTTTTATCGTTATATCCGCAATTTAAACAAAGTCTTTCTACAAGACTTTTACCGGATTCTGTATAGGTAGCTGGTTTGAGCACAGTAGATTTTATCTTCAATTTAAATTTCTTACACCTGGGACATCTTCTTCGAAACAGGTTAACAAGGATCACTATAATAATTATTATAAACGGTATTGGAAAACAGCATGCCCATCCCCAGGAAAATCCTGAAAGAAAATTGGCCGGTGATGCAGTATCAGCAGTGATCGGCGCTGTGCCTTCCCCGGAGTCAATTGGCTCCAGACCCTCTTCTTCGTAAATCTGTTCGGCAATAATCAAAATCGCATTATTCAGTCCTGTATAAAAATCACCTTTCTGAAAATTAGGAATAATTATATCATTAACAATATCGCCCGCTTCAAGGTCTGTTATTACCCCTTCCTGGCCATATCCTGTTTCTATTTTTATAAGCCTGTTGTTGAACTCCCCTTCAGTACAAATTAATATAAGAATCCCGTTATCATCTTTTTCTTTTCCCATCCCCCATCTTTCAAAGAGTTCGACTGCATATTCTTCTTCGGTAATTCCCTGCAAGCTATCCACTATTACCACGGCTATTTCTCCGCCCGTCTCTCTTTCGATTTTAGAAGCTAATGCCTCTAATTCAGATTTGGAGTTATAATCCAGCAGCCCTACATAATCATTGATATAACCTGTATAATCCGGGAAATTTACATCTTCATCTGGGAAAAGATAACTTGGATAAAAGAAGAAACAAATCAAGAAAAATATAAAAAATATAATTAATCTTTTCTTTACTCTAAATAAAGTTGAATTCATAATTTACTCTAATTCCAAATCCACTTCCGGAACTGTCTCTGCGCCTTCTTCAGCTTCAAAGAATTCTCTGGCTTCAAATCCAAACCAGCCGGCAATTATATTTCTGGGGAACATCTTGATATATGTATTGTAATCCTTTATTGCTTCGTTGAATCTTCCTCTCTCCACTGCAATCCTGTTCTCGGTTCCTTCAAGCTGGATCATAAGATCACCCACGATTTCACTAGCCTTTAGCTCGGGTGTGTCCTCAACTAAAACCTTGATAGTATCAATAAAAGAGCTAATTTCTTTATTTACACTTTCAATTTCAGCTGGTGTCTCCGCATTTTTTATGCCCGCTCTGGCTTCTGCTATAGCTTCGAATATGTCTTTTTCTAGCTGCATATAAGCTTGTGCACTCTTAGCCAGATTTGGTACCAGGTCAAGCCTTCTCTGATAAACATTCTGCACCTGAGCCCAGGCATTATCAACTTCAATCTCTTTGGCTACCATTTTATTTCTGGAGTCTACTACATAGGCTACCATAATCAAACCGATAACAATTATAACTGCTACAAAACCTATCACACATCCCAAAGCAATTTTCTTACTCATAAAAATCCAAGCTCCTCTTACTTTTTTTTACAAACTTTTACCACTGCAGGCCTTATTAAAAAATCATCTATCATATAACCTTTTCTTATAACATCCAGTACAATCCCTTCATCTACATCCTTTACAGCTTCAGTTACAGCTGCCTCACAAACTTCCGGATTAAACTCTTCACCTTTAGGATTAATAACTTTGACATTTTCTTTCTTTAGAAGCTCCATTAAATTTTCATAAATCATTTCTACGCCCTTTAAAAAATCACTCTCTTCTTTTTTCATTTTTTTTCCGGCATCAATGGCTATTTCAAAGTTATCAATTACAGGAAGAAGTTTTTTTATTAAATCCTTATTTGCCCTTTTTATATGCTCCAGATGTTCCCTTAAGGTTCTTTTTCTATAATTATCATAATCTGCCTGCAATCTTTTAATTCTATCCACATGCTCTTCTTCAATCTTTTTATAATTCTCCAGTTCTTTCCTTAAAAGCTCTATTTCTTCCTCAAGTTCCTCTGCTTTAATTTCTTCTTTTATTTCTCTTTTAAAAGTATCTTCCGGTACTTCCGGTACTTTCTTACCAGGCTTTTTATATTCCACCATTTCTTCCATATCCTGCCCATTACCAGAACCTTCATGATTTATTTTATCTTTTTTACTCATATTTTTGACACACCGCTTTCATAGAAAATTTCAGCTAGAAAAAATAAAATATATTATATAATAGGAATAAGATGTTTTAAAAGTTCTAATTTCTACTTTCGCCTATCACTTCAATATCAAGAGTAGAAACATGCTCATCAATATAGAAGTGCCCATCGCAATCTATAGGGTAAAAATGAAAATGAACAATAATCTTTTCACCATTCTCAGCCGCAATGTTCTGTACTTTAACTTCTATTATTATTTTTTCACCAGGCTCGAGCCCCATTATAGGTGAACCTATTTTTTCAGGCTCCACTATTTCTGTGTCAGTGTCAGTAGTAGTGGTTACAGTACTGATACCTGTTGTTGTATCAGTTACAGTTACGGTATTATTTGTAGTCGTTGTCATTATTCTTTTAAGGTTAACATCACCCTCTTCGGTTTTTTTAATGGTCTCGGTCACAGTAACAGTTTTAGTCAAACCATCTGCACTAAATGTAGTCGTCTCCTCGGTCTCAGTGGTACCATTGAAATTCCTCCAATCTGAAATATAAGTAGAATAAATACCCTCATTCGAATAGTAGTATTGACCAGTAGGCTCCCATATATGTACCTCCCATAATGGAGAAATTTCCATTTCTTCATCAGGGTTAGGTTCAAGTTTAAGCCATAACATTATCGGCTGAATATCAATAGTTACATTACCCATATTGGTCATCTCATAGGCTTGATAAAACCACTCTCTTCTGGCAATAGTATTGCTAATGGAAGAAGGAACCTTAGTAAAGGCAATAGAATAAACAGGTTTGGGAATTGCCACTACATTACTGGATACTACACGTCCTGCCTTATCCAGAGTCCATAAAGTATAAATATATGATTTACCACTTACTATATCGTTATCAATATAAGATTTGACGCTTATATTGTTGAAGGTAGCAATGACATCATTCTCAGGGTACTCCGGATTGATACAGGGGTCCTCTACTCTAACCAGTTTATATGAATCGAAATCAGTATCAACACTTACACCCCAGCTTAGATAATTAGCATTTCCCTGCTTATAGCCCGTTAGATCGGAGGGAATTGGAACACCCAGATCCCTGGATACTATTATATTTGTAAATACCGGTGCACTTACAAAACCATCACCTGCTTTCGCCCAGACAGCTATTTCATTATTGCCTGGTTTTAGCATAACTCCATCCAATTCGAATGTACCTGCTCCATCAGCTACAACTTCACCCACTATTTTATCGTTCGCCAGAATATAAACCTGTGAAGAAGGAAGATGACTTCCATGAATATACACTGTAGGATTAATTTCAGTAGAATAATAAGTACCTTCTATTTCTTTTAAATTTACGGAATCTTCAAATATACTATATTCTACCTTTTCGGGCACAATTAAAAATAGATCAAATTCTGTAGGATTACTTTTATCTCCTGAAGGATTTATTGCTACCAGTTCTATAACATTCTTTCCCTCTACTATTTCTATTCCTTTTAAGGTCTCAAAATTTCCATCATTATCAACAATTATGTCACTTTGTTTTAATATTCCATTTACATAAATTTCTATGGTATTCCCCTTATCGGTATAACCTTTAATGAAAATTAACTCCCTATCGCCACTGCTATAAATCTCTTCTCCGGACTTGTGGGATATAACCACTGGTGGACTTACTATTTCATTTTTTAACCCGGTTAACCTGGCATCAATACTGTCATTAGACCCATTAGCATTCTCGGCCTGATTTTTACTACTTCCCTGTAATAAATTACTGCTATCAGAGCGGCAGCCTGTTGCATATGACAGGGCAATTACCAGGCAAAATAATAAGACTAAAATTGTTTTTATCTTTTTTATCATAATCTTAGATAAATATTATACCAAATATCATAAATCATCTACAAAAAACATTTATTTATTATATAAAAGTTTTTTCAAAAATTATTTTCCACTTATTGTTTTCTTCTGTCAAGTAAATATACTTTTTATACTGTTTTACCTCACCATTTTTATAATTGACTTCAAACTCTGCTACCACTTTACTCATATTATTCTCATATCCAAGATACACAGTTCTTTTAACATCTATACTTTCTACATCGGAAAGTATGTTATTAAATTCATCTACGTACTTTTCCCTGCTAATACTATTCCTATCTTTATCGGGCAGTAAATTTGTATAAATAAAATCCGGATTCTTATTGGCAAGAGATTGGAAAAAATCCAGAACAGCTTTTTCTGGTTCAGTTTTGAAAAAATAGGTTACATCAAACTTCCTATCATAACTCCTGCAAGCTGGCAGAGCAATCATAATAATCAAAAATAAAAATAATAACCTGTAAAAACTTCTTTTAACCAACTTCTTAAAAGTAGCACTTATAATTAATACAATAAACACTTATACCTATTATAATATCACGGTTACTGCTTTTGAACACTGTTTTAAATTAACCTTTATTAAACTTTAAAGATTTCCCTGATAGCGTCCAGAATTTCCACGTTTTTTACTTTTTGAATCTTGAAGCTTTCATCTATTTCTAGTTTATTTTCCAGATCAATACTATTATTTATATCCGGAAAATCCCCTTTATTAAAGCACCCTCTTATAGTCTCCAGAACGCTTTTTGCGGTAGAATTATATTCATACCCACCTTCCAGCAATATTCCGGTTCTACCCTGGCAGTGTTTGTAACTTAGATATGAAATAATATACATTATCTTGTAATATGATTCTTCTACCAGACCAAGAGAAGAAAGGGAATCCGAAAAATGGGAGTCATATCCTGCACTTACCAGAATTAGCCCGGGATCAAATCTTTCCATAACCGGTATAATTATGTCTATCATTGCAGTTAAATAATCTGGATCCCTGGTATAGGGCATAAAAGGAAAATTCATGTTAAAGCCTTCTCCCTTGCCCCTTCCGATTTCATTATAATATCCGGTCCCAGGATAGTGAGGGTATTGGTGGAAAGATATATAGAAAATACTACTTTCATCATAAAAGATCTCCTGTGTCCCGTTTCCATGATGAGCATCAAAATCTAATATAGCAATCCTTTCCACTCCAAAATTTTCCTGGGCATATCTGGCAGTCAGGGCTATATTATTAAAAATACAGAATCCGCTACCGGCATCCCTAAAAGCATGGTGGCCTGGTGGACGGATAGCAGCAAAAAATTTATCGAACTTAGTTTCACTGCTAAAAATCAAGTCCAAACCCACAAAACAGCCACCTGCAGCCAGGAGTGCACAGTCATAGGTGTATTTTGTTACTGCTGTGTCTGGGTCCAGATAAGAAAGACCTCCCATTCTTGATAGTTTTTTTATCTTCTGGATATAGTTTTTATCATGAACCATCTCAACTTGCCTGTCAGTAGCAGGACGGGGTTTCTTAATGACTATCTTATCTTTAAATTTCCAGTTATTTAATGCTTCCATAATAGCAGTAAGCCTATCTGCATTTTCAGGATGATTGGAAGCATTATGGTGTTTTAAATAAAAATCATCATATATTATATACATAAAATATATTATTTTTCTTTATTATCATTTTTTATTCACTTAGATACTCTAAAATGGCTTTAACTATGCTTTCACTTATCTTCATATGATAACTTGATTTCTTTAACCTTTCTCTTTCCCTATAATTTGAAATAAAAGCAGGTTCTATCAATACCGATGTCATATTTGTTGATTTCAGGATAGCGTAGTTTGCACCATGAACCCTGCAATCTAAAACTTTTAAGTTACTGGTGATTTTATCCTGAATCAGATTCGCAATTTTAAATCCAGGAATTGAATACGACTTAAGGCCTTTAAAATAAAAACAGCTGCAGCCATTGGCATTCTGATCCGCTGAATAATTTAAATCTACACTAATCAACAGATCCGCATCACTCTTATTTGCATATTCAATTCTGTCATACAAAAAAACATTCTGCTTCTTATCATCACTAATGGAAAGTAATGTCCCGATACCGTTTTTAGATAATATATCCCTGCAAAAATTTACTATACTTTTACAAATATATATTTTTTCATTAATATATTTTTTGCTGCTCCTAATATCTTCTATGTTTTCACTATAATCCAGAATAATTTTATTTTCCCGAAGCTCTTTTCTTTTATCCAAATTTCTGATTATGGGAAAATTTGAAGTTTTTTTAGATACTATGATTCTTTTTAAACTTTTCAGATGTTGCAATGTCTCTTCTCCAACTATTCCATCATCAGCAATGTTCATATTTTTCTGGAATTCTATAAGTGCCTTATTGGTTCTTTCACAAAATATACCATTCTCATTATAAGGATAAAAACCAAGTGTTTTTAACCAGAGCTGAAGAGTTCTTACATCGTCGCCTCTGAAAGGAGGATGCTTTAGATATAGCATCCTTTCATCAATTTTATACCCGGCATCAACTAATTCCTGCCAGGTTTCCTGATCTATAATTCCTGTTACTAAAAGACCTCTATCCTGCTGGAATTTCCTGACCGCATTTTCAGTCTCAATACCAAAAATCCCATCAATATCCGTTACCCCTAGATTATAGCCAAGCAGTTTTAATCTTCTCTGCAGGTCCGTAACCTTTTCCCCCGATGAATTTCTCCTTATTATTTCCATTCTGTTAACATAAACTCAATTTTTCTAATTCTCTCACTTTTACCCCTGAAAAGTGGTGCGTTGCAAACTCTTACTATATCAGTTCTATCAATCATTCCTGAATTTTTTTAAATAAATAAAAAAATTATAGCCCGGTGTGTTTGTTATTCTAAGCTGTATAAAAATCTATCAACATATATAGCAGCAATTGCCCCATCTGCAACTGCAGTTATGACCTGCCGGAGAGGCGTATTTCTAACATCACCAACCGCAAATATACCGGGCAGAGAAGTTTCCATTTTAAAATTTGTAATTATAAAATTTTTCTCATCAAGTTGCACTAAATCTTTTACCAGTTCAGAATTAGGTTTCCAACCAATATATTCAAAGACTCCATCAACCTTAAGTTTATATGTTTTATTTTCTTTTTTGTTTCTTATTAAAATTTCCTCCAGTTTATTCTTACCTATAAATTTCTCAACTACAGAGTCCCATAAAAATTCTATTTTTTTATTTTTAAGTACCCTATCCTTTAGAATTTCCACCGCACGAAGTTCATTTCTTCTATGAATTATATATACCTTTTTTGCAAATTTTGTGAGAAAAATTGCCTCTTCGATAGCTGCATCTCCACCTCCCACAACAGCAACCTCTCTATCCCTGTATAAAGCTCCGTCGCAGGTTGCACAAAAAGAAATACCCTTGCCAATAAGTCCACTTTCTCCCTCAACATTCAGCCTATCAGGACTGGCTCCTGTAGCCATTATTACTGATTTTGTCCATATTAGCTTTTCATCGCCAGGGCACTTAAAATGATAAGATTTATCTTTTTTCCTGGTGTTAACTGACTCAATAGAGTTTACAGCAAAATATTCCCTTACTTCAATATCAAACCTTTTACAATGCCCCAATAAATTTTGTGCAAGTTCATAACCTGAAATATCATCTTTAAAGCCGGGATAGTTTTCGACAGACACTGTATTTATTATTTGTCCACCTGCCATTTTTTTTTCTACAATTTCAAAATCAAGCCCTGCTCTTCTGGCATACAATGCCGCACTCAGCCCTCCAGGACCGGCACCAATAATCAGTAGATCAGTTTTTACTTCCTGCATATAGGTTAAGCTCCCATCTTTTAAAACAATTCAATACGGATATAAAAAGATATAAAAAGTGTATACTGCATCTAATATTATAAATAATTAGAATTTAAAATAAATGAGTAATTGAAAGCATGCTAAAAAATATCATGATTACAGCAATAAATTACCTACAGAATATCAATATTGCTAAAGTTTAGTATAGAGGCTGATATTATTATTTCCTAATATCTCTTTGCAGCTTCTTTTATTCTATCCTCAAGTTCTTCTTCTGATTTTATCCCTGAAATATCCAGATCTAAATCCATCAGGAGTTTTATCGAGCTTCTAACAATCATAGTATTAGCTATTTTATGACCACCAGATTTTTTGCATTCAATACCTAGATTCTCCAGGAATGACACCATATTTGAAGGCATAGTTATAGGAACCCTAAAATAATCCTGCTTTCTTTCTACCATGTTTTTACCTCTTGCTATAATTGTATTGTAGTTTTACGTATATGAGTATATCTATTAAAAACCAAATTGTCAAATAACCAATTGCTGCAAAAAATCAAGATCCTTGAAATGACGCATATAATTTTGGTATAATTTTTATATGCGTTGTTTTATTATTGTGGTATTTATATTGGCCATATTTACCTCTGGTTGTGCCCGAGGTATCGCTGAGAATGAGATAATCGTAGCCGGTTCAACCAGTGTGGAGCCTTTTGCCGATAAGTGGGCCGAAGTATATATGGAAAAACACCCTAATATTATTGTCAATGTCCAAGGCGGTGGTTCCAGCACCGGTATTCAGGCGGCCGAATACGGGGTAGCCGATATCGGAACTTGTTCCCGCGAATTAAAACCGGAAGAAAAAGACTTAAATGAAATAATAGTAGCTTATGATGGCTTAGCTATTATTGTGCATCCCACTAATAAGATAGACGATCTTACTATTGAACAAATAAAACAAATATTTGCCGGCCAAATCAGGAACTGGCAGGAATTTGGGGGGAAGGATAAAGTTATGACCGTGGTGACCCGTGAGGAGGGCTCAGGTACCCGTGGTGCTTTTCAGGAACTGGTGATGAAGAAGGAACGGATTTTTAAAGGAGCTATCGTCCAAGATTCCAACGGTACGGTAAGAGAAATAGTAGCCAATGACCCTAATGCGATAGGTTATATTTCCCTGGGGCTGGTAAACGATAAAGTAAAAGCTCTGAAGTTAGACGGCATAATAGCCACTGATGAAAATATAGTCACTAAAAGATACAATCTAGTACGTCCCTTTTTATTTGTAACCAAAGATAATCCCACTGGCGAAGTGAAGAACTTCATTGATTTTGTGCTCTCCCAAGAAGGACAGGAGTTAATAAGAAAAGAGGGACTAATCCCCGTTAATTAGATACCCGAACCGATCAAAAAGCGAGAATTAAATGACACAGCTTGAACGAAATGAAAAATTAATCCAAATAGCCCTGGCAATTATTGCCTTTTCCGCTGTTTCTATTTTAGCCGTAATTACTTTTTTTATTTTTATCGAAGGAACTCCGATAATAATCAAATACGGGGTTAAAAATTTCCTCTTAGGTATGGATTGGTACCCAGGCGAAAAAAGTTTCGGCATTCTGCCGATGATAGTCGGCTCTATCGAAGTTACCGTGGGAGCGCTTATAATAGGCGTACCTTTTGGTCTAGCTTGTGCAGTATTCCTGACCGAATTTTCTTCTAAGCATACTCGCCAAATACTGAAACCGGTCATTGAACTTTTAGCCGGTATACCTTCGGTGGTTTACGGTTTTATGGGGGTAGTAATACTGGTTCCTTTTATCCGGGATAATTTCGGCGGACCTGGCTTATCGGTACTGGCTGCCTCAATCATCCTTGGTATAATGATTCTGCCCACTATTATCAGTATTTCCATTGATTCTTTGTTAGCTGTGCCCAGAACTTACCGCGAGGGGTCCATTGCCTTAGGAGCTACTCAGTGGCAGACTACCAGGATGGTAATGTTTCCGGCTGCCAGGTCGGGTATTATTGCCAGTATCATCCTGGGAATGGGCCGGGCTATCGGAGAAACCATGGCCGTTATCATGATAGCCGGTAACGCCATTAACATACCTCATTCAATACTTGACCCGGTCAGAACACTAACCTCAAATATAGCTTTGGAAATAGGTTATGCCAGCGGCGAGCACCGCCAGGCACTTTTTGCTACTGGAGTAGTCCTTTTTATTATCATTATGATATTGAATACAGTGGCCAATGTAACTTCCAGTAAGAGGAAGGGGCAGAATTGATGTTTATTAACCCGCGAACAGAACAAAAGATAATACTGGGAATTCTTTGGACTTTTACCGCCATTACAGTTTTTATCCTTTTATTTATAATTTTGTACATCTTAAAAAAAGGTTTGCCGGTCATCAGCTATAATTTTTTGATGACTAACCCCATGGATATGGGTAAAAGCGGCGGTATTTTTTCCACTATTATCGGTACTATTGCCCTGACATTGGTAGCTATATTGATAGCCACGCCTTTGGGAGTAGGAACAGCTATCTATTTGACCGAATATACCCGGGAAAACAAATTTACCAGGATAATAAAATTCGGTTCGGAGTGTCTGGCCGGTATACCCTCTATTATCTTCGGTTTGTTTGGTTTTATCCTATTTGTTATCAAACTGAAATTCGGCTGGTCAATTTTAAGCGGTAGTTTAACCCTGGCCTTTATGATTCTGCCGACCATTATCAGGACCAGTGAAGAAGCAATCAAGTCAGTGCCCTATATTCACCGGGAAGTAAGTTATTCACTGGGCAGTACCAAGTGGCAAACGGTGACCAGGGTGGTTTTGCCGTCAGCTATACCGGGAATTATGACCGGTATCATTTTAAGCGTTGGCCGTAGCGTCGGTGAGACAGCCGCAGTGATTTTTACGGCCGGCAGCGCCTTGCGTATCCCGACCTCGCTTTTTTCATCTTCAAGAACCATGGCGGTTCATTTTTATATTCTGGCCCGGGAAGGCATTTCCATGTCCAATGCTTACGGAACAGCGGCCATCCTTGTTATTACGATCTTAATAATAAATATAGTGGCCTACCGATTGATGAACCGCTTTATCAAGAAATATTCGTAGAAGGATACAAATGAATACAGTTGCCATAAAAGCAGAAAATTTCAACCACTTTTTCGGCCAATTCCAGACCTTAAAAAAGATCAACCTGGAAGTACACAGGAACGAAATACTGGGTATAATCGGGCCGTCCGGAAGCGGTAAATCTACTTTTTTACGGTCACTGAACCGTTTAAATGACCTGGTGCCTGATTCGAGAGTAGAGGGATCGTTAACCATTGAAGGTAAAAATATTTATGCGGCTGATACCAGCATAATAGAACTACGGCGTAAACTGGGCATGGTTTTTGCCACCCCGGTGCCTCTGCCGCGGTCAATTTATGAAAATATTATTTTTGGTCCGAAAATGGCCGGTATTAAAGATAAAATAAAGCTGGATAAACTTGCCAGACAAAGTTTGGAAGATACGGCTATCTGGGGAGAGGTGAAAGACCGACTCTCTACTTCGGCGCTCAAGCTATCCGGCGGCCAGCAGCAGCGACTCTGCATAGCCCGTATCCTAGCCCTTAAGCCAGATTTTATTTTACTGGATGAGCCATGTTCCGGGCTGGACCCTATTTCCACTATGAAAATAGAAGAGTCGCTAAGAATGTTAAAAAAAGATTACACCATAATTATAGTTACCAATAATACCAAACAAGCGGCCCGGGTGGCTGACCGTACCGCTTTTTTTCTGAACGGTGAGCTGATAGAAATTGGGCATACGGAAAAGATATTTACCGCTCCGGAAGACCAAAGGACCAACGATTATATCTCGGGAAGATTTGGATAAAGACTATGAGTATTATTGAAATCAAAAATCTGTCTCTATTCTATGGGCAGTTTCAAGCCCTCAAAAATATTAATCTGGAAATTCAGGCTAATAAAATCACCGCTCTTATCGGTCCGTCCGGTTGTGGTAAATCCACTTTTTTAAGGGCGCTTAACCGGATGAACGACCTGATTGAAGATGTCAGCACCTCAGGTGAGGTCTGTGTAGATGGCCAGGATATTTACAAGAACAACATAGATCTCTTGGCTTTGCGTAAGAAAGTCGGGATGGTTTTCCAGCGGCCCAATCCTTTCCCTCTGTCTATTTTTGATAATGTAGCCTACGGGTGGAGGGTACATGGGGGGATGGACAAGAAAAAAATCAAAGAAAAAGTTAAATGGGCGCTGGAATCAGTCCACCTCTGGGATGAAGTTAAAGATAAACTAGAAGAATCAGCACTTGGCTTGAGTGGCGAGCAACAACAACGTCTTTGCTTCGCTCGTTTAGTGAGTATTGAACCCACCATATTATTAATGGATGAACCATGCTCGGCGTTGGACCCCGTAGCTACTTTAAAGATTGAGAAACTGATGTACGAGCTTAAAAAACAATATACCATCGTCATTGTAACCCATAATATGCAGCAGGCAGCGCGGGTTTCTGATTTCACCGGGTATTTTCTGTTAGGCGAACTGGTTGAGATAGGAGAAACCAATAAGATTTTTACTAATCCCAAAGATTCACGTACCGAGGATTACATTACCGGCAGATTTGGTTGATAAAAGTTAACAGTTCACAGGTGACAGTTGACAGTTAAAGGTGTAAAATCATATTTATTTTTCACCACTATCTGTGAACTGTAAACTGTCAACTAAAATAGAGGAGGCAAGTTATGCTATTAGAAGAAAAGATAAACAACCTGAAAAAAGAAATCATAAACTACGCTAATTTGGTAGAAACTATGATTGAAAAAAGTATCAGGGGGTTAATGAAAAAAGACAAGGTACTATTGAACGAAGTAATAGAAAAGGATGAACACCAGGCTAATACTTTAGAGATAGAATTAGATGAAGTATGCACTAATTTAATTGCCCAGTACCAGCCAGCGGCTAAAGACTTAAGGACTATTTTAATGGCCCTAATGATAAATAATGATTTAGAACGGTTAGGCGATCATGCAGTAAATATTGCTAAAAGCAGTCTTTATCTGATAGAAAGATTGCAGGTCAAACCTCTGATTGATATCCCCAATATGGCTGAAGAAGCTATAGCCATGCTTAAAGACAGTATTAACTCCTTTATCCATGAAGATGCAAAATTAGCCAAAAAGGTATGTGAACGTGATAATACCGTGGATGCTTTAAGAGACCAGATTTTAAGGGAATTGATTACCTATATGACCTCTGACCCCACTACTATTGAACGCTCCCTCCATTTAATCAGGATATCCAGCAACCTGGAACGTATTGCTGATTTATCCACCAATATCTGCGAAGATGTGATATTTATGGTTGAAGGCAGAATTATAAAACATCATAAAGAAGAAACACAATCCTGAAAAGCCCCCTGCTGCCTCATTGCTAACATCCTTTACCCCCTGTATTTAAAGATGTAGATTTTATCTTTAAATATAGGAAACTGTCCCAATTATTTAAATAATTACGTTTAGATTTTTATATGAGGCAACGATACAATTTCAATTATATTTTAAATGAGGCAATTCGGAGGTTTGACTTTCCCTTACTGGCTTGTTAAACTTCAACATTAAATTGGAAATGAAAAATACGAAGAAAAAAGAAGATGTTATAAAAATCTCGGTAATTGGCGGCAGTCAGGTAGACACCGAAATTTACAACCTTGCCTATGAAGTCGGAAGAGAAATAGCCAGAAATGGCGCAGTGCTTGTTTGCGGAGGTTTGGGTGGAATAATGGAAGCATCATGTAAAGGAGCAAAAGAAGAAGGAGGACTAACTATCGGTATCCTCCCTACTGCAAATGAAAATGATGCAAATAAATATGTTGACATAAAAATACCTACCGGAATGGGTTACGCCAGAAACGTACCAATAATACTTTCGTCTCATGCTGTGATTGCTGTTGACGGAAGCTACGGTACCCTTTCCGAAATCGGCTATGCACTGACTTACGGCAAATCTATTATTGGCCTAAAAACCTGGGAAGCCCGACCATATTACAGTGAGAATACTCCATTTATAATTAGAGCTAAAACTGCAAAAGAGGCTGTAAAGATAGCCATAAAAGAAGCAAAGGATTATATCAGGAAAAACAAGACAGATTGATTATCAATCAATTACTCGTTTTGATAACCATCCAAATTTAACTACTAAGAAAAAGCTTTAACAAAATTTATCTGCAAATTAGACAGGGAAGATTTCAGATTTTCCGTCTCCTCGGCACTCACCTCATCCATTAAAACCTTTAGCAGTGCATCAAAACCATCTACGGCAAGCTTCGCCTGCTGCCTGTCCTTATATTTATCATTTACTCCAACAGGAAGTCCCATTTTTTTATAAGCAAAGCTGGAAAGGGACATCATCATCTGGGTTATGATGTCTTTGGTTGTTAATTTATCAATCTCCTCCTGGAGCTTTTTCATCATTTCTTCTTCGCTCTCTTTGGTCTCCTCTTTCTTTTCGCCCAGACTTTCTCCTACAAATTCATCCTTTAATTCTTTATCTTCTCCATTTCCTCTGCTGCCTTTTTTCTCCTTTTTTTCTTTTTTAGCCATATACAATCACCTCTCTCCATTCCAATCTTTTTTTATTCCGATTCATATTTTATCAGTGAAAATATATCATAACCCTTTAAAATTTTTCTTGGATTTAAAAACTCCAGCTCAATTAAAAAACAGAATCCAACAACTTCGCCGCCCATTTTTTCAACAAGCTCGACTTTAGCTTTCGCAGTACCGCCAGTCGCCACCAGATCATCTACAATTAAAATATTATCGCCCTTTTTTATGGCATCTATATGCATCTGTAAAATATTCTTTCCGTATTCAAGATCATATGAAGCCTGGCATGTTTCATAGGGAAGCTTTCCCGGTTTTCTAACCGGAATAAATCCTACACCCAGCTTATAAGCAATTACAGCTCCAAATATAAAGCCCCTTGCCTCAGCACCCAGTACCGCATCTATCTTTTTCCCCCGCCAATATTCAACCATCCTGTCTACTGAATACTTAAATGCTTCTGCGTCTCCCAGAAGAGTGGTGATGTCCCTGAATACCACTCCCTTCTTGGGAAAATCCGGAATATTTCTTATCTTTTGTTTTAAGTCCAATTGCAATCCTTTCTATAACCTTTTACCTATTTTAAAAATATTTTATAATATATAAATGAATAATAAAATCAAGCATTATTAAAAACTTCTGATTTCATCTATAAGTGAGTCTATTAGATAGCTAATATCCAGCCTTTTAAAATCCAATTGTGATAAAACTTCAGATGCAGAATACTTCTGCCCATAGCTCCAGAACTCTCTCAGGAAAAAGCCGGTTTTTTTCTTTTTATACCAATCGTAACCAAATTTTCTATATATATATTCTTTAAGTTGTGACTGGAAAATCCATGCCCTTATATAATTTGTACAGTAAAAACCATTATCTACATCTTTCAAATAATTTTCTTTCGTGTATTCCATTAGATTTACAGCAGATAAAATTTCTTTATAACTGGATTCTTTATCACTTATAGGCTGACCGTCATGAAGAATTAACTCATATTTTAGTTTACCTGCATATCTTCTGCAAAACCAGAGCTTTATTAAGTTTGAAAAGTATACAAATTCTCTTGCTTCGTCAGGGCTCATCTTTAAAAAATCAACCAGCCATTGCCGGTTCTGCATAAGCTGTTCCATACAAAAAGCATATCCTTCTGTTAATGCATTATCACCCAGATACCTGTACTCGAAATCAAGCTTTGAACTGGTACTTCCAAAATGCAGTGAATGACCGCCTTCATGAAGCATAGCTTCATAATCATCCTGGCCCCCACTTGGCATAATTACCAGATATATCTCTTCAGGTACTTTAGGGGTGCAACAAAATGCTCTTGGTGATTTGTTTTCTCTTTCCTCCACATCTAAATGAATATTACTATATCTACTTATATCTATCCCCATCTCAAATAAAGTACCTGTGAATATGGGGATAAGACTATCCTTTTTAAAGAACCTATCATATTTTTTTGCTCTTTTTACAAATGCAAAGTCGCTTGTCCGGGAATCTTTCAGGAGTATTCCCAGCTCCCTCTCTAGTAGACCAGTAAAATGTTTTTCATACAAATCTTGAGTTTCATTCAGGAGCCTTTCCATTTCAGCCTGCAGGCTATAGAAATCTTCTTCCTTTAAATACGAAAAAAGTTCGCTGTAACTCGAAAATCCTAAATCTACTGCCTGCTTGTGAAGAGTATCCCAATATGTATATAAAGTATCATTAAAAGATTCTGCTATCTTTTTACTTCTCTTATCATCAATCCTGTCTCTTTTAACCTTGTCCGGTTCATTTGCCAGCAGGATCTCAGAATACCTGA
This sequence comes from Actinomycetota bacterium, assembly GCA_014894375.1. GTDB lineage: Bacteria > Actinomycetota > Humimicrobiia > Humimicrobiales > Humimicrobiaceae > Hydromicrobium. Next base: position 1,058 of record JADBLP010000137.1, on the reverse strand, counting down.
AAGGCACTTCCCTGCCTTCTATATTAATCTTTGCCTGCGCCTCATCTTCTGCAATTTTATCAATCAAGTCTTTTACCTGTCTCTCAATATAACCTTCGGTACAGAATTTTAGCAGATATGCAGCTTTCTTCTTTTCTTCCCCAACACTTTTATCTCTTATGTTTTTAATATATTCAATGTTCTTCCTGCTAAATAAATATTTATATTCATCATAAATACCGCTTATATTAATGCTGTCCTTCTGCCCTGAAAAATGAAGGTAATACTCTTTATCTACCTTATACAGGAATGATTCCGCATCTTCTCTGTATTTTATAATATCCATGTCCCCTGTTTGCCCCTAAATACTGCTTACAAGAATGTCCTTACCCCATTCTTTAGTCCAGTTTTTATGTTAGTCCCTAAGCCATTTTTAAATTAATATCCAATACTCTACTTTCTGGTACAAGTGGTCTATATTCCAGAGCACTATGGGGTCTAATAGTATTGTAATAAGACCTCCATCTTTCAATCAGTACTTTAGCTTCCAGTATAGTATCAAAGATCTCCCCGCTTAACAATTTATAGCTCCCCTGGCTTTTAATATAGCCTATTTATTATCTTTTACTAGATTCCAGATAAAAAAGGAGATAAACGAGACTACAAAAGAGACCATGCCAAAAGTATCCTCTCTTGGCCAAGGAGCAAAATGAGTCAATTGAAGATGTAGGGTCTGCGGATGAACTAGGGCAACAGCAGCAATATAAAGCCATCCAAGAAGTCCAAAAATAAAAAACGTAAAAGATGCTGCTTTAAGTATTTTTTTCATAAAGATATTCTATATTACTTCATTTAATCAACCAATATTCAAATTTTATTTTCAATTTATAATTATAACATTTAAATATAATTTTTTTATAGTATTATTAAAAAATGCTAAATTAAATGGGATTTAGTCACCCGAAATATTATTGGAGAAATTAAATTAGTGCAGCAGAAAAAAGATATAAAGGTGGAAAGAAAGACGTGCTATAATTAACCTGCCAGGTTTTAAAATAAATAAATATAAGAATTTATAT
>JADBLP010000067.1:0-3109 GCA_014894375.1 Actinomycetota bacterium | reverse complement strand
TCGTCATCTACCCCAGATTAGTCAACATAGGATTAGGTTGGGGTGCCATGTTTGGGGATGGTATCGTTCTTCGAAAGGATAGATCCACCCAGGAGTGGTATGGTCCGGCATTTATAGAGCTTAAAACCGCTTCGGTCGGTCTACAGATTGGTATTCAGGAAGTGTCCCTGGTATTATTGCTTATGGATGATAAAGCTCTGACTGCCTTTAAGAGTACTGATTTTGAAATCGGAGCTGATATCAGCATTGCTCCGGGACCCTTAGGTGATTCCTTACAAACTGACATTGATTTCAATGATTCCATCTATACTTACTCTTACAGTAAGGGTATCTATGCCGGTTTTGCCCTTAAAGGTTCAATAATTCATGCCGATGTAAGAGCCAACAAGAAATTTTACGAAGAAAGCATTACCTGTGAAACTATTTTGAATAATAAAAAAGTGAACAACGAATTTGCTCTAAAATTAGTGCAAATGATCGAACAGATTAGCCAGTAAGAGAAATCATCTATCTAATAAAAGAAAGGATTAAATAAATGAAAACAAACACAGTGTTAGCTATTATCCTCATTATCGTGGGGATCGTGGCCTTTGCCTATCAAGGTATAACCTATACTTCCAGAGAAAAAGTCGTCGATCTTGGTCCAGTTGAAGTAACTTCTGAGAAGACAACTACTTTTCCGTTGCCCCCGATCGTGGGTGGTATTGCGCTCGTAGGCGGGATAGTGCTGCTGTTGGTGGGAAACAAAAAGACCTGATTACAGGCAAAGCACCGGTGGTCTCAATAAGTGCTTGATTTAAAAGAAGACATATTACTATTTCTAAAATAATCCATATTATTTTAAGGAGGAATTTATAAATGAAAATGAAATTAAATAAGACAATATATTATACAATGATGCTATTACTGCTCTTTATTGTTTCCCAAATTTTTATTCTGAATGGTGTTGCCCAACAACTGCAGATTTCCAGTAATACACAACCCCAGGCAGTGGACTACCTGCAAAGGGCAGTGAATAAGATGCAAGAGGCCCTGGATACCTATCAGGGTGCCAATTATCCCGGCAGAAAACTGTGGACTGAAGCTATTGATTATGCCCAAAAAGCCCTCGAAATTGATCCGGATTTTGTTGAAGCCCATTATTACCTGGCACTGATGTATCAGCATACCAACTGGTATTACCGGGAAGCGGAACAATGGGGAAAATACCTGGATCTAATCGAGGGGACAGATTTGACCTCTACCTCTCTCCAAGCCCAACAGAATTTAGCCCATGCCTATTATCGTTTGGGTTATAATTCCTATCAGAAAGGTGATTATGAACAGTCTCTCACCTACTTCTTGAAGTCGATTAAAGTGTATCCTGATTTAATTGATTCCAATTATTGGGCTGCCCGGGTCTTTTATGAAACCGGAGATTACAATCAAGCCATCCGTTATTACCAAGAAGTGCTGAACCTGCAGCCTGATAATGCCGAAGCCAATTATTGGTTAAAAGAATCACAGCGACGTCTTGGGGCGAAGCAATAAGAAAATTAGAATTAACAAAATAACGAAAGGAGGAATGAATTGGCTCAGCTATCTACTTTTCAGGTTTTCAAAATACATAAAATATTAAAAAGAGAAAGGAGGAGAGCAGTAAGTATTTTAAATCTTAAAAAGAAAGAAGGATTATATTAATGAAAAGAATATTTTTCACTAAAGTTGTTTTGGTTATTCTTACCATCGCTGTTTTGGGGTTCGGTCTTGCAGGATGTGGAACTATCTCACCAACTACCCCACCAATTGAACCACCATTTGAACCAACAACGGGTACTGTACAGTTAGTGGTTTCCGGAACTTATACTTACGATCTGACCATGGACGGGGTAACCAGATTCTCCAATAAACAACCAGGTACTTACACCATAACCAATGTTCCCATTGGAAACCATTCCTTTGAAGCAATTGATGTGCGTGGAACCAGCTATGGATATGACAGTGTAACACAGTATATTTCTACGGGTATAAATTATGTTGATCTAAGCCCGCAATCTACTCCAACAACCGGTACAGTATATCTTGTGCTTTCCGGGGATTATAGTTATAATTTGAAGATGGACAGCTGGACATATTTTTACAGCAAACCAGCTGCTACTTACATTTTATACAATGTTCCCACTGGAAGCCATACCTTTGAAGCGATTGATACTTGGGGATCAGATGTGGGATATGACAGTGAAACAAAATATATCTCAGCAGGTTCAAACTATGTTTATCTAAGCCCGTATTACCCGTATTGAGATATAATAAAGATAAACTGATCTATATGTAAATAAACTAAAATAATAAGAGCAGATTTCTTAAGTCTGCTCTTATTATTTTGTATATCATAAGAATATTACTGATAATGTTGTCAAAAGAACCTTCTCTGAAATATTTTATGTTTTACGGTTTCTCGATTTACGCTTATCAATTGCAGGGTTATAAGGACTACGCTCTTCCGGAGATAAATATAACGACCGCTAAGATGATGAAGATAAAGAATAAGATTTTAGCGATCTGCATGGATGAACCCGCAATTTTTGTAAATCCCAACAACGCTGCAACAATTGCGACAACAAAAAATACCACTGCCCAACTTAACATAGATTTCTCTCTCCTTTCTTTAGACCATACTACCCTCGATAAACTCCAGTAGGTAATATTATTATTTTAGCGATATTCCTTAAGTTTTACAACAGCTTGCGTTAATTTATTTAAAGTTAGGATAGTCACAAAAATCTAAAGGGGTTACATCTTTAAATATAACGAAATTTATTAAATCCGTGGAAGATTACAGAGAACTATATTGCAAAAAGGCAAATAAAATTATTTGTTGTATGGTAAAGAGAATTCCTAAAGATTCTAATAGGTCTATAATTTTAAAATAACACCTGACATATAGAATAATCTGATCAATCAGAATACTCAAATTACTTTCTTTATGCCACAACAAAAACATATATTTATAAAAACATTTATCCCGTAGCCTAACTGAGTACTCATATTTTCTTAACCCTATTCATTTTCTTATCCATTGGTCAATTCTTGTAGCCCTCTCCGGACCTATTATAATAAGGAATCCCTT
>JADBLP010000057.1:0-3142 GCA_014894375.1 Actinomycetota bacterium | reverse complement strand
GTAGTGTTTACTAAAGAATCAATAAAAACTTTATCTTTAAATAGCTTAGAAAAATTATCGAAGCCAATAAATCGATTTTTTGTACTCAATACACTCCACGAATATAAACTAAGACGGAGAGTATCAAAGATGGGAATAATCCTAAAAAGGACATAAAGAAGCATGGTAGGTAAAAGACCGACGTAACAAAATAGAGATAAGTTACTAATCTTTCTCTTTTTTTTCTTACCCTCCATGGTTAAAGATCCTTTCTTTTATCCCCTCCCCGGACAAATCCGGGAAGGGGATATTAATTTATTCCTCGTGATAAAGTTCATTCTCTTTTAAGATATTATTGGTCTCTTCCGCTGCTTCATGAATGACCCTTGCAATTCCCTCTGGATTATCCAACAAACTTTTATCTAAATAGGCATCTGCTAACCGTTCTGACAAGCGGGTCCAAATCTCATCGCAATAAGCTATTGTATCATAACCATAAAATTCAAGGTTTTCAGGTACTTCAAGAAAGAGCCGGAGTTGTGGAGTTTTTTCATATATAGCGGAATAATCTACATCATCTCGAGCAGGGAGCCATCCCGTTTCCTCAAAAAGGGACTTTTGGTACTCAGGTTGTAACATAAATTTGATGAAATCCCAAGCTACCTCTGGATTTTTGCAGGCACGTGTAACGTAAAGGTTAATAAGGGTCTCAAGATTTCCAGCCCTTTTATCACTCGGTAAAAGTGCAGCATCGTATTCCACTTGAGGAGCGTATTGTTCCATATATCCTATTACATATGACTCACGGATAAACATGGCGGTTAGTCCTAAAGCAAACGCTTCCGAATCGTGTTTTATTTTGAAATCATCAACGTGATACTTATAAAGAAGGTCAATATAGAGCTTTAAAGTTTTTCGACCTGCTTCGTTATCATAACCCGCCCGATACTTCCCATCGGGATATTTTTCAAGAATAGTGCCACCCGTTGGATACATCCATAACCACCATTTGTCTGCTACCCCAGTAGAACCACCAGAGAGACGAAGACTGATACCGCTCCTGGTAAGATTACCCTGCTCGTCATACCGCGCCAACTTTTTAGAATAATCAATAACTTCATCCCAATTCTTAGGGGCACTAGTAAGACCTTCTTCGGCAAACATTTTCTTGTTCCAAAACATAATTTCCCTTCCTCGGAAAAATGGAAATCCAAAAGTATGGTCTCCGTAAGTTGATTCGTTAATATCAAACTGAGAACAAGAACCCCCCTTCAACATAGCATCAATATCTGGAGGGTTAGAGGGAATAAACCCCGCTTCAATAAACTTACGGACAAAGAAGGTCTCACAAGCGAATATATCTGCTACGGTGTCGGTAGGGATAGTGATAGAAAGCTTCTGTTCAAAATCAACCAGGTTAGAAGCTAAAATCCCCACTTCTACGTCAGGATGGGACTCTTGGTAGTCCTTTACCACCTTTTCATAGAAGGGCACCATCTCTGGATATCCAGCCCAGAGAGAAAGCTTTGTTTTTGCTAAAACAATGGAGCTCCCTAAAATAACACAAAGTAGCAAAACACACCAAAACAAAAAAATTGACCGCGTTTTCACTTTCTTATTCTCCTTTCATTTTATCTATTTTAAATAAAAAACAAACAGAAAATCTCTTTCCCTCTCTTATCACCCTCTTTTTTTATACTAAATAAAAACTTATCCGATATAAATTAGATACTTATTTATCACCTCCTAAAACTTCCACTCCACCCTCCTAATTCTTCTAGATTACCTTTATCTCCGGGTAGTAGTTCTTTATAATTGTTGATTACTTTCTTGAAAGCATATGCATATTTTTCAATTACTTTCTTTTCATATTTATAAAATAGAGGAATGGTAAATACTTTTTCCTGAATACCTTCAGAAACAGGTAATTTTCCTCTTAATTTCCGAACGTCTCTTTTTGCTCTGGATATTATAGTAGGTTTTCCTTCGTTATATATATCTATTGTATTGAATATCGGATGTAGATGTAATGCTTTATTACAGCCAGGTAATGAAGGAACATCTTCTACTTGCAGTGCTTCGCAAAATCTGGTTATTGAAAGACCACCAAGTTCCTCCGATCTATATAGTCCTAAAGGATTGTACCAACCACCTTTTGTTGAGCCAGAATTTTTATCAGGTCTATGCGCTCTAATCCCTGGACAATCTTCAAGCAAATCCCAGAAATAGTTCATTGCCTTATCAATTTCCTGCATCATCTCAGGATAGTATTTTAATAGTACCAAACCAATTGCAGCACTCATCTGATGCATTCGTTGTTTACACCCACCCCAGGGAAGACCAATACCCTTTTTTAAATACTCAATATGAACCTCATCATGTCTCAAATAATGCCCGAATATAATAGCCCTTTCATATATTTCTCTGTCATCGGTTAATAATATACCCGCTTCACCTATTCCAAAAGATTTAGCTGACATAAGAGAAAAAGCACTCACCTCCCCAAAAGTACCAACCATTTTGCCTTTATAGAGTGCCCCATGAGTATGTGAAGCATCTTCAATTACTTTAAAGTTATGTTTATTTGCAATTTTCATTATTTCGTCCATTTTTGCGGGCATTCCAGAATAATGTACTACAATTATAGCTTTAGTTTTATCAGTTATCTTGCTTTCTATATCATTTGGATCAATGCATAAAGTATCTGGTTCTATATCTGCAAATACAACAGTCGCTCCAAGTGTATAAGCTGGAAGGCAGCTAGCCCAATAAGTAATACTTGAACAAATAATTTCATCTCCAGGACCAATTCCAATACCATACATTGCCCCTAATATAGCTGCAGTTCCATTATTATAGCCTAAACCATATTTCAAACCATGCCAGTCAGCAAATTTTCTTTCAAATTCTTTTGTTAAATCCAATTTGGACATTTTCCATTCTCTTAAAACTGTTAAAACAGCGTCTTCCATCTCATTCATAACCTTAGAAGGAATTTTTTCAAAGATATCTCCTTTAGTAATTGTTTTAATTTCCATTTTTAACTTCCTCCTCTTCTACTACATATTTTGCTAAGATCCTGGAATATGTTCCATAATCGTAATAGTTTAGTTTTTCCAAAATCCACTGGGCTAATCCTGTTTTATAGTATATCACCCCCCCC
>JADBLP010000132.1:0-10525 GCA_014894375.1 Actinomycetota bacterium | reverse complement strand
GTCGTCGTTAACTTCTAATCCAATTTCTTATAGTAGATAAATAATAAGTGATAAGATTTTGTGTGGGATAAAATGGTTAAAAAAGCAGGAAACTATGCTTATTTTTTTGTAATTTGACTTAAAGTTTATTATGTTTCCTGCTATCTTCTTACTGTAATAAAAAAGAAAAAAGTAATAGTTGTTTAAACCCAAACTCTTTTATCGGCCTGGCTATCTTATCGATATGTTCCTGCTGTGTATCTTAGCATTTGACGGAAGCATTTTAAGCTCTTCTATCTTTACCATCTCAAGCGTTAATGCTCCCGTCGTTCCTTTTACCTTACCATCCATTATTTCTTGGGTTTATCTTTTTTCTTCTTATCCTTTTTGCCTTTATCCTTGCCTTTATCCTTCTTGCCTTTATCCTTTTTCATTCTTGTTTCCTTCCTCTTCTATTTTTGCGGCCTTTAGGCCTGTGTACTCTTCTCGTCTTTGCTATACTTTAAAAACTTCCCCACAATTTGGGCATTGGGCTTCTTTTTTATCTGCTTCATCTTTTTAAATGGTTTCCTTTGGTATATGAAACTGTGGAGTGAACCCACTCCCCTGGACACATTGTATACTAAAAATAGTTAAGATAGAATAACTAATAAGACTAAAGAAGAAAGAAAGTGAGGAAGTCTCATCAAACCAGCACCACCATTTACATTACCCTGGCAAATATTGACGTAGAAAACGGCATGAAGTCATTTAAAGGGTTTTTGTAATAATTAGCTTTTTTATTTGATATGATATAATAAATATGTTTTTGCATGTAACATAAAGAGAGTATTAGAGATGTAGATTTTATCTTTAAATATAGGAAATTTATCCTAATTATTTAAATAATTTTCAGATACTTTTTTAGTGAGGCAACAATACTGTTTGGAATACTTTTTTAGTGAGGCAATTCGAGAAGTTGTAAAAATTTGAAAAAATAGTATAATCCCCCACCTAGAGTAAGATTGAATATGAAAAAATATTTTATAACTTGAAAAATTTTAAAAAATAAAATGGAAGATTGTCTTTTTTGTAAAATTTTAAATAAAGAAATAGAAAGCAATATAGTATTTGAGAGTGATAATGTTCTGATAATTAAAGATATATCGCCAAAAGCACCGGTGCATCTTCTGGCTCTCCCAAAAGAACATATTAGTTCCATTCTGGAAATTGATAAGCTGGACTCTAGCTTAATAAAAGAATTAATGGAAACAATCAGTAAGGTGGCGCTAAAACTGGGATTGGACGAAGAGGGATTCAGAGTAGTCATCAACACTGGCAGCGGTGCCGGGCAGAGTGTAAATCATCTGCATTTTCATATATTGGGAAAAAGAAAATTTAATTGGCCCCCTGGTTAAAATTTTTTAATGATTCACATAATTTACCTGTATATAGCTTCTAATTTATTTAATAATGTTATAAAAAAGAAATCTTTAAAAAGGAGGGGCTTTTGTCTCAAGTAAAACAAAAGTTAAGCATTGATTTTAAAGGCGGGCATTCAATGGCAGAATTAATTGGTAATAGGGATGAGTTGCTTCAGCTAATTGAGAGAAAATACAATGTGGAGATCTTTGTGTTGGGAAATGATCTGGAAATATCAGGGAAGAATAAAAATGTAAAAGAGGTCACAAGACTAATAGAGGAATTAGCGTTACAGATAAATCTTGGACAGAAATTAAATTCTGAGAAAGTTAGCGACTCAATAAAAATTATGGAAGATAAATCAGATTTAAAACCACATGAAATATTTAAAGACAGTATTGCGGTAAATAGTGGAAAGAAAATTAAACCGCGTACGGAAGGTCAGAAAAAATATATTGAAGCGATTAAGGAAAATACAATTGTTTTTGGAATAGGGCCGGCTGGAACAGGGAAGACTTATCTGGCTTTAGCTTTGGCTGTTGAAGCTTTAAAGGAAAATAAAGTAGGGCGGATAATTTTAATAAAACCTGTGGTTGAAGCAGGCGAAAAGCTGGGGTTTCTGCCAGGGGACATGTACGATAAGGTAAATCCCTACTTGAGACCTTTATATGACGCTTTATATGAAATGCTGGATGTTGAAAAATTTCAACAGTATCGGGATATGGGTATTATCGAAGTAGTACCTCTAGCATATATGAGAGGAAGGACTTTAAATGATTCCTTTATTATTCTTGACGAAGCTCAAAATACATCCCCGGAACAAATGAAGATGTTTCTTACCAGATTAGGGTTTGGCTCCAAGGTAGTTGTAACCGGCGATATTACACAGATTGACTTACCCAGTGATAAAGAATCTGGCCTGATTATAATAAAAAACATTTTGATTGGAATACATGGGATTGAGTTTGTATACCTTAGTTCAAAAGATGTGGTCAGACATGAATTGGTACAGAGGATCGTAGATGCCTATAAGGTTTATGGGGAAAGAATTAAAGAATAATTTTATAGTATAATTTACATTGGATTAAAATGATAGCCAGAAATAAAAATAACAAAGAGCTTCCAAAAACTGAAAAGGGGAAGCTAGAAAAAACGAAGGATTTTATTAATAAATATTTTTCATTCAGTAGTAAAATTGCTCAAAGAATGTATATATTTATTTTAACCCTGGGTCTGGTGGTAGCTATTCTTACATATAGCTATTCTCCTGATATTGGTATAGAGCTGGGAAAACCCGGTCCAAGAACCATTAAGGCAAATAAGGGTATAGAATTTGAGGATGTTGAAAAAACCGAAGAAGATAGAAATAAAAACGAAGCAGGGGAAGAAGATGTATATGCTTATGATATAGATGTTTTAAATGGTGAAGAAGGAGCCCTTTACCAGATAAGGTATTTTTACCAGCTAACCAGTATAGTCCAGAAAAAAGAAGATAAAACTTTTGAAGAAAAAGTTGATTATATGACCAATCTTCTGGGTAGCAAGTACCCTGAATCCATTATTTCTCTGGCGCTTAATCTATCAGTAGATGATCTTAATATGCTTTTAACAAAAACCCCGGATATAGCCAGGGAAATAATGAAAGAAGAAATAAAGCCAACTGAAGTGGATTTTGCCAGAAGTGAAGCCTCCAGGATGGTTGAAGCAGATAAGGATATAAAACCCGAAAACATTCCTGTAATAACAGATGTGCTGGAAAAAAATATTCAACCTACAGCAGTATTTAATCCTGCTGCCACTGAAGAGGCAAGGAAAGAAGCCAGATTAAACACCAGTCCCTATATGGTAACTATACTTGAAGGCCAGACAATTGTTTTTGAGGGAGAAATTATAAACGATAACGATATTCTTACATTAACTCAATTGGGTTTGCTCCAGACGGGTTTTAACTGGAAAAGGCTGCTGTATATATTCTTTATATCTTCTGTGATTCTGGTAATATTTGGATTTTATATTTACAAATTTAATTTAAACATCTTTAATAATACAAAGAAAATAGTCATAATTGCACTTCTGATGATCATATTTACAGCGCTAATAAAGGCGCTTACCATACTTTCATCCATACATTTAAATTTCTGGAATTATTTATTTCCAATAATAGCAGCGTCGCTTATCTGTACCATTTTATTTAATGAACGTATTGGAATGATGTTGACTGTCTGTCTGGGAATATTTGCAGGTATTGCAACTGATTTTGATTTCAGTATAGCCATTGTCTATATACTGGGAGGTATTTTTGCTACATATATGGTATCAAAAGTTTCTCAGAGATCTGCAGTAATGAGAGCTGGATTTATGAGCTCGCTTGTTCTTGCTTTTTTATTTTTAATCATCAATCTTATCGGTGGGGAAATAAAGACAATTGCTCTGTATACTGTACTTGGAGTGGTCAATGGTATTATTTGTGCTATTATTGCCATAGGTTTTTTGCCATTTATTGAATCTACTTTTAATATTGTAACCGCAATGGGGCTGTTGGAGCTTTCCAATACCGATCAACCATTGCTGAAGCAATTGCTTATATCGGCACCCGGTACTTATAATCACAGCATTCTTGTGGGGCATCTCGCAGAAAGCGCAGCAAAATCCATAGGTGCTGATTCACTGTTGGTGAAGATAGCAGCGTTGTACCATGACCTTGGAAAAATGAAAAGGCCTGAATATTTTTATGAGAACCAAAAGGATATTGAAAATATCCATGACCGCTTAAATCCTTCTTTGAGCAGGCATATAATATCAAATCACATAAAAGATGGTCTGGATATGGCAGTAAAAAATAAAATCCCCAGAAAAGTTTTAAATATTATCTCCCAACATCATGGGAGTTCGATAATAACCTATTTTTATGAAAAACAGAAAGACAGAGAATTAATTACTAACGGCAGCTCAAATGGTCTTAAAGAACATTTCCGTTATCCGGCAAGAAAACCACAGAGCAAAGAGGCAGCAATTCTTATGCTGGCAGATTCAACAGAAGCTGCAGTAAGATCTATTGATAAGATGACTCCTAAAAAAATTGAACAAATGATAAATGACATATTTGAAGATAGATTGAAAGATGGCCAGCTGAATGAGACCGATATGACTATTAAAGAAATAAATACAGTCAAAGAAACTTTAATTGACGGACTTATGTCTATTTACCATTCCCGGCTTTCATATACCGAATCCAATTCAAAAACAAAAGCGGATTTAGAAGCAAAAGTGGAGACAAAATGAAAGTTACACTGATTAACAATCAAAGTAAAATAAAATTGGATCTGGATTTGATAAAAGAGGTTGCAGCATATATTTCAGATAAGTTTAATAAGGACTTAAAAAGTGAATTAAATATTGTTTTTTCAGACGGGAAAGAAATAAGGAAATTAAATAAAAAATACAGAGTAATAGATAGGGAAACTGATGTGCTGTCTTTTTCATATATTTCTGATAAAGATAAGATAGGCCTCGGGGCAAGCACTGCAAGCACTTATACTGTAGGGGAAATAATTATTTGTCCTGAAGTTGCGCAGTCCAATATTTTAAAACAGGATGAAAACTGGAATCTGAATCTGGAGATAATTTTGCTGATAATACACGGCATACTGCATATATATAATTATGACCACGAGGAAGAAAAAAATAGAATAGATATGGAAAGTATCCAGGATAGTTTAGTATCTGACACAAGAAGAACTTTTAAACTATAATTTTTTTCATCATAAATTATTCAATCCCAAACCACTCAAAACTACGGCTGCTGCTATTGACAAATAATGTAAAATTGATACTAGATATGTCTTTTTTTTTAAATTTTAAAATAAATCTTAGTTTCTAGTATGAACAGTATATTTATACAGGAGATAAAAGGTGTTGACTGGAAATTGGTAAGCAGGATTGGAAAATTAGAAAAAAAGAATCTGGGAAGCAAAGCTTCAATAAATCAGTGGGTAATACCGGTAATAATAAGGTATGGAAAATTTATTGTAGCTCAAAAAAGTAGGGACAGCTCTGATATTATTGGAGTATGCGAGCTTATAAGAAGCTGGAAAGATAAGAATACAGCTTTTATTCATTCTTTTTATATTGACAAAGAATACAGAAAAAAAGGCATTGGCAGGATGCTTCTGGGAAAAGTAATTGATATTTTAAAAAACGATGATTTTAAGGAAATAGAATTAACTGTTGATCCTGGCAATAAGGTTGCTAGCCAACTTTATAAGGATTTTGGTTTTAAAAAAATTATCTTGAGGAAAAATGAATATGGTAGAGGAGTAGACCGGGATTTAATTAGATTAAAGCTATAATGAATAGAAACAGCTTTAAATCTGGTTTTTTGGCTATTGATTATAAAAATATTATTAGTTATAGATAAATAAAGGTGAGTGGTAAAAACGTTAACTAAAGAGCAATTAGCAAAGACTATTGATCAGACATTACTTAATCCTATTGCAACTTCAAAGGACATAGAACAGTTATGTATTAATGCTAAAAAAAATCATTTTGCAGCAGTGTGTATTAATCCTACTTATATAGCACAGGCAAAAAAAATATTGGCCGACACCGATGTAAAAGTTTGCTCTGTAGTAGGCTATCCGCTGGGGGCAAATACTATAGAAACAAAGGTCTTTGAAGCAAGGAATAATGTAAAAAAAGGTGCAGACGAGCTGGATATGGTAATAAATTTAGGAGCTGTGAAAAGCGGTAATTATGAGTATGTCGAAAGAGAAATCAAAATAGTTGTTAATGTGATAAGGCGTGAACAAATAGCAGAATATAACAGGCATATTGATATCAAGATCATAATCGAGACCGCAATTTTAACCAGGGATGAAATTAAAAAAGTGTGCGCAATTATTGAGAAATCTGGCGCAGATTTTGTGAAGACATCTACCGGGTTTGGTGTAAAAGGTGTAGAACTTGATGATGTTAGGCTGATAAGAGAAAGTGTTACCAGGAATATAGGAGTTAAAGCATCAGGCGGAATAAGAACATTTAAAGATGCACAGGCGCTTATAGATGCCGGCGCAACAAGACTGGGGACCAGCAGTGGAATAAGCATAATCAAAGAGTACAGTGCTATTTTTGATAAATAAAAAATGCCATCTTATAAAGCTAAGGCTATTATTTTAAAATCATATAAACTGGGAGAATCAGATAAAATAGTTAAAATGTACTCCCAGGATGGAGATATAATAAATGCAGTAGCTAAAAGCGCCAGGAAGATCCGCAGTAAATTTGGGGGAAGGCTTGAGCTTTTTAATCTTGTTGATCTGGAGCTTTCAACAGGCAGGAATCTGGATATTATAAATCAGGTAGAAATAATAAAAAGTTTTAAAAATATTGCTTCAGATTTTTACAAATTTGTCTTCTGCGAAATCATAAGCAAAATTATCTTAAAAACACAGGTCTCCGGCGGAGACTCTTCCCCACTTTTATTTAAATTAATTTATATCTGTTTTAACGAGATCAACAATCTGGATCCGGAAGATGTCGTCTCTCTAAAGAAGACTATGTGTTTTTTCGGAATTAAGTTTTTAAGAATCACAGGCTATGCACCTTTGCTTGAAAACTGCAGCAAGTGCAATCAGAAATTAAAAAATTTATACTATTTCCATAAAGATAAAATTTATTTTTCAGTTAAATATGGAGGGATTCTTTGCAGGAAATGTACAGATTCTTCAGGAGGTATGGAAGTCCTGGGTGCATCAGATTACAGGTTTTTATATGATTTATTTAATCTCAAACTCGAAGATTTTAGAGATTTAGAGGTAGGTCTTCCAACACTTAAAAGGGTGTATAAACTGATAGAAAACTATATTATTTACCACACTGAATGCAATGTGGAAAGTTTTAAATATTTTAAAAAAATAGGACTGTAAGCGGTTTAAAACTTTTTTTACTTTTATATTATAAATTCCAGCTTCTAAAGTGTATACTTTTAAGCGTTAAACTATAAAAAACAACATATCATTAATTTCTATATGAAATAAGATGAAATTACCGGTGATAATTGCCGGGTAAGAGCAGAAAATTGCTGTTTTGATCCAGTTTAATTGACTATTAAAATTAATGTTATTAAAATAAGGAACTATGAATTTCCAGGATATTATTTTTAACCTGCAAAAATACTGGTCAGATAATGGCTGTATTATAAAGCAGCCGATGGACCTGGAAAAGGGTGCTGGGACATTCAACCCGGATACTTTCCTGCGGTGTTTGGGCCCTGAACCATGGAATGTTGCTTATGTGGAGCCCAGCAGGAGACCCACGGATGGAAGGTACGGACAGAATCCTTTCAGAACCCAGTTTTTTTACCAGTTCCAGGTACTGCTGAAACCATCCCCTGATGATGTAATAGATATTTATCTTGGTTCTCTTGAGAGTCTGGGTATTAAATTAAAATTGCATGATATCAGGTTTGTTGAGGATGATTGGCAGTCTCCGACTATTGGGGCTGCGGGCCTGGGATGGGAAGTATGGGCTGATGGAATGGAAATAACCCAATTTACTTATTTCCAGCAGATGGGTGGTTTTATGATGAAGCCTGTCTCGGCAGAAATAACCTATGGTCTGGAGCGTATTGCTATGTACCTGCAGGACAAGGATAGCTTCTGGGATCTAAAATGGTCTGATAATATCACCTACGGGGATTTGTATCTTGAATCTGAGAAACAGTGGTCGGTTTATAATTTTGAAGTAGCCAGTGTAAGCATGCTTCTGGATTTGTTTAAGAAATATGAAAAGGAATTCAAGAAGGTTATAGACAGGGGACTTATCTTTGTAGGATGCGAATATGTAATTAAATGTTCACATATTTTTAATTTGCTGGATGCAAGAGAGGCAATAAGTGTAGCAGAGAGGATTTCTTATATTGCCAGAGTTAGAAATCTTGCCAAAATTTTATGTTCTGCCTATCTTAAGCAGAGAGAGGAAATGGGATACCCGCTACTTAAAAAGGAATAGAAAATAATTATGAGAAAAAATTTAGTTTTTGAGATTGGAACTGAAGAACTACCTCCTTCATGTGCTGGAGAAGGAGTTGGCGGGCTTAAGGAAATTCTTGAAAATAAACTGGCTGAAAATAGATTAGAATTTGAAGATATTCAAACTTACAGTTCGCCAAGAAGGCTGGTTGCTGTAGTAAAAGGATTAAGTGAGCTTCAAAATTCTAAAGAGAGGACAGTTGCCGGCCCTACCCTGAAGGTTGCATTTGATAAGGATGGCAATCCTACCAGGGCTGCAGAAGGATTTGCCAGGAGTTTGAATCTGGAAGTTTCTGATCTGGAGGAAATCGAAGTTGAGGGCAAAGGTGTATATCTGGGAAAAAGGATTATAGAAGAAGAGAAAAAAGCCGTAGATGTCCTGCCGGATATACTAAAGGACTCTATACTCTCTCTTACCTTCAGCAAGCAGATGACCTGGGCAGACCATGATATTAAATTTGCTCGTCCTATAAGATGGATACTTGCTTTGTATGATAATGAGGTAATAAAATTTAGTCTCGAAAATTTAAATTCCGCAAATATTACTTTTGGACACCGCACACTAAGTCCAGGACCTATTAACATAAAGGATGCCGATAGCTATTTTAAACTGCTCCAGGATAAGGGGAAAGTAATAGCTGATGCTGAAAAAAGAAAAGAATTAATATTGAATCAGATCAATCAACTGGAAGAGGATATATGGAAAGGTAATTATAAGGTTGTTTTGGATGGAAACTTACTAAATGATGTGGTGAATATGGTCGAGATACCGAATGTTGTTATAGGTAACTTCCCTGAAGAGTTTCTATACATTCCTAAAGACCTATTGATAGAAGCAATACAGTACCACCAGAAATATTTTGCAGTTTTAGATAAGTCGGGTAATGTCAGCACCAAATTTTTGATTATACAGAATGGAATAAAAGATAATGGTGGAATAAAGAAGGGTAATGAAAGAGTACTGAAAGCCAGGTTGAGCGATGCCGCATTTTTTTATGAAGAGGATAAAAAACACGATTTCAACTACTGGACTGATAAACTAAAGGGAGTGATTTTCTTTTCAAATCTTGGCAGTATGCATAATAAAGCTTTAAGGCTTAAAAAGGTCAGCGCCTATATTGCCGGGTTACTGGGGGGTAACAGGCTCCACGAAAAAGATGATATCTCTACTAATTTAGCTACAGCAAGTATGCTTTGCAAATGTGACCTGGTTACCAATATGGTAGTGGAATTTCCAGCACTTCAGGGGGTAGTTGGCCGTCAGTATGCCAGGGAGAAGGGCGAAAAGAGCGAGGTGTCGGATGCAATTTTTGAACACTACCTTCCCAGGTTTGCCGCTGATATTCTTCCGACTACGGATGTAGGCCTGATATTATCTATTGCTGATAAAATTGATACTATAACCGGGATGTTTATGGCAGGAAAGATACCTTCCGGTTCCGAAGATCCTTTTGCATTAAGGAGAAAAGCTTCCGGTATTGTACTTTCAATACTTAAAGGAAAATATGATTTTGATCTGACCGGTTTAATAAGTTACAATCAGAACCTCTACCAAAAATCTTTTGATTTTAGAGGTATAAGTGATTTGAAGATTAGTGCCGGGATTAAAGATTTTATTATTGCAAGATACAGATTCTTGCTGGAGAAAAAAGATAAGAGATTGGATATTTTAGAATCAATTCTAGGGTCAGGATGCTGCTCTATTTTAGATATTGATTTAAGATATAAGGCAATAGAAGAGTTCATCGAAAGTGAAGATATAAAAAAGATTTCATATCCTATGACTAGGTGTAAAAATATAATAGATAAAAAAGAATTTGGGGAAGTTGATGCGGAACTCCTGGAGGAAGAATATGAAAAAAGATTATTTTTGTCTCTTAGTAGTAAGGAAAAAGCAATAAAGGACCTTATGTGCAAAAAAGATTACACCGCAGTTCTTGCTGAACTTTATGGATTTGGAGAAATTGTGGATTTGTTTTTTGATAAGGTTCTGGTTATGGACAAAGACAAAAAAGTAAGATCCAATAGGATTAATTTAATTAAAAAAGCAGTTGACCTTTACTTACTGATGGCAGATTTTTCAAGATTGACCATAGAGGGTAATAGCAGGATATAGA
>JADBLP010000049.1:0-3196 GCA_014894375.1 Actinomycetota bacterium | reverse complement strand
CCACTACAGCCCTTTGTTGGAGAATTATGAACATAATTACTGTATTTTTTACCATTTATAAGATTGTATTCTGTATAAGAATTATTTGGACTTACCATAAAAGAATCAACAATACTAGTTTTTGTATCTGTAGTAAAAGCAACCCTTGTATTTGTTTTTAATTTTCTATACCCTTCTATAGAAGTTGAAGAATCTGTTACAGGAATACTTCTAGCAGACCCACCAGCCCCACCAACACCACCAAAATTTGTTACATACTCTAAATAATCAGTAGCTTGTGGAGATATATTATGATTAATGTTTATCTCTGGTGATACTAATTTAATTATCTCTACACCATTTGTTTCTAAATTATTATACATTATTGAATCTGGAGAATATATAGTGGAATCATCGTAAGTTGGTATCACTAATCCCTGAGTTACCACAGACCTATCAGGTCTTTCTCTTTTAACCCTATATATTTGAGCCCATGTTGCATTAGTAGGAAATGATTTAAAATATACACGAGGATACAATCTATAGCTTACTACACCTATACCATCGTCCACAGATAATAACCAAGGATATTGTAAATTTACATCTGGATCAATTCCATCAGAATTAAAAAAACTATTGTCATGAAGACTGGGCATCTTTAAATCACATATCCATTGCGGAAAAGCTCGTTGCCCCCTATCATTACCAAATACTACAAACAACCTATATACTTCATCCCTCTGCCAACTTAATTTTCCACCCTTCCAAGGACTGGCATAATTCTTATAAGATAAATCATCGGTATCTGTTGGAGGAGTTGTATAAAATGTAGTGTCACTGTTTGAAGTATCTAAATAAAAACCTTCTGTCTCAAAATCTATTTTTATATTTTTTCCTTCAGCCCCCAGGATAAGACCATCCCCCTGAAACATATATGGATTATCTGGATTAAGTATATAATCATCTGGATTATTGAATGTATTTATACCATCATGCTCAGATGGATAGCCCGTAACAGGATCATCCCAATTGAGTAAACTACCTAACAAAGTTCTAGTACCTAACTCAGAATCTTCAACAACAGCTAAACCTGCGCTATTAAATCTTACAGCCCTAGCATCCCAATCACTTACTGTAAAATCAAATTCTTCTATATTAGCTGCAAATAATTTATTATTTTTTGTAGCTATATCTTGGCACTTGAACAGTTCTGTAGAAGATACGTTAAATTCATCTAAGGTTAATTGCCCTAGCGTATTCCCTATATCTGTAATTTGTACTGTTGTGCCAGCAGGATCTATTTCTATTTCATTTGCTATGGATATTTCAGGAACATTATTAAGACTAGTATAGTGCACCCTAATTAATCTTAATCTATTGTAACCGGTATTCCCAGTATTATCTACCCCTATAATAAACCCTTTGCCAGAATTTACCTTTACTTCGTCCCCCCTATAAGTACTAGTGTTAGTTAAAAAATCGTTATCAGATACTACGTGTATTGGATCGCTCAATGGAGAAAAGGCTGTAGTTGCACCGTTGGTTATATATAATTGATAAGAATATGCAACCATACCGGTATATACTTTTCCACCAACGATGTTTACTAAGGTAGGTTTCTTGGCGGTGAACTTAGGTAAGAATTCAAATTTATCAACTGACATATAATCACCAGGAACAGAATAGACTTCCCCGTCTATCGTCTGGCTATTAGCTACGTTTATATATCGTATGTTATTATAACCATCAGTCCAATATACTTTTTGAATATTTGGTGTTTCATATTTAGCAATTGCTTTGATAGGATGCTCTGTACTAAAATTTAAGTCACTGGCATCTACGTTTAAACTATCATCATATAATAATACTAATCCTGTTTGGGCTTCTGTAGTTAAATCTATTGTTAGTTTATAAATCCTACTTATACCATCCCCAGTGACAGGAGTAGCGCCGGTGTTAGTTGTAACAAATAGTATTATATCCTCTCGTAACTGAACTGAGCCAATTATAAAACCATCAACAACGTTAGTACCCACAACAGGAGCAACATTCAATAAAAATTTAGTCCCCTTAATATTTTCAAGAGAACCAGTGGTGCCACCATCTGTAGTTATTAACCTATAGTTAAGTGCATCCAAATATTTATTCTTAGGTAGAATGGACTTATCTGTATCTTTATCCATTCCCCCCATAAAAGTATTTATAGTCTCTTTTATCATTTAGTTATGATTATAATAAGCTTGTGCCTGACCCAATGTAGAAAACCCACTATTGTGTTCATTTATTTCTGGGACCAGTCTCAACCAAGAATTTTTAATACTTTCAAGTAAATCTGTGTTAGGCATAAGAGCATCTCCGTAAGCCTGCTTACAATAGTAATTCCACGAACGCCTAGCGTCATAATACACAGCGTCTCTAATCTGACCACCTACCCATTGTGGGTAATATATTTTCATTGTTATGTACCAATAGATTGCTTCTATAAAACCTTGATCATCTGGTATCATGGGGTAGCCTTTATTATCTGTTGGTATAGCTTGATAAGCCATCATCAAATAACCAGACTCAACATTAGTCTTAATATAACCAGGAGTTATGACATATGTAAAATCTGTTGTAGTGGACATTGCACCATATTCACCCCTAAAATTTGGACTTGTAAGATTTAATATCCCAACAAGTTTAGATTTCAGCACAGGATCTGAGTTTATTTTAGCCAATGCTTTTTTATAACCAGATAACCAAGGATCAGCATCTGGAAGATCGTCTACTAAAGTATCGTCCAAATTCATCACTAAAGCAATTAGGTCTGACATAGCAGCAACATTAGATATAGCTTCTGATGTTACCATGGTTGGATCACCATTATCAAAATTACCAGTACTATATCTCATTGGATAGAACGGACCGTTAGTAGAACTAGCGTAGGAAATTTGAATTAGATTATGAAAATCACATGGTAGTTTAGCCGAGTAGTTAGCAAGTTCAAGTAATGGGACAGTGTCTTTACCAGTTACCTTATTTGTAAACGATGGGAAAGCCCCTATTTTTTCCAAAGCTTCACCAGCCCATTCTATCATATCAGATAATCTATGATCACCTTCTTGCAGTGATAAATCAGTAAAAACTTTCGCAATTACTCGCTCAATGGAACATGTTTTATAAATCATCTTTTATATTTTATTTAATTGGTATCCTGCCATTACTTCCCGGAAAC
>JADBLP010000011.1:0-10685 GCA_014894375.1 Actinomycetota bacterium | reverse complement strand
TCAAAATAGTAATCATAAAGATCTAAAGGACCATAAGTTACCGGATGATTTATATCTAATAAAGGATAACGGGGAGAATATTCCCCTACAAATTTAGCTACTTTATCATCATCTAAAAGTTCTACACATTCTATTCCATGACTGGTAATAAATCCATCATACATGACCATTATCGGTAAACGAACTTCCATATGTTCGGCAATTCTCACTGCCTGAATGGTATTATCATAAGCCTCCTGAACATTTTCGGAATAGATTTGAATCCAACCCGAATCTCGAGCAGCCATACTATCACTATGGTCACAATGAATATTAATAGGACCAGATAAAGCTCTATTTACCATTGGCATAATAATTGGCAATCTATTTGAAGAAGCAACATAAAGTATTTCAAACATTAAAGCCAGGCCATTGGCAGAAGTAGCAGTCATTACTCTACCTCCGGCAGCGGCCGCTCCTACACAGGCACTCATAGCGCTATGCTCACTCTCTACCGTAACAAATTCAGTATCTACTAACCCATCAGCTACATATTCAGAATATTTTTCCACTATATCTGTTTGGGGAGTGATGGGATAAGCAGCCATTACATCAGGATTTATCTGTTTAATGGCATAAGCTACAGCTTCGTTTCCGGTAATTGCAGTCATTTTATTATTCATATTTCTCCTCCTTTCTAATCGGTAAATTCTTTTTCATCTATCATTTTGATGGCTTTGACAGGACACTCTGTTACACATATCCCACAGCCTTTACAGTGAGAATAATCAATACCTTTTATCTTTTCGTCTGTAACTATTATGGAAGAATCGGGGCAATAAACCCAACAGATCAAACAATTTGTACACTTCTCCTCATCTCTTACCGGTCTAGCAGATCTCCAGGAACCAGTTTCGTAAGTAGCTGAATTCCCCGCCTTGGTAATTAATCCCCCTTCGGGAATTTCTTTCCATCCTAATTTTTTGTCATCACTCATTCACCCTTCACCTCCTGATAAGCTCTCTTAATAGCATTGATGTTGCCTTCAACAATCTTGGAATTAAATTTTAACTT
This sequence comes from Actinomycetota bacterium, assembly GCA_014894375.1. Classification (GTDB taxonomy): domain Bacteria; phylum Actinomycetota; class Humimicrobiia; order Humimicrobiales; family Humimicrobiaceae; genus Hydromicrobium. The sequence continues at coordinate 9,632 of JADBLP010000011.1, read as the reverse complement.
GAATTTATCCTCTATATCAGCTAATACATTATTCAAAGCCAATAATCCGGTAACTTTTATTAAGGCACCGATTAAAGGAGTATTAGGTAGTGGTCTTCCTATGGTCTCTTGAGCAATTTTACTGGCATCTACCGTATAGACCTTTCTACCTTTCAGATTTAATTTTTTTCTTATCTCAGTAGCTGATTCCTCAGTATTTATTATTAAAACCCCATCTTCGGTTAAACCTTCAGTTACATCTACTGCCTTCAATAAAGTGGGATCTAATATTACTACTATATTGGGGTTAGTAACATGACAGTGAATTTTAATAGGATTTTCGCTTATACGGGTAAAAGCTTGGATGGGAGCACCCATCCTCTCTGGACCATACTCAGGAAAAGCCTGAATATACTTGCCTTCGGTAAGGGCAGAAGTAGCCAGCAATTTGGAGGCAGTAACCGCCCCTTGGCCACCTCGACCATGCCAACGCACCTCAATTAATTTTTCCATACGATCTCCTCCTATCAATTTTTTAAATTTTTCTTAAGACTATTTAATCGCTTGGGGTTCAATTTCCAGCAGCTCTGCTGCGATTAATAAATGTGAAAAAAGATCGAAAAAGAATATAAAAAATTATACAATAGACAAATTAGCTTGCTTTAGAGGTAAATAGATACCTCGTAGCTCTGCTGCGAGGAGTTTCATTTCTTGTCTATACACTAGAACTTAAGTACCTTTCTCTACCATGTTCAAAAGCAAGTTTCAATCGCTACTACTTTTACCTATGCAGTTTTTATAATATTTTTCAATGATACTCTTTTTAACTTAAAAGTGAAGTAAACGCCTTTATATCTTCAATCTCTTCCATATTGGAAATTTTCTCTATTATATTCTGGCGCTGACTATCATTCAATACTTTTGAACTCAAGTCTTCAAACTTGGTATATCGTTCTTCTTCTGTCATGGGATTTTGTGGAGAACCCTTCGGATAATCAACCAGAGCTTCCAACTTCCTCCCGTCTTTCATACCTATTATCATCCGGCAAGATACTCCTCGAAGAAGTGTAGCATCAGGTTCAATTTCTACCATTCTACATAGCCGCATAATTTCCGACCTTTTAAGGTTCTCCTCTGAATATTGATCATAAAAAGCTCTTCCTTCTACTAAGGCTACAGCTACTGAATAAGGTAAACTCATTTGAGCTTCATGATAAGTACGGGGCTCATTAATACTATGATAGTGTGCCCAATCAGGATGCCTCTTTACTAATATGGAACTTATTTCTTCTAAAACAGGAGAATATTTGTTTCTAATCTCCAGCGCACAATCTATAGCATTATGAATTGGTCTAGCACATGCATAGGGTTTATACTCTATAAATATTCTAAAATCCTCACCTAAACCAGCAGTGAGGCGTTCTAAATCATATTCATCTGAAAAAGCACGGCAAAAGCCTCTTTCACCTTCAAGAATAGTTTCTGCTCCTGTAAAGCCCCTTTCAGCAAAAAGGGCAGCTGTAATTCCATTCCTCGCTGCAGGGCCAGGATTAAATCTCTTTGCCATGGAAGGACCATACATCTCCATCAATCCAGAAGCTTGGGCGCCACTTAAGCCTAATACACTAACCATTTTATCTTCATTAAGTTTCATAACTCGGCCACTAGCAGCTCCGGCACCAAAAACACCACAGGTAGGAGTAGTATGGTAACCTCTATTGCGTAGCGAGGGATTAGTTGCCTCACTAATTCTAGTGATAACGTCACAACCTACCATCAGGGAAGTTAAAAATTCTTTTCCACTAGTATCTACCCATTCTGCAGCTGCTAATGCAGCTGGAACTATCACTACTCCATAGTGAAAAAGAGCATCTACATCAGCATCATCCAACTCAATACTATGTGCCATTATAGCATTTGCAAAGGCAGCGTTATATGGCGCTGATTTATAACCCCAGCCTATTACTGTACATTTCCCTTTCTCATTAAAATCCTTAGCAAATTCAGCAACAATCTTTCCGCTTTCAGTTTGCATTCCTCCAAAAGCTACACTAATATAATCTTGTAACAGTACTTTCACTTTTCCAATTACCTCAGTAGGAACATCCTCATATTTTAAATTAGAAGCATATTGAGCAAGTCTTTGAGTATAATTCATTATTTATTTACCCTCCTTGTTTTTTGTAATTCTTTTTGGACAAAATTAACTAACCCACCGTCATTGATTATTTGTAATAAAAACTCAGACATAGGTTGACTTTGATAAATTTGGCTGGTGGTTATATTTTTAAGTTTCCCCTTGGATAGATCTATTTCTAATTCATCTCCTTCAGAAGTTTCATCTACTAAAGCAGCACAATCAATGACGGACAAACCAATATTTATAGCATTCCTTAAGAATATCCGGGAAAAGGACTTCGCAATTATAACTTTAATACCTATTTCCTTAAGAACAAAAGGGGCTTCTTCCCGAGAACTACCACAACCAAAATTGTTTCCCGCTACTATAAAATCTCCTGATGATATAAGGGAAGCAAAATTAGTTCTCTTGTCCTCCATACAATGCCGGCCCAACTCTCTCGGATCAGAAATACTTAAATATTTAGCTGGAATAATTTGATCTGTATCAATATTATCGCCAAATTTCCAAACCATCCCTTTAAGTTTCACAATGATTAATTTTCACCTCCTAATTTTAATAAAAATCACTATTTAGTTAGATTAGCAACTCCCTGGGATCCGCTATATAACCTTTGACAGCACTCGCCGCTGCTACCAAAGGACTTGCTAAATATATTTCACTTTCCTTATGACCCATTCTCCCAACAAAATTTCTATTAGTAGTAGATACAGCCTTTTCTCCTTTGGCTAAGACCCCCATTTGCGCTCCTGGGCAGGGTCCACAGGAGGGGGGATTGATAACTCCACCTGCTTCCACAAAAACCTTGAGTAAATCTTCGGCTAAAGCATCTAAGTAAATCTTTTGCGTAGCTGGAATTATAATCAACCTCAGGTAATTTGGAACCTTCTTCCCTTTCAATACCTCCGCTGCTAAGCGTAAATCTTCTAATCTTCCGTTAGTACAGGAGCCTATTACTACTTGATCAATTTTTATTTTACCAACTTTTGAAATAGGTTTTACATTAGAAGGTAAATAGGGAAAAGCAACCTGGGGTTCTATCTTTGTTATATCAAATTCAAGCACTTTTTCATAATTAACACCTATATCTGATTCAAGGAAAGAAATGTCAATTTCCTCTCTTGTCCGTTCTTTAAGATATTGAATAATCTTAGCATCAGGAGGCATTAAACAGCACTTAGCGCCTACCTCCACTGCCATATTAGCTATTGTCAACCTGTCGGATACTGAAAGATATGTAACAGCCTCTCTATCAAACTCCAGACTTTTATACTTAGCCCCCTCTACGCCAATTTGACCAATAATAAATAATATTAAATCTTTACCTGTTATCCACTTGGAAGGTTTACCTTTAAATGTAATTTTTATAGTTTCTGGAACCTTGAACCAAAGTTTTCCTAGTGCCATTGCAGCAGCTAAATCTGTAGCCCCTATTCCTGTACCCAAAGCAGCTAAAGCCCCATATGTACAAGTATGAGAATCTCCTCCTACAATCAACTGACCTGGCAAAACCATCCCACTTTCAGGCAAGAAAGCATGGCAAATACCCGCCCGGCCCACAGGATAATAATGGGTTAATTCTTGTTCCAGGGCAAATTCTTTCATTAACTTACAGCTCTCGGCAGAATTAACATCTTTATTTGGCACAAAATGGTCTTCCAACAAAATTATTTTATCTTTATTAAAAACTTTCTTGGCCCCCATTTTCCTAAATATCCTTATTGCTCTGGGAGCACTTACATCATGGCCCATTACTAAATCTAAATTAGCGAAGATATACTCTCCTGGTTTTACTTCCTCTTTATCAGAATGGTCTGCTAAAATTTTTTCAGCCATTGTCATTCCCATTTTCTATCACCTCCTTAGCTATTTCCGCTATTTATTATCTAAAGGATCTATTCCCCCCTCTAAGAGAAATTGTTTTTCCCATGCTGTGTATTGGCGATAATTTATAAGATCATAGAGCTCTTTACGAGTCTGCATACGATTTAGGAAATCTTTTTGTGTGCCCTTCTCTTTGAGCTCAGTTAAAAATTCCTCTATGGCTTTCATGGCTACCCGCATAGTACTAACTGGGAAAACAACAATTTTATAGCCCATTTGTTTGAATTCTTCTACGGAAAAATAGGGAGTCTTACCAAAATCGGTCATATTGGCCATCAAGGGAATATTGGGAACTGATTTAGCAAACTCAATAAATTCTTCCGCTGTTTTTAGGGCTTCGGGAAAAATAATATCAGCACCTGAATCCCTGTAAAGATTAGCCCTTTCTATGATACTTTTAAAGCCTTCTACACTGCGGGCATCGGTTCTAGCTATAATCACAAAATCTGGATCAGATCTAGCCGTTAGGGCCGCTTTAATCTTTCCCACCATTTCTTCTTTAGAGATAACGTCTTTACCGGCCACATGTCCACAGCGCTTAGAAAAAAGCTGATCTTCAATATGAATTCCCGCGGCCCCTGCTTTTTCAAATTCCCGGACTGTCCGCATAACATTTATCGCATTACCAAAGCCGGTATCCGCATCCGAAATTACTGGTAGTTCAACTGCACTGCAAATATGTCCTACTACCTGCGTCATTTCCGATAAAGATATTAAGCCAATATCAGGCAAGCCCAAAAAGGAAGTGCACACCCCTCCTCCTGTACAGTAGACAGCATCAAATCCTTTAGCTTCAATTAGTTTTGCTACCAGTGCATTAAAGGTACCTGGTAGAAGGATTACTTCTTTTTCTTTGAGCAGATTTCTAAAATTTGCCTCTTTTTTCATAGTTTTGCCTCCATTTTTTATATTAAACGTGTTCTAATATTTAGAAACTACTACAATAATACATTTAAAATTTCAATTTAGAATATATTATTAAGATAGATTTAGTACTTTTGCAGGATTTTCTTTAACCATTTTCCTTATATCATGTTCAGGAAAACCAACATTCGCCTGCCATACAATTAAATCCAAACTTTCCTGAAATAGTCTCTCCAGGACCTGCAAAGTCTTTTTTGCTCAATAATGTAGCAACAATACCATTTTCTGCTGCTTTTGCTGCGTGAAAAGCAATATTAGCAATATTTCCGTTTATTTGATATTGTCGAAAACCACAAGCTTGATCAGCCGATAGTCTCAACGACGTACATGTTTTTTTTATGTCAAGATCAAATAGTTTTGCCGCCATAGCTGATACACCAATGGAATTACAAGTTCCTGTAGGATGAAATCCCTTGTTATAGTGTCAGGGGTTAATGGCATCAGCAACCCTGGAAACCACTTCGTATCCTACTATCTATAGCTTCCATAAATTCATCAATACTTGATTTTAACCACTCGCTTAGAGCTAAAGCACTCATAACTATTGTTGCTCCCGGATGAACCACGCCTGGCTCAAAAATATCATCAAAGGAATAGTTCCTTGGTAGAAATGTGTTTATAAACGCTACACTAGAAACAGAAATTTTTTTATTACTGCAAATAATTGAAGTAGGGCCACTTAGTTCCTGCGATACCACACATAATAGTATCGGTTACAACTTTTTTATACATTCATAATTCAAACAATTGCTTGTATTTTCTATATTAGACTTTATTATAAATTCAGCTAATTTTTTTTAAAACTATGGAACTCCCTTCTTTCTTGGATCTTTCTTAAACTAAAATTAGAAATAGACTATGTATAATATCTCTCTAAAAACCTTTCATACTGCTTGACTTCATTAAATTTGCCAAATCAAAATTGCTTAATCGTGGTGGAATCTTAATAGTAAATTCAGGATAGCCATGAGCATGAATATCTACTGAATCCTTTAGAAGTTCACTAACTAAGTCTTTCAAACCAATCACCTCCAGAAATATTAATTAGCTTATTTTTTGTAAAAACTCCTTAAAATTTCTCTCTTCTTCTATTCCCAAAACCAAATCTACCATATGCTTAGCTTCTTCTTTAACCAAAATGCCTTTAGTAACCATCTTAAATTTTTCAATTAATTCCTCTTTGGTCACAGGGTTCTCCTTGCTACCTTTGCGGTGGTCTACACTTTTCTGCCATTTAGCACCATCAATAGTTTCCACTTGTACAATAGAGGCGTGCCTAAAGTCAGGTCCTAACTTATCTAATTCTTTGTCAACCACCACCTCTACCTTATTAGCCAGTGCTATTAATTTAGGATCAGATATTTTCTCCGGAGTATACTGCTTTATAAAGGCGTCTCCTTCTATCAGGGTAACTGCAATTGTAAAGGGCATATTCATCTGTGCAGTTAGTACGGTGAAAGGCTTATATTTCCATCCTACGTGTTCTTTGGTGGCAGTAGTGGTGTGCACTAATATTTTGGCAATTTTACTAACATCCAATCCCTGACGTAAGAGATCTTTAGCAGCATCTACACTGGTTTGATTACTGGCACAACATGAATAAACTTTAAAGCCCACGTTAGGCAACTCAAAATTCTCGCCTAGACCTTGAATAATTTTTTCTAGATCCATAACACTGCTAGTAGAAGAACAAAAACCTCCAAATTTAGCTTCAATTACGTCAGGAATACCAGTAAAGCCCATCTGGGCAAGTTGGGCAGAGTAAATCCCATTCATTGCTGCTTTACCAGAATGAAGACGTTTTGCCATAGCACCATATTGGGCTGCCATTAGGCCAGCCGCTTGTGAACCAGCTAAGCCTATAGCATTAACCATTTCTTCGGTAGAAAGCCCTAATATTTTTCCTGCAGTTGTTGCTGCAGAAAAAGTGCCTATTGTGCCTTGATTATGAAATCCCCGCTGGAAGTGAGCCGAGCCGCCAACACACATACCAATTCGTGCACCAGCCTCATAACCTGCAACTATAGCTGTAAGAAACTTTTCTCCTGAGATATTCCCAATAGCCTCTGACATAGCAATCGCTGTAGGAATAACTACAGAGCCAGGATGTAGCGCAGAATTATGATGAGTATCGTCAATCTCAAAGGAGTGGCAGGAAGTACTATTAACCAAAGCAGCGTTGGCAGCACTGTTTTTTTTCTTATTTTGCCATATAGTGGCTTCCTCTCGGCCGCCAAGCTTTTCTACATAATCAGCTAAGATCTCCACACACTTTTGGGAATTGCCAAATAAACCACAACCAATACTATCTAAAATGCAAAACTTAGCAGATTCAATTACGTGCGGCGGTATATCCTTCAATTCCAACTCATTAACAAATTGAGCTAAAATTAAAGTTTCTCCTCTTTTTTCTTTCATGGTTTTACTCCTTTTATTTTAATTTAGAATAAACTATTGAGCGAGGGCACTTATCATATCTACAATATTCACAATCAGGGAAAACAACATTTAAATAAGCTCTTTTACACTCTTCTATGACATCTAAACAACTTTTTACGTCCTTTTCTTCCCCCTCTATAACAAAAACACCTGGACCCCCTGCAAATTAAAAGCTTCCACTTCAGTCATTAGGTTACCTTTAACTTTAAAAAGGCTAACAGGAATTCCCATAGTTCCACTTAATTTATTGGTATTTGCAACTTTGGCTGCCTCTTCAATAGAAATATTTATCACCTTATTAATACTAGAAAATAACATTATTTCAAAATTTTTTTGTATGGCTTGAGCCATAACTCTGGCTATAGTTCCCTCATCACGAGTGGCAGTCAAGACCCCCCCCCGCATTACCTCTCGGGCGAATTTTACATTCATCCACGGGCAAATCCGTGGTATTCTGCCCTTCGGGCTAATCAAAGTATGAACGGAAGATATAGGAAATTGTTCTCCCCCCCCTGCTCTTACAAGTGGAGGAGTTACCACTATTATATTAATATTTCGATTCAATCTCTTTTTAACTCTTTTAAAAATTTCTCATGTGTTTCTCTTCTTTAATATCTAGCCTTGATTTCTTCCTTAAGAAAAGTATTTACAATCCTACTTCTTATTTATAAGACTCCTTACTAATTACCTTAAGCACATCTTCTGTAACATTGAGAGCCTCATCAATATCTTTTTCTGTATGTGCAGCAGATATAGAATATTCTTCAAACCAGCCACTTCCCATAGGAATTACACCTTTACTTAACATACCATACCAGTAATCTCTCCACATTTCTTTATTACACTGATTGGCTTGTCTATAAGTATGGGGTTTTTCCGGAACAAATTGAATGCCACCTAAGGGTCCCTCGTGTGTAACACAAGCAGGAAGACCCAAGCAATTAATAATTTCTTCTAATCCAGCTGCATATTTGTCACCTAACCTATCCATTTCCTTATATTTCTCTTTATTTAAAACTTTCTTAAGACAGGTTAATCCAGCGACTGTACATAGAGGATTAGCATTATAAGTGCCAAAATGGACAACTGGTCCAACAGGTGTAATAAGATTCATCAAATCTCGACGCCCTCCGAAAGCGCCTAAAGGAGTCCCTCCACCAATCGCTTTAGCAAAAGTAATCAGGTCAGGTTCAATTCCATATTTCTCGCAAGCACCACCTTCTGCAATTCGACATCCAATTTTTACTTCATCAAAGATTAAAAGGACATTGTACTTACGAGTAAGCTCGCGTACCGCTTTAAGGTAGCCAGGATCAGGAGGAATTACCCCCCCGTTAGTCATGCAAGGCTCTAAAATAAAGCAAGCAATCTCTCCTTCATGCTTTTTTAACTGATACTCCAGGCTCTCTAAATCATTAAATTGAACTACATAGGTATATTTTGTAGTATCTGGAGGAATACCCTCGCTTTCTACAATAGAAGAGGGCATCCAATCTGGACCAGCAGGCGTATTAGAAGGTACGGCACAACTAACCATTAGTATATCAGAACATCCATGATAGGCTCCCTCAACTTTAAGTACTCCCATCTTTCTTGTGGCTGCTCTGGCTAGGCGTACTGCATACATAGTTGCTTCTACTCCAGACTGAGTAAAACGAAGCATCTCGGCTACCGGATAACGACGATGAATTTCCTCAGCTAAATCGGTAGCAGCTGATGCACACAAACCATAAAGAGTACCCTTCTTAGCTTGCTCGCAAATTGCCTCCGCAATAATAGGATTAGCATGTCCAGCAACCATGGCTGCATAACACATGCAAAAATCAATATATTTATTACCGTCTAAATCCCAGACATAGGCATCCTTGCTATCCTCAATAAAAATAGGGTAAGGAGCCCAAAACTGGATTGCACTACCCACACCACCAGGGATAATTGCTTGTGCTCTTTTAGCCTCCTTCCCAGATTTAGGAGTCTTGGCAACATAATCATCATAGAAACTCATAATAAATTTCCTCCTCATAATTATCAATAATTTTAATTTATTTTTTACTTTCTTCTTTTTACAAAAAACTCTTTTATTTCCTAGTTAATTCTATTTTTATTTTATTATCAACTTTAATTACTTGAATTGTTACTAACAAATTAAAAGTGAACCGTTTTTTTAATTATTTACGTTTTAAAAGTGAACTCTTAGAAATAACTTAAAACTGTAATAATATAGGATCAAAAAGTGAGGTCCTATATTATGAAACAGCTACATAAA